>JAEEXG010000015.1 GCA_016291405.1 Lachnospiraceae bacterium
ACCACTTTCCTTCATATACTATCTGAGCAAACTTCATGCCCATCTCTTCTTTTTCGCGTAAAGTTTCGCGATCGAGGATTAATTCCTCAAGCTGTTGATGTGCTTCGTACAATATTGTACCACCGGGTGTCTCATATACGCCACGGGATTTCATACCAACTACACGATTTTCTACGATATCAACAATTCCGATACCGTGTTTGCCGCCTAATTTGTTAAGTTCGGTGATAATTTCCGATACTTTCATGGCTTTTCCGTTTAACTTTACGGGAACACCCTTTTCAAAGGATAAAGAAACGTACTCGCCTTCATTGGGAGCTTTTTCGGGTGTGGTGCCAAGCACTAAAAGGTGATCGTAGTTAGGCTCGTTGGCAGGATCTTCAAGTTCAAGTCCTTCATGGCTAATGTGCCAGATGTTACGGTCACGGCTGTATGAGTTGTCAGCTGAGAAAGGAAGCTCGATTCCGTGAGCCTTACAATATTCGATTTCTGATTCACGGGAGTCAAGTGTCCACTTTTCGTTCCTCCATGCTGCGATGATCTTTAAATCGGGAGCAAGAGCCTTGATTCCAAGTTCAAAACGGATCTGGTCGTTACCTTTGCCGGTAGCACCGTGACAGATTGCTGTAGCGCCTTCCTTACGTGCAATTTCAACAAGTTTCTTTGCGATGCAAGGACGAGCCATTGATGTTCCGAGTAAGTACTTGTTTTCATATACCGCATGTGCCTGCACACAGGGAACGATGTATTCGTCACAGAATTCATCAATTACATTTTCAATATAAAGCTTTTCGGCTCCGCAATACTTTGCTCTTTCTTCAAGTCCGTCAAGCTCGTTGCCCTGACCGCAGTCAACGCACACACAAACAACTTCATAATCAAAGTTTTCTTTTAACCAGGGGATGATAGCGGTTGTATCAAGTCCGCCGGAATATGCCAAAATTACTTTTTCCTTAGCCATGTTTAAGTCTCCTTATTTATAAATGATCGGTCCTACAGGACGATTTCTTTTGCTGTTTCTTAATATAAACCGTATTTTTATGCAATGCAAGTAGAAAATCATGCATAAAAATACCCAATATGTGTAAAAAGTATACAAAAACATGCATAAACGGTTGCATAAATACAAATTCAAGCGTATAGTTATGCAAAAGGATTTTCAGAATGAAGTGTCGATTGCTTCGACATATATATAAAGGAAAAGAAAATGGAAGCTTTAGTTAGAACAATGACAATTGAAGATTATGAGAATGTATATGCATTATGGAATTCAATTCCCGGCTTTGCAATAAGAAGCATTGATGATTCAAAGGAAGGCGTGGCAAGATTTTTAAAAAGAAACCCTGACACATCCGTTGTGGCAGTGGCTGACGGAAAAGTGGTAGGCGCCATACTTTGCGGAAACGACGGACGTCGCGGTTGCTTTTATCACGTATGCGTTGATAAAGACTACAGACGCCACGGAATCGGAAAAGACATGGTGGTGCATTGCATGAATGCTTTAAAAAAGGAAGGCATCAATAAGGTTTCTTTGATTGCATTTACAAAAAACGACGTGGGAAACGCCTTTTGGAAGAGCATCGGCTGGACAAAGAGAGAAGATTTAAACTATTACGACTTTACACTTAATACTGAAAATATTATAGCCTACATCGGGGAGGATAAATAAATGAAGGTGATTGACGGCGGAGTTACGGCTCCTAAGGGTTTTGCGGCTGCATCTTTTGCGGCAGGTATTAAATATAAGAACAGAACTGACATGGCAATGATAGTATCAAGCGCTCCCGCAACGGCGGCGGGTGTTTATACATCAAATGTGGTTAAAGCAGCCTGCGTTTTATGGGACAAAGAAATTACTTCAAAAGACAAAACGGTTTCTTCTGTCGTAGTAAATGCGGGAATTGCAAATGCGTGCACCGGTGAGCAGGGCCTTAAATATTGTAAAGAAACCGCAGAGGCTGCAAAGAAGGTTTTGGAAAGAAATGATGAAGTGCTGGTAGCTTCCACCGGAGTTATCGGAATGCAGCTTCCTATTGAAAAGATAATTAACGGCGTAAATGCCTTAGCCAATTCTTTAAGTGATTCCTTGGAGGCAGGCACTATGGCTTCTAAGGCAATAATGACCACGGATACAGTAAATAAGCAGGTTGCAGTGGAGATTGACTTAGACGGTCAAGCGGTTACAATCGGCGGAATGTGTAAGGGAGCGGGCATGATTCACCCCAATATGTGCACCATGCTTGGCTTTATCACAACCGACTGTGACATTGAAAAGAGTCTTCTTCAAAAGGCTTTAAGTGAAAATGTAACGGATACATTTAATATGATTTCCGTTGACGGAGATACCTCCACAAACGATACATTGGTGGTGCTTGCAAACGGCCTTGCAAAGAATCCTAAGATAGAAAAAGAAGGAAAAGACTTTGAAACCTTTAAGGCAGCCCTTAATTATGTAATGGAAACTTTGGCAAAGAAAATGGCGGCTGACGGAGAAGGTGCCACGGCGCTTTTGGAAGTTACCGTTAAAGGAGTTGATACCAAAGAAAATGCCCGAGTTTTGGCAAAGTCTGTTATTTGCTCTAACCTTACAAAGGCGGCAATTTACGGACACGATGCAAACTGGGGAAGAATCATGTGCGCTTTTGGATATAGCGGAGTGATTTTTGATCCCAATAAAGTTACTCTTTCTTTTGAAGGGAAAGACAAATCAATCACTATTTTTAAAGACGGCTTTGGAGTAGAATTTTCTGAAGAAGAAGCCACAAAGCTTTTATCCGAAGAAACCGTTAAGGTTTTGGCGGATTTTCATTCAGGTAACGAGAGTGCGACAGCGTGGGGATGCGACCTTACGCATGAGTACGTATCTATAAATGCAGACTATAGGAGCTAAGAATCATGGAAAAGAAAGAAATGGACAAGCTGCTTTCAAAAGCAGAAGTACTTATTGAGGCATTGCCTTATATTCAAAAGTTCAACCGTAAGATAATTGTTGTAAAGTACGGCGGTTCTGCCATGAGCGATCCCGAACTTCAAAAGAACGTTATTAAGGATGTAACCCTTCTTAAATTGGTTGGTTTTAAGCCTATCATCGTCCACGGCGGCGGTAAGGAAATAAGCAAGTGGGTTGAAAAAACGGGTAAGCAGCCTAAATTTGTAAACGGCTTAAGAGTTACAGATGAAGAAACCATGGAAATTGCTGAAATGGTTCTTGGTAAGGTAAATAAGTCACTTGTAACAATGGTGCAGGAGCTTGGGGTTAAGGCTGTTGGTATTTCCGGTAAAGACGGTGGACTTTTAACCTGTGAAAAGAAGTATTCAAACGGCGAAGATATAGGATTTGTCGGAAATGTTACAAAGGTAGATACAAAGGTTTTACTCGATCTTTTGGAAAAAGACTTTTTGCCCATCGTATCTCCCATCGGAACCGATGAAAACTTTACTACTTATAACATAAATGCGGATGATGCCGCATGTGCCATTGCAAAGGCAGTAAAGGCTGAAAAGCTTGCTTTCTTGACTGATGTAGAGGGTGTTTATAAAGACTTTAACGATAAATCAACCTTCATATCTCATTTAACGGAGACAGAAGCAGACAAGCTTATAAACAGCGGTGTTATCGGAGGCGGAATGCTTCCCAAGCTTGCAAATTGTACGGAAGCTATTAAAGAAGGCGTTACAAGAGTCCATATTTTGGACGGAAGAATCGCACACTGCTTACTTCTTGAAATCTTTACAAACGAAGGAATCGGAACCTGTTTCAGAAAAGACGTGGAATAATTCGGAGGGTAAAAAATGAGCATGCAACAGCATATTGATGAAGCTGAAAAAGTGCTTCTTCATACATATAATCGTTATCCTGTGGTGTTTGACCACGGTGACGGAGTGTATCTTTACGATGAAGACGGAAAGAAATATCTTGATTTTGTTGCGGGTATTTCAGTTTTTGCTTTGGGATACAACAATAAAGAGTATAATGATGCCCTTAAAAACCAGATAGATAAGATTATTCATACTTCAAACTATTATTACAATGTGCCTGCAATCGAAGCTGCAAAGAAACTTGTCAAAGTTTCCGAAATGGACAGAGTTTTCTTTACAAACAGCGGTGCGGAAGCAATCGAAGGCGCACTTAAGGCAGCTAGAAAATATGCTTTTAACAAAGACGGACGTACAGACCATGAAATAATTGCCATGGAGCATTCTTTCCACGGACGTACAATGGGCGCTTTGTCAGTTACAGGAAATCCTAAGTACAGAGAAGCTTTTGAGCCCGGCATCGGTAACATTAAGTTTGCAAAGATGAATGATTTAAACAGTGTTCTTTCTTTGGTTAACGAAAAGACCTGTGCCATCATTTTTGAAACGGTTCAGGGCGAAGGCGGAATTTATCCTGCCACAAAGGAATTTATTGAAGGCGTAAAGAAAGTCTGCGAAGAAAAGGACATTCTTTTGATTTTAGACGAAGTTCAGTGCGGAATGGGAAGAACAGGCTACATGTTTGCATGGCAAAAGTACGGTGTAAAGCCCGATATTATGACTGTTGCGAAGGCTTTAGGATGTGGTGTTCCCATCGGTGCATTTCTTCTTAATGAAAAAGTTTCAAAAAATTCATTAGTTGCCGGAGACCACGGAACTACTTACGGTGGCAACCCTTTGGCATGCGCCGCAGCCAATAAAGTGCTTGAAATATTTGCACAATCCAATATAATTAAGAATGTTAACGTAGTGGGCGACTACCTCTATGAAAAGCTTGAGGGACTTAAAAGTAAGTCCGATAAAATCATAGCTCACAGAGGTTTGGGGCTTATACAGGGACTTGAGTTTAGCGTTCCCGTTGCTCCTATAATTAATGAAGCCCTTAAAAAAGGTTTGGTATTAATTAATGCCGGTACGAACATTTTGCGATTTGTGCCGCCCCTTATCGTATCCAAAGAAAATGTGGATGAAATGATTGCAATTTTGGAGGATTGTATCGATAAGGCATAGGGATTTGTGGATATGTCATTTACTAAAAAATTGGTTGTAATAGCTCTTATCATAGCTATGCTTGTGAGCATACTTGTGGTGGGAAATCGAAATAACTTACTTAAAGAGGAAGAAAAAGAGCAGTCTTTTTACCAGGTTGAGACGGTTTACTTATGGTATACGGAAGAAGTCCTTACAGATTTTCTTACAAATGCCGCCGTTGAATTCCATGAAAAGAACCCGGGAATCAGAGTTATTCCTACTTTAATGAATTCGGGTGAATACCTTGAAGAAATCAATAAGGCTTCTTTAAAGAATGAAAACTACCCCGATTTATACATACTTACAAACGACTCTCTTGAAAAAGCTTATCTTGCGGGCCTTGCTTCAAAAGTAAGAGACCCTAAGAATATAATGAATGAGGAACATTTTGGTAAGGGCGCTTTGAATGCGGTTTCTTATCACGATGAGTATGTAGCATATCCTCTTGCTTTTGAAACCAGCGTGCTTTTGTACAACAAAACCTATTTAAAGAACTGGGTTGAAAAGGTAAATTCCGAAGACTATGAAGCTGTGGGCGAAGGCTTAAGCTATGAAGATCTGGAATTTGAAGAAGGCGATGAACAGATTGAACACATCGAAGATATCGCCAAAGAAGAAGCACACAAAAAGAAGATTACAATCGATGACTATATTCCCGACAGCTTTGATAAGATTAAAGCTTTCGCGGATGTATACGAAGCTCCCGACAGGGTTTCTTCAATCCTAAAATGGGACGTATCGGATATCTTTTATAACTACATGTTTGTTGGTAACTACATGATTGTTGGCGGAGATGCCGGTGATGATACCTCAAACATCGATATCGACAATGATGCGACAATTGCCTGCATGCAGGTTTATCAGCAGCTAAATCAGACTTTCTCAATCGATGCAAAGACATCGGATTATGCTGATGTGTTAAGCGATTTCCTTGACGGAAAGACAGTTTACACTTTGGTTACAAGCGATGCCATTGCAAAGGTTAACGCATACATTGCGGAAAAAGAAGAGCAAAAGAAAATAGCCGCCATGGCTGATGCTCTTGACGAAGAAAACGGAACAGAAGGATCAAGCAGCGAAGAATCTTCAGAAGATGCTCCAAAGACCGATGAGATAGAAGAATTTGAATTTGGATATGCCTGTGTACCGGACGTTTCCGAAGCCTTCCGTTCAAGATCCTTATCCGTAACGGATTCGCTTGTTATTAACGGATACAGCGAAAAGAAAGATTCTGCAAACCTTTTTGCTACATTCCTTGCAACGGATTATGCCGGAAAGCTCTATGAAAAGAGCGGTAAGCTTTCCGCTTCAAAGGATGCAGGCTATGAAGATGAAGCATTTGTAACATTTATGAAGGAATATGACGAATCCATTCCGCTTCCTAAGTTAGTGGAAGCATCAAACCTTTGGGTTCAGCTTGAAATCGCATTTACCGATATTTGGTCCGGAGAAGACCCGGTTCAAAGATTTAAAGAGTTTTCAAACCAGATTAAATCTCAGGTTGTAACTGAATAAGAAACATAAAAATCCCGTGGTTATATGACCACGGGATTTTAGATTACTTAAAGATTTTCTTGCAAAGGTAGATAAGTAAACAAGCAACTGCGATTTCGCAGGCAAGGCCTAAAATCAATCCTCTGGGAGCAAGAAGCCATCCTGAAAGGGCACCTGCCAAAACACCGATAATTATGTTTCTAAGAAGTGAACCCTGATCCTTCATAATGATTCCTGCAACCCATCCGATGATGGCGCCGACAACGATCGTGATTATTAAGTTTACCATGTCAAATTCTCCTTTTTGTACATAATTTATATTGCTATATATATTTTGGCATGTTATAAAGATTGAGTCAACGAATTATTCCTCCGAGATACGGAGGTTAAATGAAAAAAGCATTTTCACTAGTTTTACTATTTGCCCTTATTTTTCCGATAGCGGCATGCGGAAAGTCTGATGGGGCATTTCTCTATGAAGAAGAATTTAATATGGATGAGGGTCTTAATGAAGAGGAAGATTCGCCTGTAAAGGATGACTCGGAAGAGTACGTTTATGTCTCTATATTGGGCCTTGTGCAAAATCCGGGAGTCTATGTCTTAAAGAAGGGTTCGAGGATGTATGAAGCCATCAATGAAGCCGGAGGCGTGATAGAAGACGGGGATATAAGCACAGTCAATCTGGTTGACATAATAGAGGACGGAACCCAGATAATCATTAAGCCTATGAATGAAAACGGGGGAAACTCAGCTCAGGGAATAGGATCTGATGGGAAGGTAAATATAAACACCGCCGATTCAAACACTCTTTGCACCATACCCGGTATCGGGCCTTCAAGGGCAAAAGACATAGTATCCTACAGAGAGAAAAACGGAAGCTTTAAAAAGATTGAAGACATCATGAATGTAAGCGGAATCAAGGAAGGCACCTTTGGAAAAATCAAAGATAGCATCACGGTTTATTGAATTTTTCCTTTGCAGGCCCCTGGTGATTCCGGCTGTACTTATTATACTGGTTGATTTGATTTATGTTAACCTACGATTGGGCTGGGAACCTGCTGTTAACCCAAGCGGTCAACAAGTTCAAATTCAGGGATTTGTGAGGGATAAGGCCTTTGATGATAAGGGCAATATCAAAAGTATCACTATATCCGATACTATTTGTTATGTAAACAATATTGAGGCGCCTATAGGTAGTTTCATTAAGCTTTCGGGAAGGGCTTATCCAATGGAGGG
This sequence comes from Lachnospiraceae bacterium, assembly GCA_016291405.1. Taxonomy (GTDB): domain Bacteria; phylum Bacillota; class Clostridia; order Lachnospirales; family Lachnospiraceae; genus UBA1258. The sequence continues at coordinate 7,738 of JAEEXG010000015.1, forward strand.
AGCCATGAACCGCGGTGGCTTTGACCAAAGAAAATACTATGCCTCAAAAAAGATTCACTATAGATTAAACACAGAAAAAGTAATCTTTGTTAAAGAGGGTCGACACTCAATAAAAGAAAGTTTTTTTAAATGGCGAAATGAATTATCAAAGCTTGTAAATGATAATTGCCCCTATGAAGCAGGTACTGTAAACACACTTTTACTGGGAGATAAAAGTAATCTATCTGAAGACAGAAAAGAATTGTTTAAAGACGTTGGCATATCACATTTCCTTGTAATAAGCGGCCTTCACATTTCAATCATCGGAAGCCTTATATTTAGATGCTTAAAAAAGCTTGGCATAAAAAGGTCGGTTTCTTGCTTCATTTCCATGATTATTATTTTTAATTACGGACTTTTGGTAGGTTTTTCAATTTCTGTTATAAGAGCGGTGACAATGTATTCTTTCAGGCTTCTTTCATACATTTTAAAACGCTCTTATGACTTACTAAGCGCCATGTTTTTTTCGGTCATTGTAAATATATTTATTAACCCATTTTGCGTGCTTGATGCAGCGTTTTTTTATTCCTATGTAACGGTGCTTGTAATAGGGCTATACATGGATAGGCATGCAGCGTCAATAGATGTAAGAAGCATAAAAGAAAAGATGGTTGATAACATTAAATTTAGTGTCACTTTATTTCTTTTTATGCTTCCTGTGTCCTTAAAAATATCTCACTACTACACATTGTCATCTGTATTTGTGAACCTGTTTTTGGCACCTTTGTCACTACCAATCATCATTCTTTCGGGGCTTTCTATGATTTCTTCGGCGCTAAGCCTATCAGGCCTTGCCGGTTTCTTTTCGGCCGTGCTTGCCGTGACTTTAAGGATTCTTGATATGTTTTGTGGTTTCTTTTCAAGTATTGATGCCTTTACTTTTACGGGAAATCCGAGCCTTGTCAGAGTCTTTATTTATATGACGGCAATGTATTTATGTTTGTTCTTTGGAAAGAAGCACCTTCCGAGAGCCTTAAAACCTGTATTGGTATTATCTCTTATTATGCTTTTAACTGTGAATAAGCCAAATGCCCCCTTTTTAAGCATGCTTTATGTGGGACAGGGCGAATGCATCGTGATTAAAACCGGCGCAAATTCGGCAATCATGATGGACTGCGGCTCCACTTCCGACGAAAGGTTTCTTGAAAACAATGTCATTCCGTTTTTTAAGGAAGAAGGAATAACCGCTCTTGATGCAATATTTGTATCCCACGCCGATAAAGACCACATTTGCGGCGTGCCTGAGCTTTTATCTCAAAACAATCACATAAAAATTAAGCATATTTACCTGCCAAAGATTAAAGAAGAAGGGAAGAACAATTTTTATAAAAATACCGTGTATTTAGCCAAAGAAAGAAACATTCCCGTAACGTATGTTGAAAGAAAGATGAGCTTTAAATTTGGTAAAGTAAAGCTTTTATGCCTTGCTCCTTCTTATAAAAATCTATCGGGCGATGCCAATAAAGATTCTTTGATACTTCTTTTAAAGGGGCCTAATAAGACGGACATTTTACTAACGGGAGACAGTGACATTGAGGCGCAAGAATCCGTCCTTTCAGACATTTTAAAGTATTCAGACAATAAAGTGGAAATATTAAAGGTAGCGCACCACGGTTCTAAAAACTCTACATCAAGTAAATTAATCGAGGCCGAGAAACCTAAAGTCACCATCATTTCAGCGGGCAAAGACAACTCATACGGCCATCCTCATAAGGAAGTCCTTGAACATATATCAAAGGGCGGTGCGGTTTCTTTTTGCACAAAAGACAAGGGTGAAATCGATGTTTATATCACTTTCAAAGGGATAAAGGTTTCTTCATTTCAAAAATAAAATTGGGCATATATCATGGGGAAATTATTTTAAAAAAATAAGTAATAATATATAATAAAGGAGAACTAATGGAGTACGAAAAACTTACATTATCAAATGATTTCATTTTTGCAAAAGTTATGCAAAATGAAGAATTGTGTAAAAGATTATTGGAAATAATCCTGGATATTAGGATTAACAGAATTGTCTACCATGAGGAGCAAAAGGTCATAGACGATGCTCCCGACGGAAAAGCCGTTAGACTGGATGTATATGTTCAAGATGATGAAAATACCGTTTTTGACATTGAGATGCAAGCATCCGACACTAAAGAACTCCCCAAAAGAAGCAGATACTATCAGGGAAGAATTGATGTGGCAATTCTTGATAAAGGAACAAAAATAACGTATAAAGATTTAAATCGGTCATATATTATATTTATCTGTATGCAGGATATTTTCGGAAAAGGTAGACATTATTATCGATTCGAGAATGTATGTACAGAGGATACCGATATCAAGCTAAATGATGGAGCAATTAAGATTTTTTTAAACCCTGATTCAGACATGGATGATATTGATGAGGAATTAAGTAATTTCTTAAAATATCTTAAAACGGGTGTGCCAAGCGACAGTTTCACAGTAAAATTAAATGAGTCGGTTCAATTTGCTAGGCTGAATAAAGGCTGGAAGGAGGAATACCGAATGATAGATATGCAGCGACGAGTATGGGAGCAGGAAGCTGAAGAAAAAGGAATGGCAAAGGGCCTTGAAAAAGGAATGGCAAAGGGCCTTGAAAAAGGAATGGCAAAAGGTCTCGAAAAAGGAATGGCAAAAGGTCTCGAAAAAGGTATGGAAGCAGGTATCAAAGAAGGAAAACTTAAAGTGGTTTTGACTTATATCAAGAAAGGCATGACTACAGTTGAAGAAGCTTCAAAGGATTTGGATATTCCTGTTTCGGAAATTGAAGAAGCTTTAAAAGATGCAGAGAGAAAGGCGCCTTTGATGGCAAGATAGCATTTAAAAGGAAATTATGGGTGGCGTAAGTAACAGTTTATCTACAAAAGAATATAAATCGGCATATCTTCTTTACGGAAGCGAAAGCTATTTAAGAGTTTTTTACAAAAATGCCTTAAAGAGGGCCCTTGTAAACGAAGGAGACAACCTTAACTACTCTTATTTCGAGGGGCAGCAGACTGATGCCAATGAAGTGGTGAGTCTTTTGGAGACCATGCCATTTATGGCAGATTACAGAGTGGTGATTGTTGAAAACTCAGGGTGGTTTTCAAAGGCCGGATCCGATTCTGAAGATGAAGGAAAGAGCAGTGGTTCAAAGTCGGATGCGCTGGCTGATACAATCAAGAATCTTCCCGAAAACACCATAGTCATCTTTTCGGAAGAAAAAATCGATAAGCGTTCCAAACTTTTTAAGGCAATCCAATCAAAGGGAATTGCGGAAGAGTTTTCGGAGCAAACAGACGATCAGCTTGCTAAGTGGCTTTTTAATATGGCCAAGGCGGAAGGCAAAAACATAGATTCAAAGACAGCCTACTATCTTGTTTCTGAATGCGGAAAAGACATGACCCTTCTTCAAAACGAAATGTCAAAACTCCTGGCATGGAGCCTTGAGAAGGATTCTATTACCATAGAAGATGTGGATACAGTTTGCACCCACCAGATAAACAATAAAATTTTCGATATGATAACAGCCATTGCACTTCATAAGCAAAAAGAAGCTCTAAGGCTGTATTACGATTTGCTGACATTGCGTGAGTCGCCCTTTCACATTCTGTCACTTTTAGTAAGGCAGTACACTCAGATGTACACAGTGAAGGATGGCTTAAACAAAGGCGTTCCGGCAACCCAGATTGCGTCATACATTTCCACTCCCGATTGGGTGGTTAAAAAGATAATCGATCAGGTAAGACGCATGAATATAGCCGATATAAAAAGAAACCTTGAAGCATGCGCAAAGGCTGACGAAGACATTAAGAGAGGAGATTTGGGCGATATGATGAGTGTAGAACTTTTGATCATATCCTGCTCAATGTAACACATGAGACAAGACCCTAAAGAAAATGAAATATACAAACACTTTAAAGGAAACCTTTATCAGATAGTGACGATTGCCAATCATTCCGAAACAGGTGAACAATTGGTAATCTACAGAGCTCTTTACGGAGAAGGCGGAGTTTATGCCCGCCCCTTAGAAATGTTTATGAGCGAAGTAGACAAAGAAAAATATCCGGAAGTGACGGCAAAATATCGCTTCGAAAAAGTCGATTCATTGGTTGACCCGGGCCTTATGGAATTTCTCGATGCCGACACAATGGATGAAAAAATTAAAATCCTCGGCCACCTTCATCCGCGCCTCACAGACCAGATGATAAACACCATGGCAGTATCCCTTGACCTAGACATCAAAGACGGCCCCATCGAGGACCGCTTCCAAGAACTCATGTATTGCCTTGAAACCCACGCTAAGTACGAAAGCCTCCGCCTGAGGTAGGGGTGGGGAATATTTTAGCTTCATATTGATAGGATATATAAACATCCGGCCATTATATAATGTTTTTCGACACGCTCTCGCTCTTCTTTTTGCGTAGCGGATGCTAAGCTCGTAAATACCTGATTCTTACACCGGTAGCGGCGCAAGAATCAGGCATTTAATACCTCGCTAAGCACCAACGCAAAAAGAGGGTCTTCAAAATCATTATATAATGTCCGGATGTTTGTTTTCATATTCTGCTTTCTATGAAGTTAAAATATTCCCTACATTTCCTACACTCAGGCCCGCCACACCCGACCACCCGATAAGTTTTAGGAGCTAGGGCATTTAGGCTTTTATTTTAAATGCGAACATTATTGAGTAAACGACCTATGCCTGTTACAGCGGAGAAACTCTTGAAGCCCATCCTAGGCCTCGGGAAGTGGTGGAAGGGGATTCGGCCGTTTACAATTTAGGACAAATAAAAGAATCGAGGTCTTATGTAATGAATTCGAGACTTTCCGCAGCCTCGGTGCTTAGCGAGGTTTTTTCGAGCTTAGCATCCGCTAGTGCGAGGACGTAAGCGAGAGCGGGTCGAGAATCATTACATAAGAACTCGATTCAATTAAGACTTACTTAACTATTGTAAACGGCCGAATCCCCCTACCCCCACAGGAAGTTTAGGCCGCCGGGGATGAGGCTTACTTTAATGTGGGAGGATTTGGTGTGGACTTCGCCGTCTGTGTGCACCCAAAGAGGCGAGTCGGTTATCACTTCAAAGGATTTAACGTGATAGGTGTGAATCTTTTTGTTTTTTACGTGGGTTCCCTTCTGGGCTGCGGGAAGAGTAACAACAACCTGGAATGGTGTAAAGTCACCTACGCAGCAGATGTCTAGGAAACCATCGTCGGGAACGGCGTTTGGTGCAAACTTGTAGCCGCCGCCTTCGTAGCAGGTGTTCATGCCTACGATGAAACGACAACGATTTACCTTTATTTCATCGGTATCGTCTAAGATTAAAGTCGCGTTACAAAGCTTGGCGGTGAAAATCTGCTTTAAACCGATTAATACGTAGGCAAGCTTTCCAAGGCCTACCTTATTTAGAACATCTTTTGCTTTTGAGTTAAGGGCTTCTTCGCAGATAGCTGCGTCAAAACCAATACCGCAGGATACGTTAAAATAGCGCGTCGTCGCAATCGGTCCCGAAGATAAGCGGGAGCGCTCGTCAGACATACTTTCGTATTTAAGTTTTCCTATATCATATTTTAAAGGCTCCTTGCAGGATAAAACCTTTTTAACATTTTCGATTGGATCATTGCTAAAGACAAGGGCTCTTGCAAAATCGTTACTTGAGCCTGTGGGAATGTATCCGATGTTTACTTTGTCAAAAGAAACAACTCCCTGAATGGCTTCGTTGAAGGTGCCGTCTCCTCCGAGGATTACTACGTTAATCCTTTCTGCATCATCAATATGTTTGTTGCAAATGTCTCTCATTAATTCAAGCATATGCCCCGGACGTTTGGAAAAATAAACTTCAAACTCAACGTTTATGCTCTGTAAATATTCCTCAATCTTGTTCCATATAAGCATTCCGTGATTTGATTTCGAAGCAGGGTTAACTAAAAAGTAATACATGAAGGCCTCCCAAAGTAGTTTTTTTATAAGAAAAGTGTACCAATTTGCCCAAAGAAAGTAAACGAAAAAAGCCATAATTTATGAAAATGACGATTTTTGTATATTTATAAAAAATACGTGTTGCAATTGTATAATTGTATGCTATAATAATACCAATTTAAAACGTTAAAGCAGTAAATGACGAAAGTCAGGAGGAAAAATATGTACTCATTCGACGAGATTAAGAATGTCGATCCCGAAATCGCCGACGCCATCACGGCCGAACAGAAAAGACAGAACGACCATATTGAACTTATTGCTTCCGAAAACTGGGTAAGCAAAGCAGTTATGGCGGCAATGGGCAGTCCTCTTACAAACAAGTATGCCGAAGGATATCCCGGAAAGAGATACTACGGCGGATGCGAATGCGTTGACGTTGTTGAGAATCTTGCAATTGAAAGAGCAAAAGAACTTTTTGGATGTGAATATGCAAATGTTCAGCCTCATTCCGGAGCTCAGGCCAATATGGCAGTTCAGTTTGCAATTTTAAATCCCGGTGACACCATCATGGGTATGAATCTTGCTCATGGCGGACATCTTACACACGGAAGCCCGGTTAACATGTCAGGTAAGTACTTTAATGTAATTCCTTACGGTACCGATGATAACGGCTTCATTGATTATGACAAAATGTACGATCTTGCTATGGAGCATAAGCCCAAGCTTATTATTGCCGGTGCTTCAGCTTACGCAAGAGCGATTGATTTTAAGAAATTCAGAAAAGCGGCAGATGATTGCGGAGCCGTTTTGATGGTTGATATGGCTCACATTGCAGGTTTGGTTGCTGCAGGTCTTCACGAATCCCCCATAGGAATCGCGGATGTTGTAACCACCACCACTCATAAGACCTTAAGAGGTCCCAGAGGCGGATTGATTCTTTGCAATCAGGATGTGCAGGATAAGTATAACTTTAATAAAGCAATTTTCCCCGGCACTCAGGGTGGACCTTTAATGCACGTTATCGCAGCTAAGGCAGTTTGCTTTAAAGAAGCTTTGCAGCCTGAATTTAAGGCATATCAAAAGAATATTATCGAAAACTCCAAGGCCCTTTGCAGTGGCCTTATGAATAGGGGCATCAAGATTGTTTCAGGCGGTACGGACAATCATTTGATGTTAGTAGATCTTACCAATTACAATCGTACAGGTAAGGAAGTTGAAAAGTGGCTTGATGCCGCTCATATCACCGCCAACAAGAACGCTATTCCAAACGATCCTCAGAAGCCTTTTGTTACATCAGGCATTCGTTTGGGAACTCCCGCGGTTACAAGCCGTGGCATGAACACTAAGGACATGGATGTAATTGCCGAATTGATTGCTTCTATAATCAAAGACGGTGAATCGGCAATTGATTCAGCCAAAGCACGCGTTCTTGAATTAACCAGCCAGTATCCTTTAATCTAACTTCTCTCGAAATGAGCCTCGCAGGTTGCCAGCCGCGGGGCTCATTTCAATTTGTCTAAGTCTCTTCATTGCCCGTAAATACGCCATTTTATCCATATGTATATTTATTTGGTGATTTCTTATAAAAATACAGAATAATGGTATGAAAAATAGTTAAGATTTTAGTTGATTAAAGCACTTTAATGTGTTAAACTTTCTTTCAACGGCGCACAAGTGTATTTGAATGGAGAACAAACATGGCAGAAATGTCTGAGTACTACGTAATAAAGAAAAAGGCTGTTCCGGATGTGTTGCTTAGCGTTGTAGAAGCCAAAAGGTTACTTGAAACGCACAAAGTAAGCACCATTCAGGAAGCGGTAGAAATTGTGGGTATCAGCAGGTCTTCTTTTTACAAATATAAAGATGACATTATGGAGTTTCATGACAATTCCCAGGGAACCACAATCACAATTAACGCACAAATGGACGATGAGCCCGGTGTTCTTTCAGACCTACTTAAAATAGTGGCGGAACACGGCGCAAACATTCTTACCATTCATCAGTCCATTCCCATAAATGCAACGGCGGCTCTTTCCTTGAGCGTGCAGATTCTAGAGACCACTTTGGATGTGGCAAGCATGCTTGAAAAGATGGAAGATATGCCGGGCGTACATTCGGTTAAATTAATTGCGAAAGAATAATGATTGGAGTAAATAATAATGATTCATGTGGGTGTTTTTGGTTATGGTACCGTAGGAAGCGGTGTCGTAGAGGTGTTAACTAAAAATGAGAAAGTCATCGAAAAGAACGTTGGAGAAAAGGTAAAGGTTAAGGCAATTCTTGACTTAAGAGAATTCCCCGGAGACCCCTTTGCAGACCTGATTGTTCATGATGTAAAAGAAATTGTAGAGGACGAAGACATTGACATTGTTTGTGAAACAATGGGCGGTGTGAACGCAGCCTATGAGTTTACAAAGATGGCCCTTTCAAACGGAAAGAGCGTTTGCACATCAAATAAAGAACTTGTAGCACTTCACGGTCCCGAACTTATTAACCTTGCAAAGAAACATAACTGCAGCTATAAATTCGAAGCTTCCGTAGGAGGCGGTATTCCCATTATTCGCCCCTTGCAGGATGCAATAACCGCAGATGAAATAAAGGCTGTAATCGGTATCGTAAACGGTACCACCAATTACATGCTTACAAAAATGGATAAAGAAGAAGCCGACTTTAATGAAGTTTTAAAAGAGGCTCAGGATTTAGGATACGCAGAGCTTCATCCCGAAGCAGACGTTGAAGGCTTTGATGCCGCAAGAAAGATTGCCATTCTTTCTTCTTTGGTATACGGAAAAACAGTTAATTACGAAGATGTTCACACCGAAGGAATCACCAATATTTCTTCAAGAGATTTTAGATATGCAAAGCATCTTGAAAAGACAATTAAGCTTTTGGCAAAGTTTGAAAACAGAGATACAGGTTCTTACGCTATCGTAGCTCCTTTCTTTGTTGATTTGGAAAGCCCTTTAAGCAATGTAAATGATGTTTACAATGCAATTTTGGTAAGAGGAAACATGCTTGGAGACGCAATGTTCTTTGGACGTGGCGCAGGAAAACTTCCCACAGCCAGTGCTGTTTGTGCAGACGTTGTGGAATGTGCAAAGAATAAGGGTAAGCACCTTCCTTGCAACTGGGAAGATGAGTCTGTTAAGCTTGACGGCTTTGATAATTCAGTAAAGAACTTCTTTGTAAGAGTAAAAGCTGAAGACAGAGAACTTACCGAAGAAATCTTTGGCGAAGTAGAAAAAGTCAACGAAGGTTTCTTTGATGAATTTGCTTTTGTGACAAAAGAAATGACCGAAGCAGATTTTGCATCCAAGAAAGCACTTATCGGTCCTTGTATTAATGTAATTCGCTTGCAAAAATAAAGATAGACGAAGTCTTTTCTTGGAATTATAATGTTTTTGTGTTTAAAAAATGGAGAGAGAAAATTAATGAGTAAAGTCGTAAAGTTCGGCGGAAGCTCTTTAGCCAGTGCCGATCAGTTTAAAAAGGTATATAAAATCATCAAGGGTGATACGGAAAGAAGATTCGTGGTTCCTTCCGCTCCCGGTAAAAGAAACTCTAAGGATAAGAAAGTAACCGACATGCTTTATGCATGTTATGCATCAATTTCCGGAAAAGGAACCGCTGAAAAGCTTGATGCGGACCTTGCCGAAATAAAGGCAAGATACACTGAAATCATCGATGGCCTCGGCCTTAAATATTCATTGGAAGATGAGTTTAAAACTATCAGAGAAAACTTTATAAATAAAGCCGGCCGTGATTACGCAGCTTCAAGAGGCGAATACTTAAACGGTCTTATAATGGCAAAGTATTTAGGCTTTGAATTTATCGATGCTTCAGAAGTAATCAAGTTTGATGCCGAAGGCGAATTTGATGCGGAGCTTACAAACGACATTTTGTCAGAGAAACTTAAAACTGTTGTAAATGCCGTTATTCCCGGATTCTACGGTTCACTTCCTAACGGAAAGATTAAAACCTTCTCAAGAGGAGGTTCCGATATTACAGGTTCGATCGTAGCAAGAGCCTGCAGAGCGGATGTATACGAAAACTGGACAGATGTTTCTGGATTCCTTATTGCAGATCCAAGAATTATCGATAATCCCGAAGTTATTGAAACAATCACATATAAAGAATTACGAGAATTATCCTACATGGGAGCTACCGTTCTTCACGAAGATGCAATCTTCCCTGTTAGAAGAGAAGGCATTCCCATTAACATTCGTAACACAAATGCACCAAGCGATAACGGTACATGGATTGTTGAAAGCACATGTCAGAAGTCTAAGTACACCATCACAGGCGTTGCAGGAAGAAAGGGCTTTTGCTCAATCAACATTGAAAAAGATATGATGAACTCAGAAGTCGGTTTTGGCAGAAAAGTTCTTCAGGCTTTCGAAGATAACGGAATCAGCTTTGAACACATGCCTTCAGGAATCGATACAATGACAATCTTTGTTCACCAGGATGAGTTCATTGATAAAGAACAGCAGGTGGTTTCAACCATCCACAGAATGGCAAATCCCGACACCATCGATATTGAAGCTGATTTGGCTCTTATCGCAGTCGTAGGTAGAGGCATGAAGTCCACACGTGGTACTGCCGGAAGAATCTTCTCAGCCTTGGCTCACGCAAATGTAAACGTTAAGATGATCGATCAGGGTTCAAGTGAGTTAAACATCATCATCGGTGTTGAAAACAAAGACTTTGAGACAGCCATCAAGGCAATTTATGATATCTTTGTAGTTGTAAGATTATAATTTATTTCAAAAGTTTGAATTTTTCAAAAGAGTCGAATTGTATACACAATTCGACTCTTTTACTTTGAGTTAAGAGAAAATTCATAGTTTATTAACAAAGTTGTATTGACAAAATAGAGGGCAAAATGGTATTATCTAATCAGAAGTAAGGACTATCTATTCTATAGAAAGGACTTGTGTAAAATTTCATATAGACTAAGAAAAGGAGGTACGGACCACCTTACTACTTATTTTCTTAACAACTGAATAACATAAATACCAACCGTTGATATCGAGTACATAGTTTTGGGACGGTGAGAAATTTAGACGTCCGGTACAACTGTACAAAAGAAGACATGGAAAGATTGAAGGAGAAAGGAAGGAAAAGTCCCTTGGACGAGTTGTTAGAAGAATCTCTACGGGGGAGGGCGCAGTGAGTTATAGTAATGTGAAAGAAAAACTACGCGCCCTCCCTTTTGTATTGTCTTAATTTTTTATAACTCTACTTTCCCTTTGCCCCTATTTAGTGTATGATAATCTAGGAGTATACAAGGGATAGGTAATTACGATGGGACAGGACAACAAATACATCTTTGATATAGAGTCCTTTGACGAAGAAGAAATCGTTCAAAGGAAAGAAACAAGAAGGAAAAAACACAAAAAGAAACGCATGATGTCGTGGATATTCCTTCTTCTTTTTGTGTTTACAATTATTATTTTAGGCTATGCGGGCGTAAAGATGCTTATTAAAGGCATTTCTACAAAGCAGCAGGCCGGTACGGAAATAACGGAAACTGTTGATGAAACCGGTGAAGATACTTCCGAAATCGAAAAGCTTATTAACGACGAAGAGGAAGTTGTCATAGCTCCTCCCGAGCCCACTGAAGTGGAGCCTACGGAGAATGACTTACTTGAAGAAGCAATTAGAAACTATATCGCAAAAATGAGCCTTGAAGAAAAGGTTGCGGGAATATTCATCGTAACCCCCGAGCAAATAACAGACGTTGATGCCGCTATAAGAGCGGGGGACGGCACAAAGGCGGCCCTTGAAGCATATCCTGTTGGTGGACTTATTTACGGCGCAAAGAACATGGTTGATAAAGACCAGTTTTCAAATATGCTTTCAAAAACAAAAGAATACTCAAAGTATCCCTTGTTCTTGGCAGTTGACGAAGAGCTCGGGAATTCAGTATTTCCTAAAGAAATGAAAGTTACCGCTACTATGACTCCAAAGGACATAGGCGCAAACGCAGACTCTACGGTAGCTTATTTGGAAGAAGAAAAGATAGCAAACTACTTGGTTAGTTCAAATATTAATTTAAATCTTGGTATTATCGCAGATCCCTTAACGGACGCCGACAATGAGCTTATGCAAAACAGGTGCTTTTCGGAAGATGCAAACGTTTCAGGAGAAATGGCAGCAAAGAATGTAAGCGCTCTTCACGAGTACGGTGTGTATGCGGGTGTAAAGTTCTTTCCGGGACAGGGAAGCGCAAGAGAAGATACAAGTAACGGTTTGTCCGTATCCACAAGAACTGCGGATGAAATGAGAGCAAGTGAATTTGTTAGCTTTAAGACAGCTATAGATGCGGGAGCTGATATGGTGGTTGTAAGCCATATTTCGGCACCAAACTTAACAGGCGATAACACCCAGTGCTCCCAGTCAAAATTCGTAATGACAGACTTATTAAGAAACGAGCTTGGATATAACGATGTGGTAATCATCACAGACTCTCTTTCAAAGGCTGCGGTTTCTTCTTACCTTGATTCAAAAGAAGCTTCCATTCACGCAATCAAGGCAGGGGCTGACATGGTAATGAGCCCTGAAGACTTTAAAGAAGCTTACGCAGGCGTAATTGAAGCCGTTAACAATGGCGTTATAGCAAAAGAAAGAATTGACGATTCACTTCTTAGAATCTATAAAGTTAAATTCAAAGGAAAGAGCGTTGAAGAAATAAATGCGCTTGTTTCGGAATAAAAATAAGGCGTATCGAGAATATCGATGCGCCTTTACTTTATTTTCTGTACATGCTTCTAAACTCAGACGGAGTAACGCCCTTAACTATCTTAAACATTCTTATAAAAGAAGAAAGAGATGTGAATCCCGAATTGTATGCAACAGCGGTGATGCTGTAGTCAGGAATTGCCAAAAGCTTTTCTGCATTGTAAATCCTGTTTTGACTTAAGTATTGGTAGAAAGAAACATTAGTAAATTGCTTAAATAAGCGGCTAAAGTGATACTTAGAAAAGCCTGCCATATCAGCGATTGCTTCCAAAGTTAAGTCTTCCGTACAATGCATGCTTATGTAATCACAGATTCTCATAAACTTTTCTGTATACTCCTGATGTTTGTTTCCTGTATGAGCAAACTTAGGAGCTTCATTTGCAAACTTTCTTCCAATCAATACAAGCATTTGAAGAACCTTTGAGTAAATCGCAGCTTCAGAAAGAGAAGCGTTCTTTTCATACTCATCTTTGATTGAAAGCATGATTTCTTTTAACTCATCATATATTTCCGGAAGATCTTCGGGAGTTGCTATGTACATAGGGGATAGAATCGATATTACAGTATCGATTTCTTTCATTCCTCTAAGTACCGAAGGGTCTGCCTGGAAGATGATTCTTTTACCGGGGCCCTTTGGAGAATACAAAGAGTGAAGACATCCGGGAGCAATAATTAATATATCACCAACGCGCAAGGATACCTTCTCTTGCACACATTCTGCGAAGTATTCATTCTCAAGTGGCATAACAAACTCTATAGGTGTGTGCCAGTGAGGAGGGTAGTCTTCAATCTCGCTGTTTAGGTATAATCGGATGTTTGTGTCCTTTTTAAAGTTGACGGTTTCGTATACGCCTTTTAAATTCTCTATCATTTTAAATCCTCCGAGGCCATCAAAAAACACTCATTTTTCGAAAAGTCTCATACTACGATTATTGCTATTTTTATCTTGAAAAGTCAACCCGGTAACCATATTTTTCAAAAAAAGAGAAATATAATGAAATATATTGCCCATAGAGGGGTATATTTTTAAAGAAAAGTCTTATATACTAAACACATAAACAAACAAAACACTTACAAATTTAACTTACAAACAATTAATCTTTTATGAGAGGGATAAAAAATGAAGAAAAAATTATATAAGTCAAGAACAGACAGAAAGTTAGCAGGTGTTTGCGGCGGTATTGCAGAATACCTTAACATGGATTCAACAATCGTAAGATTGATCGTCGCAATTTTATTTTTAGGATTTGGTACAGGCCTTTTGGCTTACATCATTGCAGCTTTGATTATGGAAGATGCACCGGATGGTTATAATCCTGACAACGACTTTTACAATCAGAACTAATCGGTAGAAGAAAATATTATAAAACTAACAAGGACATCGCAGAAATTAAGTAAATCTTAAGAGCGATGTCCTTTTTATATGTACATTTAGGTGTTACCTTTTTTATAGCGGAGTATTAAAATGAGGGATATAAAAGGAGAATTATTATGAGAAGAAACGTTAGTAAAAGCTTAATGCTTGTGCTTTTAACCGTTCCCATGATACTTACGGGATGCGCGGCAGATAAGTATGTAATTAAAGAAAAAGTTGAATCGGGAAAGCCACCTATAGAATCTTCGGTTGAGGAAAGAGGAGATATAGTGGATGGAGGCGCTTTAGAAAAGAAAGAAAAAGAATATCGCCCCATCTATGCAGGATCCGTTGTGACCACTCAGTTTAGCGAAGTACTTAAATTGGATGAGAATGAAGGCCCTGTGGGTAGTTACACTTTCCCGGAAAATTCCACATATGCATTTGAAAACGGCGGATATGTGTATTACGCAACATGGAAGTCTGACAGTGATACCTACGGATATGATGTAAAAAGAAAAGATTTATCATCCGGTAACGAAGAATTTATTTGCGATGTTCCCGGAGTAAGAAGCCTCGATGTTTACAATGGATATGTGTTCGTCCGTTCTTATTCTTACGATGACGCAAAGTATAATGAAAGAAAGTTTGATGTAAACACTCTTGAAGAATTGCCAAACGATGCAAACAATGCCTTGTTTGACACAATCGGCGATAAGTCGACCTGCAGTGATTTAGGAGGAAGAGAATCCTGCCTTGACAGACTTATGGATGAAGTGGGATTCATCGCAGCTTATGACTATAAAGAAAGCAGAGTAACCTGCAAAGCTAAAAATGCCGAGGACGTTGCGGTTTACGACCTTGAAAACTCATATGAGATTTATGCATACGATAAATACGATCTTGTATATTCCGCAAGTGTTGAAGATGAAAACGATTACTGGGCAAAGAACCTTATGATGCTTGATTTGCAAGGCGATGCCACATTCGTTATCGCAGAAAGATTTAATTCATTTTTAGACTACGCAAACGGAAAGATTTACTACAGCATGATAGACGAGTCTGAATTCGGACTTGAAGAATACGAAGTACATTCATTTGATACCGAAACTAAGGTAGACTCCGTTTTATATAAGCAAAAGAAACATCCCGGCATGCCTATATACGGCCCCGGAATATGTGATTTTAAGGTTTTAAACAAAAACATTTATTTCTTAAGCGATGACGGTAACGAAGTATTCTGGTATACCATTCCTTCGGATTCCGATGCAAAAGTTACACCTGAAAGAACAGATATCGCACTTGCCAAATCAAACGCACCTAAGGGTGTAACTATTGAAGGTATAAGCGAAACAAGGCTTTGTGATAAGTGCGGAGAGCCCTTAGTACAGGCATACAGCGATTATCCTGTTTTTGATTTAAAACTTTACGATGAAACAGTCTATGCAAAGATAAATGATTATCTTAAAAAAGAAGCTAAAAGCCGTGTGGAGCTTGCGCTTTCAAGTGATGAATATGTTGACGAAAGTGACGGATCTTGTGAAGGACATGGAACGGTTTCATACAAGGTTACAGACGAGTATGAGCTTCACGATATCAGAGATGTGGCAAGCGGATACATAACCGTTGAATATGACGGATACTGGTACGCGGGCGGAGCTCACGGAATGCCTTTATACATTTACTATCTCTTTGATAAGAGCACAGGTGATGAAGTTACTTTAAAGGACTTATATAAAGGAAGTGAAGAAGACTTTAAGAAGCTTGTAGCTAATGCTACACTTAAGTATTCTGAAACCTTCAGTGATGACAATTATCCATTCTTTAACAGCGGACAGGATCTTTATGATTCTGCATATGAGTATTCAAGCCTTGAATCTGCTATAATATGGGAAAACGATGGAATTAAAGTTGTGTTTGATCCTTATGCTTTAGGACCCTACGCTGCAGGCCCCATCGAAATAGCCATAAGCTATAAAGATCTTGGAATCGAAGGATACTTTAAATAATGGATTCATTACTTCGCGCAAGGCTTTCAGAACTTGCAAACAGAGCTTATAACAACAATCAGTACACATTTACAAACTTTTTATCCGAAGCAGAGCTTTCGGAATACTTTGAAATGAGTAAAGATCTTGCGTTTATTCCCTCCGAAACCTTCGGGGGGATTGGCGCATCTGAAAGACAAATAGTAAGATTTGGAGGAAAGGACATATTCGGTTACGAAGAGCCCTTTCCTATTGTATGTCTAAAAATAGTTCCTCTAAACGAAAAATTCGCCGACAATCTTAACCACAGAGACTTCCTGGGGGCTTTAATGAACCTTGGAATCGAAAGGGAGATGCTCGGCGATATTTTAGTTGAGGATAAACATGCCTATCTTTTCTGTCTTGAGTCCATATCACAATACATTATTGAGAATTTGACAAGGGTAAAGCACACAGTTGTGAATGTAAAGCCTATGACCGATGAGGTCAATGAAATAGAGACAAAGAAAACACCAAAGACCATCCAGGTAGCATCCGAAAGAGTTGACGCAGTGGTAGCCAGAGTCTTTAACATTTCAAGAGAGGCATGTGTTATACTGTTTAAAGAACAAAAAGTCTTTATTAACGGGCGGTTGACCACCGGCAATGCCACAAAGGTTAAGCCCGGTGACCGAATAAGCGTTAGGGGATACGGAAAATTTGACTTAGAAGGTCAAATAGGAGTCAGTAAAAAAGGAAAGCTGAATTTGACCGTGTTGGTCTACGGATAATTAAAAAAGAGGTACTTTAAGTGGAGAAAACGGCTCAAAATAAGGATTCCGAACGAGCGATAGGTGAATATGCAAAAAAAGTAATGCAGCTTGCAAGAGATACCATCACCGTAAGGTTTCGTTTTTTTGACAATGCATTAAATAAATTGAATCTTACTCAAGTCAAAAACTTTGGCGGATACCAATGTGACGGTAAAAATCTTTTCTACGATCCCGAATGTCTTTTAAAAGACTATGTTAATGAGCCGGGATTTGCGGTTAGGCTTTATCTTCATGTAATGTTTCATTACATTTTCATGCATCCCTTTAGATATGACAAAGAAAACGAAGAGTATTGGAACATAGCCTGTGACATAGCGGTTGAAAACATCATTTTGGAAATGGAGCTTGAAGGCGCCAAAATGATGAGAGATGAAGAAGAAAGAATCATAATAAACCGCTTAAGAAAATGGGTGCCCGCAATCTCTGCGGATAAACTCTACAGAGAGTTTATGGTAGGGGGAATTTCAAACGATTCAAAGAAAAAATATGCTTTGGTTTTTTCTATGGATATTCACAGAACCAGAGAATCTTATAAAGAAAAGCCGGAAACCTTTCTTTCTGAAGAAGATTGGCAGAAAATCTCGAAGCGAGTTAAGGCAGAGCTTGAATCATTTTCTAAAGCAGGAGAAGGCGGCGAATCTTTATATGAAAATATAAGCGATGCAAATAGAACCAGATATGACTATGACGCTATCCTAAAGCGCTTTTGTGTGGAAGGGGAAGAATTAAAGGTAAATGATGATGAGTTTGACTACATTTACTATACTTACGGCCTTGAAAAATACGGAAATCTCCCTTTAATAGAGCCACTTGAATACGCAACAAGCAAAAAGGTAAAAGAGTTTGTAATCGTGCTTGACACTTCGGCTTCTTGTAACGGAGAAACCGTAAGAAAGTTTTTAAAAAAGACCTACGACATTTTATCTTCCTCGGCTTCTTTCTTTAAAGCTGTAAACATCCACATCCTGGAAGCTGACAGAAAGGTGTGGGAAGATATAAAGATTTCTTCCATGGAAGAATTTAACTCTATGCTAGAAAAATTCAAGCTATCGGGCTTTGGAGCCACGGACTTTAGACCGGCCTTTGAATATGTGGATGAACTCATAAAGAAAAAGGAATTCACAAATTTAAAGGGCCTTGTGTACTTAACCGACGGATACGGAATATATCCTGATTCAGCACCCGATTATGATGTTATATTTGCATTCATGAATGATGATAAAAACGCGCCTAAAGTGCCAAACTGGGCAATAAAAGTCGTGCTTTCAGAATAAAGGAGACAAAAGTGAACATTAAAGAAGCAAAAGACTATATTAAAAACACCGTTTTAGTGTATTTAAAGAAAGATGAGTTCGGAGAGTACAGAATCCCCGTTTCAAAGCAGCGCCCCATATTTTTGCTAGGCTCTCCCGGTATCGGAAAAACCGCCATTATGGAGCAGATTGCATCAGAACTTGATATAGCCCTTGTAAGCTATTCAATGACCCATCACACCCGCCAGTCGGCTCTTGGGCTTCCGTTCATAGAAAAGAAGGACTTTGGTGGCAAAGAATACAGTGTTTCCGAATACACCATGAGCGAAATCATTGCATCCATTTATGAGACCATGGAAGAAAGCGGCACAAAAGAAGGTATTCTTTTCCTTGATGAAATAAACTGCGTATCGGAGACTTTATACCCTTCGATGCTTCAGTTTTTACAATACAAAGTATTCGGAAGACATTCGGTTCCAAATGGCTGGGTGATAGTAACTGCGGGAAATCCGCCGGAATTTAACAGATCCGTGCGTGAATTTGACGTGGTTACTTTAGATAGATTAAAGGTTTTGGAAGTGGAAGCTGATTATGATGCATGGAGAAAATACGCCATAGATAAAGGTTTGCACCCCGCTATTTTAAACTTCCTTGATTTAAAGAAAGAGTTCTTTTACAAGGTTGAAACCACGGTTTCAGGTAAAGCCTACGTAACTGCCAGAGGCTGGGAAGATTTATCCGATGTCATCACCCTTTATGAAGAAGAAAATCTTAAAGTAACGGATTCTTTGGTGGAACAGTATTTAAGAAACAAAGAGGTGGTCCACGAGTTTTCAGCCTACTACGACCTTTACAACAAATATAAAAGAAACTATAAGATTGGCGAGCTTTTACTTGGTAAGGTTTCAAGCGAGTTAAAAGAAAAGCTTGAAAAGGCCGCAATCGATGAGCGCTTAACCTTTGTGGGCATGCTTTTAGATAAAGTGAAAGATGAAACAAAGGACGTTATGGAAAACCTTGACTGCCTTATGGCTATAAAAGGTGAAGTTAAGACAATAAGCGAAAGCAAAGATTGTAAGAAAGCCCTGAAAGACGCAAAGAAGAGCCACGATGACTTTATTATAAAGAAAAAGAAAGCGGGCACTCTTAATCAAAAAGAATTAAGAATGCAGAATAAAATAAAAGCCCTTCTTTCTTCATTTGAAGAAAAAGAAGACGTAAGCGCTTCTTACAATGAAAATGTTAAAGCGCTTAAAGAAGCCACTTTGAAGGTAAGAGAGCATATCGATAACTTCTTTAAAGCAGTAAATGAAATCTTTGGAGAAGATTCAAATGAAATGCTTGTGGCTGTTACTGAAATCACCCTTTCAGACAGCACTTCAAGGTTCCTAGCATCCTTTGGAAGCGAAGAATACGACACTTACCAAAAGAGATTAATGGTTAACGACAGAAAACACGACTTAAGAAAAGAAATACTTGAATTTATATGATAAATGTTAAAGCCGGGGGATTTACCCTTTTATTTGAAACAAAAGATAATGAGGCTGTTTTAACAGGCTATGAAGGCCTTGATGCAAAGCTTGAAATTCCTGCATCGATTGAAGAAAACGGGGAAAAGTACTACGTTACAGCAATCGATAAAAAGGCCTTTTTAGGATGTAAAGGACTAAGAAAAGCGTATCTTCCAAATTCAGTTACATCTATCGGAGACTGGGCGTTTTCTTTGTGCGTACATTTAACTAAGTTTAGGGTAAGAGGGGAAGAGAGCCGAATCGATTTTGGAAAGAATGTTTTTGAAGGCTGCGAGAGGCTAAAAAGCATTAAGCTAAGCGATAACGCGGGAAAGACTCAGTACCTTCTTGCGGCTTTGGTAAATAAGCTTCCGGCGCCGTTATTACTTAGGGATAAAGACCTTGGAAGCAAGGCATGGTATGAACGTTTTGACATAAGTCTAAAGGCCTTTCTTTCTCAGGAAGACATTGAAGGATACTCTGACAGAGCCCTTTGCGGAGAAGAAGATATTTCATACGACGGCATAGGCTCTGTTGACGGAGAACTATTGGGAGAGAGTAAAGAGTACCTTAAAGAAGTAGGGAAAAATAAATCAGAACTATGCTTTTTAAGGCTTAAAAACAACGATAATTTGTCTAAAAAAGATAAGGAAGCCTTAGAAAAGTACATCCAAGCCCACGCGTTTAATACGGAAAATAAGGCCGCATGGTTTCTTTTAAAAGAAGATTACCCCGATGATATCGACTATCTAAAGCTTTACATCGATATCACCAATCCTTCGAAGGAAGAAACGGATGCTCTTTTAAAAGACATGGGGGATAAAATGGCGCAGGCAAAGGCCTATTTAATAGAAAGAAGCAGTGCTCAAAACAAAACGGAAGAGTTTTTTGACGGGCTTTTATTATAGGCAAAAAGAAATAAACTTGAAAGTTTCATGGATGTGATATAATATTAATCGGGATTGTTAAAAAATTAACCTAATAGTTTTGAGAGGTTTATATGAGAGGAATTAATACTTCGGTAAATGATTTAAGAAGAAAAGTGTATGCGGAAGTCGCAAGGCTTTCCTATGAATATGAAGACGGGGATCTTCAAAAGAAAATGCCCGAAATTCCCTACAGAGTTATTCCGGGGGAAGTAAGTGTATACAGAGAATCGGTGTTTTTGGAAAGAGCCATTGTAAGAGAAAAAGTTCGTATGGCAATGGGACTTCCCGCAAGAACAGCGGCGGAAGAAGCACCTGTTTATCAGGGCGCTGAAGAGTGCGTTAAGCCTGAAAAATACTATCAGCCGCCCCTTATTGATGTAATCAAATTTGCTTGTCACGCCTGCCCCGATAATAAAATTATCGTAACTGAAGGATGTCAGGGCTGCCTTGCAAATCCTTGTAAAGAAGTGTGCCCCAAGGGTGCAATCGAAATAAAGAACGGTAAATCCGTTATAGATGAAAGCAAATGTATTAAGTGCGGAAAATGTATGTCCGTTTGCCCTTACGGAGCGATCATTAAGTTAGAGCGTCCCTGCGCAAAGGCTTGCGGTATGAACGCCATTAAGTCAGATGAATACGGAAGAGCTGAAATCGATACCGAAAAGTGTGTATCCTGCGGCATGTGCTTTGCAAACTGTCCTTTCGGAGCAATCACAGATAAAGCCCAGATTTTCCAGCTTATCCAGGCAATAAGAAGCGATGTGCCCGTATATGCGGCTATCGCACCTGCAGCTACAGGTCAGTTTGGACCCGATTTTACGCCCGAAAAAATGCGCCCCGCCTTTAAGGCTCTTGGCTTTGAAGATGTTGTGGAAGTGGCAATCGGCGCCGACCTTTGTACAATCGAAGAAGCAAAGGACTTTGTAAACGAAGTGCCTGAAAAGCTTCCCTTCATGGCTACATCCTGTTGCCCTGCATGGAGCGTAATGGCAAAGAAATTATTCCCGGAATACGCAAACTGTATTTCCATGGCCCTTACCCCCATGGTACTTACAGGCCGTTTAATAAAGAAAGAACATCCCGGATGCCTTGTAGCATTCATAGGCCCTTGTGCCGCAAAGAAGCTTGAAGCAAGCCGTAAGTCGATCAGAAGTGATATTGATTTCGTGCTTACCTTTGAAGAAGTAATGGGTATGTTTGAAGCAAAGGAAGTTGATTTTAAGTCACTTCCCGATGATGATACAATGCACGGCGCAAGCGGAGACGGAAGAGGATTTGCTGTAAGCGGCGGTGTAGCAAATGCCGTTGTAAACTGCATTCACGAAATGTATCCCGATAAAGAAATTAAAGTTGCGGCTGCTGAAGGCTTGGCAAACTGCCGTAAGTTACTTGCCCAGGCTAAGGCCGGAAAATATAACGGATATTTGCTTGAAGGCATGGCTTGCCCCGGAGGATGTATTGCCGGTGCCGGCACCATTCAGCCAATTGCAAAATCGGCTGCATCAGTTGCAAAGCATAAGGCAGTGTCCACAAACGCTCATGCAACAGCCAGCCAGTATAAAGAGCTTTTGGAAGCAATAGACGAAACATATAAAAATAAACCCGAGTAAGCATAAGAGGAAACGTTATGAGATTATTATTGATTGCGGCCGTTTTGCCGGGACTTTTCATCATGTATTACGTATACAAAAAGGACTGGGTGGAAAAAGAACCCATTGGGCTTATCATTAAGCTTTTGGTATTCGGAGCCATAGCCGTGGTACCTGCGGTTCTATTGGAACTTCTTGGTTCCTTTATAGTTTACGGTGGCATTGATGAGCCTTCCTTAGTTACTAGAACCCAGGTTTTCCTAGATAACTTTGTGGTGGTGGCAGTTTCCGAGGAGCTTTGTAAATTCCTCTTTTTAAAGAAGATCACATGGAAGCATCCCGCCTTTGACTATCGATTTGACGCAATAGTTTATTCCGTAAGCGTAAGCATGGGATTTGCAATCTTAGAAAACATTATGTACGTATTTGAGCACGGATTAAGCATCGCCTTAACAAGAGCCCTTATTTCAATTCCCGGGCATGCATGCTTTGCCGTTACAATGGGTGTTTTCTACGGACAGGCTAAGCTAAATGAAAGGCTTGAAAGAAAGAGCCCCATGAAGACAGACTTATTTATGGCAGTGCTTTTGCCGGTACTTATGCACGGTTTCTTTGATTTTTGCTTATCAATTGATTCAGGCTTATATACCGCACTCTTTTACGTATTCATAATAGTTGCAGACATCATTTGCCTGCGCCTTATAAAGAACTTTTCAAAGAAAGATTATTCAATATAAAAAAAGAAAAATAAAGCCCGCTAATTTGCGGGTTTTATTATTTGAGAATATACGCAAAAATACTATACTTATCTTAAGTTAATCAACCGTGAGGAGGGAGATAATGAAGTTATACATTCAACAAAAAGTTTTTAGCTTAAATGACAAATTCGAAGTTTACGACGATAATCAAAACGTCGTTTTTAGATGCGAAAGCGAGCTTTTAAGCATAGGAAAAAAACTTTATGTCTATAACAATCGAGATGAGGAAGTAGCCTTTATAAGGCAGGAATTATTAACCTTACTTCCTAAGTTTTCAATCGAAAAAAACGGGATCGAAGAAGCAGTGGTTAAAAAGAGATTCACGTTTCTTTCACCCGAATATGACGTTGTTGGATATGGTTGGAGTGTAAAAGGGGATGTTTTGGCACACGATTACAGTATCTATGATATGTGCGGAAACGAGATAGCACACATTTCAAAGGCCTGGCTTTCATGGGGCGACTATTATGAAATCGACTATTCCGATTACGCAGACCCTTCAAAAGTCCTTTGCGTTGTGCTAATTATAGACGCAATAAAGGCCGCAAGTAATGCGGCCGCTACATAAATCTTATTTATCTGAAATAAGGAAATGTCCTTTCGAACTTTTCTTAACCTGATATAAAGCATCATCAGCAGTTTTGATGGTGCTTTTTATTGATATTCCGGGCTTTAATTCGCAAATACCTCCGGATACATGCAAAGAAATATCAAGGTCGATCTTAGAAAGCTTTTTGTTTATTTTCTTTAGCTTTTCAAGGGTCTGTTTGCAATCGGAGTTAGAAAGAATCAAGAACTCGTCTCCTCCGTATCTAAATAGCTCTCTGTCTCTAAAGTTTTCTCTCAAACTTGAAGTAATAACAAGTAAAGCGTCATCGCCAACCAAATGGCCTTTTGTGTCGTTAATTCCCTTAAAATCGTCAATGTCCAAAAGGGCAACGCTTCTTACGTCCTTAAAATCACCCGATGCAATACGGTCATTTAAGGCATTTCTGTTTGCAATTGAAGTAAGGCCGTCACGCTTTGCAAGGTTTGTAAGCTTTGCTTCCAAAATAAAGGTATTATAAGAAAATCTAAAGTGTCTTATTATTACGGTGATTGTGACTACACCAAATATTATTATGTTTGCCTGAGCGGTAGAAAACTTTCCTTCAGCAATTACCGTTACAATCATTAAGATTACAGTATCAAAGACCACCACCAAAGACTGGAATATAGGGTCTAATACCAAGAAGAAAGAAACCGACATGATGGTTGTTACCGCTACAACGGCGGAGCCTTTATGTAAAATATCAAGGCTTGATATTGCAACGCCCCAGCAGGTTACAAGAAGATAGTAAAAGTTAGCGTATGCAATAACTCCTCTGTATTCTTTCTTCTTTTCAAAGTGGACAAACAAAATGTCTCCCAAAGTGGAAAATACAAATAAAATTGAGTAAAGGGACAAATAATAAACGGCTCTTGGATTCTTTAAGTTAAAAGCCAAAAGACCGATGATAAGCATCGAAAGCTCGATGATTGCAAGCACTCTTAAAATGGTGTGGATGGTCTTTGATGTTTTTTCAAGTGTTAAAGCCACAAATTCTTTTGATGTTAAATGCGCATCTGAAAAAAGATAGTTTCTTAATTTTGAAAACATAATCTAACCTCGATATTTTAAAAAGGGGTCAAAAGTGTCTGTGGGCGGCAGGTGAATGGGGTGCGCCCTTTAAGTAGTTTTTGTTTCTTCTGTTAGTATCCGGATACTCGTTTGGAATGGGACCTCCCATCAGGTATCTTGGATGCTTGTTTCTTCGCCTGCTTCTGAATCCTCGTAAGCCAAGCACAAGGCAAAATCCGAATATTGCTACAACAAACAGCATAGTTTAAGCCCCTTTTATCTTTTTGAATTACACCTTACTATATCATCTTAGGGTTAACTAAAGCAACCTGACTATAATTTTATGCCAACTTCTTTGCTTTAATGTGCAAAAAGTTCTTTGAATTTGCCTGAAAACTTGTTATTATAGAGGATATGTTAAAAGAAAACGGAGGACTATGATGAGAACTAAAATTAAAGAGCTGTTCAGAAACACATCTGAATATGCTTCCAAAGAAGTGACCATCTGCGCTTGGGTACGTACAAACCGCGCACAGGCACAGTTTGGATTCCTTAATGTAAACGACGGATCATTTTTTGAAAATTTACAGGTGGTTTACACACAGGAACTTAATAATTTTGAAGATATCTCTAAGATTAGAGTCGGAGCCAGCGTAAAGGTTGTGGGCACATTGGTGCTTACTCCCGAAAATAAGCAGCCCTTTGAACTTAAGGCAAAAGAAGTAACACTTCTTGGTGACTGCCCTGAAAATTATCCGATTCAGCCTAAGCGTCATACCAGAGAATATCTTCGTACGGTAGCGCATCTTCGTCCCAGAACAAACCTCTTTTCAGCAGTGTTCAGAGTAAGATCCGTAGCTGCTATGGCGGTTCATACATACTTTCAGGACAGAGGATATGTATATGTACATACTCCTTTGATTACAGGAGCCGATTGTGAAGGTTCCGACCAGATGTTTAAAATCACAACCTTAAACATGAACGATCTTCCTTTAACAGAAGACGGTAAGGTTGATTTTTCAAAAGACCTTTTTGGTAAGCAGTCATTTATCACAGGTTCCGGACAGCTTCAGGGCGAAACATTCGCTATGGCTTACGGTGACATTTACACTTTCGGACCTACATTCAGAACAGAGAACTCAAACACTCAGACTCATGCCAACGAATTCTGGATGATTGAGCCCGAAATGGCATTCTGTGATTTGGAAGGCCTTATGGACATCGAAGAAGAGATGCTTAAGTTCGTTGTTAAATACGTAATGGATAAGTGTCCCGAAGAAATCGAATTCTTTGATAAGTTTGTTTCAAACGGCTTAAAGGATAAGCTTAACGGTATCATCAATGCCAAGTTTACAAGAATCAAGCATCATGATGTTATCGATATTTTAAAGAAAGCGGACGTTAAGTGGGAGTTTGAGCCCGACTACGGCGAAGACATTGCCAAAGAGCATGAAAAGTATATTGTAGATTACTTTAACGGCCCTGTATTTGTTACAGACTGGCCCAAGGATATAAAGGCTTACTACATGAAGGTTAACCCTGACGGAAAGACCGTTGCCGCAGTTGACTTGCTTGTTCCTCAGGCAGGTGAGCTTATGGGCGGTAGCCAGAGAGAAGAAAACCTAGAAGTCTTACTTAAGAGAATGGATGAAATGGGAGTCGATAAGGAAGGCATCGATTGGTATCTTGATACAAGAAGATACGGCGGATGCATTCACTCAGGTTTCGGTATGGGCTTTGAACGTTTGATTATGTATTTAACAGGCGTTGAAAACATAAGAGACGTAATCCCTTATCCCAGAACACCCAAGTCTTGCGATTTCTAAGAAGGGTACATAGGAGCAGATATGGAAAACAATAAAAAGATTATTTTAACCGGTGACAGACCTACAGGTAAGCTTCATATCGGACATTATGTAGGTTCTTTGAGAAGAAGAGTAGAGCTTCAAAACTCCGGTGAATTTGATGAAATAAACATTCTTATCGCAGATGACCAGGCTTTGACAGACAATGCCGATAACCCCGGTAAAATCCGCGATAACATTATAAACGTTGTGCTTGATTATCTTTCGGTAGGTCTTGATCCTAACAAGGTAACAATGTGCGTGCAGTCTCAGCTTCCTGCTTTACATGCACTCACATTTTACTACATGAACCTTGTTTCAACAGCAAGGCTTTCACGTAACCCTACCGTTAAATCAGAAATTCAGATGAGAGGCTTTGCGGACGAAGGACTTCCCACAGGTTTCTTTACCTATCCTATTTCACAGGCAGCAGACATTACAGCCTTTGATGCAACCGTTGTACCTGTAGGTGAAGATCAGCTTCCCATGATTGAGCAGACAAGAGAAATCGTTGAAAAGTTTAACAGAATCTACGGTGACACCCTTGTTCTTCCTACAGCCGTTATTCCTTCAAATGCCAGCGAAAGAAGACTTCCCGGCGTTGACGGTAAGGCAAAGATGAGTAAGTCCCTTGGAAACTGCATTTTCTTAAGCGATTCATCCAAGCAGATTAAAGACCAGGTAAACAAGAAGATGTTTACAGACCCTCAGCACTTAAAGATCGAGGATCCGGGACACCTTGAAGGAAACATGGTATTTGCTTACCTTGATGCTTTTTGTAACGACGATCACTTTAAGGAATACCTTCCCGAGTATGCAAACCTTGATGAGTTAAAGGCTCACTACACAAGAGGCGGCTTAGGAGACGGTACATGTAAGAAGTTCCTTATAAATGTGCTTGAAGAAACCTTGGCGCCCATAAGAGCAAGACGTGCAGAGTGGGAAAGCGATATTGATTCTGTTTACGACATCATCACAGAAGGCACAAAGAAAGCAAGAGAAAAGACAAACGCTACTCTTCAAAGGGTACAGAGTGCTATGAGAATTGACTACTTTAAGGATCGTAGCATTATAAATGAATGGAAAGAAGTAATCAAACAGTAGTTAAATAAAGAAAAGCACATCCGAAAGGGATGTGCTTTTTTGTTGCTTTATGTCGTAGGGCTGTAGGTTTCGTTGTGCTCATCGGCAATTGCCTTAAAGGCGGGAAGGTTATCAAGCACCACTTGAACTATTTCAGGATCAAAGTGCTTTCCGGAGCCCTCTTTTATAATGCTTATAGCCTTGTCAAACTCCATCGGTGGCTTGTAGCATCTCTTAGATAAAAGAGCGTCCAAAACATCGGCTACGGCCATTATACGGGCACTTAAAGGTATGTTTTCACCCGATAAGCCTTCGGGATATCCCGAACCGTCCCATTTTTCATGATGGTAAGAAGCTAGGTGCCTTGCTTCTTTTAAGTATCCTGAATTCGGAACAAGCTTCATGGCCTTATCGATAATCTGACGGCCTGCCTTAGCGTGTTCTTTCATAATCTTATATTCTTCGTCATCAAGTCTGCCTGCCTTATTAAGCACGGCGTCAGGCACCACAATCTTTCCTATATCGTGTAGAGGAGCCGAGTTTGCCACATCTTCAATGTAGTCATCAGTAATAATGTCTGCATGAATGCCCTTTTTCTTCATACACTTAAGCAACAGCTTTGAATAAGCGGCGGTTTTCTTTATGTGATCGCCGGTATTTTGGTCTCTTGATTCCACCACATCCGCAAGGACAGTAATAAGGCAGTTTTGAAGGATGCTTATCTGGCGTTCTTTTTTCTTAATCTTGTTTAAGTGTGAAACCGTATCCGCAATCATCTTTGAAATTGCTTCATAAAGGTTTTCAATTTCATCACCGGTTGAAATCTTTAAGGCCTTGATTCGCTTAATACTTTCGTTTCTGTCATGCTCGTTGTTGTAAATAAACTCAGATGACGCAAGAGTCATGGCATTTATAGGATAAACCAGGTGATACTTTGCAAACCACATAACCAAAGCCAGTATCAGTAAGAAGAAACCTGCAAACAAAGATGCAATTTTTGTAACAAAGCTTATTCCTTCCACTCTTACATCACTCATGGAAATGTCAGTTGCGGCGTAGCAGGCGCATTTTCCGAAGGAATCATACACAGGCTCATAGTTTGTAAGGAGCCATCCGTAGGTGTCGTTGCTTATAATGGGCTCAATGGATTTTCCAAGGAGCAACGAAGGAATGTAATTTGTGAAGGACTCATCAAAGGGAATAACGGTTCCAAGTTCAGAAGTTTCGCCACCCTCATCCGCAAGATCGAATACCACGTGACAGCCGCTTTCTGTAATCCTGTAAACGTAAAGGTATTCAATATCCGGAGTTGACTCTATTATCTTTTCAAGCTTTTGAAGGGTTTCTTCATAGTGAGGAGCGGTTTTTCCTTCCTTTAAGAAGTGATAAATGTCGTCTCCGTCAATATATGAAGCCGCAAGCTTCGCAGTGCTTTGGCCTTGTTGAGTGTATTCTTTTAAGGCAAAAGAGTGATACAAAAGGTAACTTATGGAGGTTGTGACAAAAGCGATAACAATCATTATTGTACTTATGATAATAGTAACTTTTGCTTCCAAAGAAACCCTTTTGATATTTTCATTATCAGACTTTCTTTTTTCTTCTTTAGTAAAAGGCTTTTGCCGCCAGTCGGTCATTTTAAAGAAGTTCTTTATGCGCTCAGGAAGCAACATAAGAATCACATATGCGATTACAACGGTAACGGCCTTGTCTATAAGGTCAATCGTTACATCAGAAAGCATCTGAGCTTCAAAAACTGTAAAGGTGCCGGATTCCAAAAGGCGCTTTGCAAAGGGCTGAGAGATTCCTTCGCCCATTCCAAATCCGTAAATAAGATATGTTAAGACAGAGCCCAAAGCTCCGCCGATAAGGGCAAAAACAGGAATTGTAAGGAGTACTTTCCAGGTCTTTTCAAAGAAACCTTTTGATGCAAAGAAAGCAGCGGCTACCGCAATCAAAGCACTTATGCTTGCATAGTAGACATTATCAACGCTTGCAGTCATATTGACTATATTGGTCAGGTACCCGGTTATGATGCCGGGCAGGTATCCACCCATTACAGCAGCCAGGATTGTGCCGATGTTATCGATAAATAACGGTATTTTAAAGTGGGCCACCAGCCTGTTCCCCAAGATGTTCAATAAAATAGCGCATACTATCCCTAACACAGGTTTTAGTACACGCTTAAGCGTATTTACAGTTATTATTCCCCTTTTCATACTATTCCTCCGAATCTATGCCGATTCTAATAAAGTGCCCTTCCAAATCCTTACATATTTTAGTCTCAATCTGTTAATCATTCATTAACATTTTCAGTAAAATCGCCAAGTTAAACGTTTTACGATATGCACAAAATAAGGGATGAAAAAAGTAAAAAGATAGTAAAAAAGCAGATTTGACAAAAGGTTTTTAAAGTAGTATTTTACACAGGTAACGTCTTACGGGCGTTAAAATTATTTCACTAGAGGAGAGTAAATAATGAAAAAAACTATCTTAAAAGCACTTACAGCAGTAGCTTTGGTTTTATCTCTTACTGCATGTGGCGCACCCAAGACACTTGAAGGCCTTATGACAGCTGACGTAATCCAGAAAGAAACAGAAAACGTTAAGCAGGAACTTCTTACTTCTTACGGCGATGTTTACAGCGACTACGCTATGGAAGTTAAGGAAAACAGCATCGTGTACAAGTACTACTACACAGCAGACTACACAGGAGATATGGTTGAAGCGTTAAAGACTTCTTTAAAGGACAGCGTAGACTGGTCTGCAAACGTTAATAACGTTAAGGACGAAATCGAAAAGGCATCAAAGATTCGCCCCGATTCAATTTCTTTCATCTACTACACAGCAGATGGCGAAGAAGTATTTAACTACACAGAGTAATTATGCTAGAATGAAACTGCCACCCGGTGGGTGGCAGTTTTTTGTATAGGTAAAAAAGTGAGGGTTATAAATGAAGAGACTTAATTTGTGTGCTTTCGGAAGCTTTTTACTTAAATTTTTCCTGACTTCCACAGTAGCACTGATTATTTACTATATTGTTAATCTGGTAGGAAAGATGTCCCTGTACGGCTTATTAAAGGCAGAACCTGCGGAGTTTTGGGGATTTACGTTTTTATTTATTGCTATTGAATTTGTACTCTTTTGGGTAGGAATAATTATAGTTTATATAAACTGTAAACAGCTTGGCATTAAGCTTCGCGCCTTAGGAATTATCTTTGGCCTTGTTCCTATCGTACATTTGATTTTATTATTTAAGATTATTTCAACCGCAGACTTTGAAGTTAAAGTTGAAAAAGCAAAGATTAAGCTTAATAAAAGAAGAGAAAGCGAAGAAATCTGTAAAACAAAGTATCCCATATTAATGGTTCACGGCGTTTTCTTTAGAGACTTTACTCACTTTAATTACTGGGGAAGAATCCCTGAAGAGCTTAAGAAAAACGGCGCCACAATCTTTTATGGAGAGCATAACAGCGCCTCATCCGTTAAGGACAGTGCAGAGCAGCTTGTAAAAAGAATTGAAGATATAAAGAAAGAAACCGGCTGTGAAAAGGTAAACGTTATTGCCCATTCAAAGGGTGGCCTTGATATGAGATATGCCATTTCAATGCTTGGTATTAAGGACAGTGTGGCTTCTTTAACCACTATAAACACACCTCACAGAGGCTGTGAATTTGCGGATTACTTATTATCTAAGATTCCCGAAAAGCAAAAAGAAGCCGTTGCAAAGGCCTATAACGCAGGGGCAAAGAAGCTTGGAGACGTTAATCCCGACTTTATAAGCGCGGTGACAGATTTGACGCATTCAGCCTGTGAAAAGATGAATGAGGAAGTTAAAGACGTTGAAGGCGTTTACTATAGTTCCGTAGGCTCCATTCAATCAACACCTGTTTCGGGAAGGTTTCCTCTTAACATGTCTTACCTTCTGGTAAAGCACTTTGACGGAAACAACGACGGCCTTGTGGGAGAGAAGTCTTTTCCCTGGGGATCTGACTTTACAATGCTTAAGCCAACCGGTAAGAGAGGCATTTCTCACGGCGATATGATTGATCTTAACCGAGAAAACTTTAAGGGCTTTGACGTAAGAGAGTTTTATGTTGAACTTGTAAGTAAGTTAAAGAAGATGGGATATTAATCTATGAGAGCTGTAGTTACAAGAGTTAAGGAAGCTAAGGTTACAATTTCAGGAGAAACCGTAGGGTCAATCGATAAAGGTTTCTTGGTGCTTTTGGGAGTGCACGTAAGCGACACCGAAGAAATTGCCAAGAAGGTTGCGGATAGGATTTGCGGCCTTCGAGTTTTTGAAGATGAAAACGGGAAAATGAATGTGGGCCCTAAAGACGCGGGAGCAAAGCTTTTGATTGTAAGCCAGTTTACTCTTTATGCGGATGTAAAATCAAGACGCCCGGGCTTTACGGAGGCCGCAAGGCCGGAGCTTGCGATTCCCTTATATGAGCTTGTAATAAAGGAATGCAGAGACAGAGGATTCACGGTTGAAACCGGAAGGTTTGGAGCCGATATGCAGGTTTATTCCGATAACGATGGGCCTGTTACAATAATTATTGATAGTAAAGAGCTTTGACTTAAACGGTCAAAGCTCTTTTTTTACGACGAAAGTATTGACAGAATTGGTCTATTGCAGTAGACTTTAGATAAGTCGATTGCAATAGACCAATTCTTTTTGGGAGATTTAAAATGGAACACGAGAAGCTTTTTGAAGGCGAATACAGATTTATGCAGGTGATATGGGACAACGCTCCCGTGAATTCCGGAAAGCTTGTGGAACTTTGTGACAAAGCTTTTGGCTGGAAGAAATCAACCACCTACACAATGATTAAGAAGATGTGCGAGAAAGGCTACATATCTAATGATAATGCAACCATCAACGTGCTTATCGAAAGAAGCGTTGCCGAAAAAGAAGCTACCGCAGAGTTTGTGGACAAAACATTCGGAGGTTCTTTCTTTGATCTTTTTGCCGCATTTTACGGAGGAAAGAAGATTTCGTTAAAAGAGGCGGAAGAACTTAAGGCGCTTATTGAAGAATATAAGGAGAAATAGGGATGGAAGGATATATAAATTTAGCTTCAACATTTTTTGAAACCTTTCTTAGAAGAAACATTTCTTTTTCAGTGGTGGCTCTCTTAATCATTTTAGGACGCCTTTTCCTTAAGAAGTTTCCTAAGAAGTATTCTTACGCCCTTTGGGCGTGCCTTGGGGCAAGAGCTTTGTTTGATTTAAGCTTTGATTTCCCTAAGTTTAATATTACTAATAATAAAGCGCTTAAAACGCTTGATACCGTAAACACCTTAGTAACTGTAGAAGATAAATATATTTTTAACACCTTGGATAATCCCGGAAACACTGTGGCAAGCTTTGCTTTAAACGCAAAAACTCTGGCTCTTACTATCTTTTTCTTTGTATGGATAATAGGCGCCATTTTCATGCTTGGCCATGGCATTTTAGGATATCTAAGCATAAAGAAAAAGACAAAAGTTTCTTTTAAAGAGGGTGCTCTTTATAAGTGCGATTACATTTCATCGCCCATGGCCTTTGGTTTCTTTAGACCTAAAGTCTATGTGCCTACAGGATGCGATGTTAACTCCATGAGCTTTGTAATAGAGCATGAAAAGACTCATATTAAGCGCGGGGATGTGTACTTTAAACTTATAGCATTTTTGATTCTTTCAGCCTTTTGGATGAACCCCTTATCCTGGCTTTGCTTTAAGCTTTTTAATCTTGATATGGAATTAAGCTGCGATGAAGCGGTTTTATTTAAGGCAGGAATCGATAAAAAAGATGAGTATTCAAAGTGGTTGCTTTTCTATTCCACAAAAGAAAGAAGCTTAAGCCTTGCTCCTACAGCCTTCGGTGAGACGGACACAAAGAGGAGGGTAAAAAACATCATGAAGTTAAAAGAAAAAGGAATCATTGTAACCTTTGCAGGATTAATGCTTACCGCGGCTATCATTGCGGTATGCTTTATAATCTTACCTGAATCCGCCAATGCAAAAGGCGATGTTTCGGGAGGGGATAGCGCCCTTAACGTTACTTCTTTGGATGTGAGTGAGAATATAGATACAAGCCTTAATACGGAAACAATTGAACCGGAAACAGAGATGGAAACCTCTAATGAAGAAGAGAAAACCGTTATTACATGGGTAAGACCATTTTCCGACAGTGCAGCATACCTTATTACAAACGGATATGTAACTGAGCCAAACGAACTAGGCCTTATACATAAAGCCATTGACCTTGCGGCACCTCTTGGAACAGAAGTTTATGCAATAGCGGACGGAACAGTCTCAGAGGCAGGCTACGATTATGAGGCAGGAAATTACATCATTGTAAAGGTAAATGAGGATATTTCTTATAAGTATCGCCAGCTCGATGAGTATTTAGTTAAAGAAGGAGATAGCGTAAAGGGTGGCGACTTGGTAGCCAAGGTTGGCTCCACCGGCCGCTCCACAGGCCCTCACCTTCATTTAGAACTAATAATAGGCGGCGAAAACGTAAATCCCTTGGATTATATCGAAATCCCTAATAGCACCATTAATGTAGATGAAAATGAGGGCGGCGATATCGATCCTAATGCAGTGGGATAGTGAGTCGGATTATAGAACCAATTATGGGCACTAATCAGGCTTAGGAGGAAAGAATGAGAGTTATGTAAACTAGCTCACTTCCTCGTAGTGATTTATGTAAACCAGTGCTCCCAATATCATATCCGCTATGAATTGGGAGCATTTTTGACCATTTTTAGCCTAAAAATCGGTATATTTGTCCCAATAGCAAATTTATGCCGAATTGGGAGCAGAAAATGCCATTTTCTGCTCCCAATTTTTTGCTTTTTTCATATAGGGACAAACAAATAAAGAATCGCTTGGGTTTAAGCGTAAAATGCTCCCAATTTTAAAGATATTACGTATTGGGACAAGAATTCCGAGATACTGTTATTCGGTAGATAAAATATGCAACAATCATTACTAAGGTATATATTAACTGAAATTGATAATAACCCTTGAATAATTGCACTGACCATACTTTTTCAAGAATAAGCGCCTTGCTGATAAGCCCGGTGATAGCAATTCCATCAGAATATCCGGTTGTAGAGATGGCATAATTAATACCAAAATCAACAGTGAATAATACATTTATCAAAGAAACAGATAGTAAGTAGACTTCATTAATCTGTTTCTTTTTTCTT
Source organism: Lachnospiraceae bacterium (assembly GCA_016291405.1). Lineage (GTDB taxonomy): Bacteria > Bacillota > Clostridia > Lachnospirales > Lachnospiraceae > UBA1258. The sequence goes on from JAEEXG010000015.1 coordinate 42,354, forward strand.
GCTTCGAAAAAAACAGCAATCAACACTTCTACAATTACAATCAGAATAAGACTTATATGCATTTTTATACCCCCAAGTATCATAATCAGAAAAGTTAATAAGTAGCTTAATACAATACTAGTATAAAACAAGAAAATATCCCAAGCAAGCATTCTCACACTACAGATTATAAGGGATTTAAGATTAGATTTCATTTTCGGTTGAATTAATCGTATCTTCACTTTTTGCTTGTGTTTTCTTTAAAACTCAAATGTAGAATGAGCTTAGTGAATAATCAAGGGAATCTTGAGACAAAATAGTATTGGTGGGCGAAGATGGAAACTAAACAGAGTAAAAAGAATAAATACTCCGCAGGAGAAATAATAGCCGGAATCATTGGAATAGTTTTTTTCGGGATTATAGGATGCTACATTGTAATAATAGTCGGCTTTTGCATTTTGACGAGTGGGGCTGGGTCTACTATTGCAGTATACGAAACGAGCATTTCACCTACAGGATTATATCAGGCTGAAGCTGTGCGAACTATGGGCGGTGGAGCGGCCGGATATGATGAAAGCGATTTCCGTGTAGAAGTTGCTGAAGATGGATTTGAGTTCTCATGCAAGGGCGATGAACCCTTTAATTACATAAATATAGCCGGATTGGGAACAGGGTCTGCGTTTACCCAATATGATATTCAATGGATTTCGGATGATACGTTCACGGTTATATATGGAACAAGATATGGACAGGTCACCATGAATGGCAAGGAATACAACATAAGGAATGGTGAATTTGAAATAGACAGAAAAAAGTCGTACTTGATTAGTTACGAAGAATCTGATGAAGAAATATACTATAATTGCCTTTTGGCGATTCGTAATCCACTTGATAGGCGTATTTTATTTCACATTGAATGTGCGCCGAGCGGTTGGAGTCAGAGAAACGTACTTAAGGCGCGATTGTATACTGAGGATGAGAAGGGTGAACCACAATCTTTCAGTCTTGAACCAAATTCAGAAGGAATGTTCAATGTGAGTTTAAAAGGTCTAAAATCATATTGGGAGAGCGAAGAAAAAGAGGTTCCTGAAAATGTTTTAATATTTGCACATTAAAAAGGGGCAAGCAAAAGCAGGAGAGCAGTAGTTACTAGAATAATGGAAGAATCAGAAAAGAGCTTTGACTTAGAGAGTCAAAGCTCTTTTAATAGGCTTATTTAAGTAATTGTTAAAAACTCAAAATAATATCTTCATAATTCAATGTCTTGTTTCTTAAATTTATCGCGTTACGATAAATTTATATTGAATCACAGAAAAAACAAGACTAAAAACTAGTCTTAAAGGGAGGATATTATTATGTATCAGAAATCAAGATTTGCCATATATACGGGCATTTTCGCTGTATTCTATACCTTCTGTTTTTACAAAAACCTAGAGGGCGTGACCTTTTCTTTGTTTGTAATTGGAGCTCTGGTTTACATTTCGCTTTGCTTAAAGGAATTTAGTGTAGCTAGAAAGAAAGACACTACGTTCTTTGCTATCGTAGCGGCTTTGATAGGACTTTCGCATCCGCTTACGGATAACGGCTTTGTCCATACTTTTAACTTTATTTTCGGATTTGCCATTTTGATTTATATTGTCATGCATCAATTTGCAAATGACGAAAGATGGACGTTTTTTACAACGGTCGAAAATTTCTTTAAAACCATATGCGGAGCTGTAGGCAAAATCGATGCTCCATTCAGAGACGTAGCTCTATATAAAAAAGCAAAGAAAGAAAACACAGTCGAGCCTACCGTTAAAGATAAAAGAAAGAAAAAAGTCGACATGATAGTGATAACTATAGCAGCAATTTTGCCCGCTTTAATGTTTGTTACATTGATTTTATCAAGCGCCGACATGATATTTGCAAATATGTTAAATACAATCTTGTATGACCTATTTAACTGGCCGATTGAATTAACTTTTTACTTTAAGATTGCTTTCCTTACAGTGGCAGTATTTTTATTAGCGTACGGTTTGTTTTCTTTTCTTAAAAAGAAAACGTTTTCCGAGGAAATTAAAGAAGTAAAAACTCACGATGCTACAGTTGCAATTACTGCAGGCATCATGTTTGACGCAATTTACCTTACCTTCAGTATGATACAGATCCTTTACTTGTTCATAGGTAAACTCTCGCTTCCAAATAACGTTTCATACGCTGAATACGCAAGAAAAGGTTTCTTCCAGGTCCTTTTTGTCTGTGTACTTAACCTCGTGATTGTGCTTATAGGCAAAACCAGGTTTAAAGAAAATCGTTTGCTGAAAATAGTACTTACCGTCATGTGCGCATGTACTTACATAATGATTGCTTCAAGCGCATTAAGACTTGTAATGTACATTCGTTACTATTATTTCTCATTTTTAAGGATGCTTGCTTTCTGGGCACTTACGGTTGTATTTATACTCCTTACCGGAATCTTAATCCACGTTTGGACCGATAAAGTAAACTTATTCAAGTTTTCATTAAGAGTAATCCTTGTTGCGTACACAGTACTCGCTCTTTCACACATTGATTACCTTGTTGCCGAACTTAACATGTCACAAACAAAAAACAACTCGGATTTCTTTATTTCAAAGAACTATGACGACTACGAATATGTGCTTCGCTCAACCTGTCTTGACGCGGCCCCCGTTATAGAGAAGTACGACTTTGACAATAAAACATATTATTACAACAGAAACGACATAGAAAAAGAAATCACATTCAGAAACTTCAACTTATCAAGATATATTGCGAAGAAGAATATGAAATAACTATAAGAAAGGTTCGTATAGAGCGCGAGATGCAAAAAGGTCCAGTGGACCTTTTTGAGAACCCGCAGAGCAATAGCTCGGCGGGCTCGATCATTCTCGCGTTACAAAATAAAAAGGACATCCAACCGGATGTCCTTTTATTTTGTAAGCGCGAGACGGGACTCGAACCCGCGACCCCGACCTTGGCAAGGTCGTGCTCCACCAACTGAGCCACTCGCGCATGTGTTGTTTTCAACGACAATGACTATCTTACATGACGAGCGGTTGTTTGTCAACAAGATTTCTTACTTTTTTTATTAAAATCCAATCACATACATAAGAATGCAAAAGAAGTGTAAAATGCTTCCCAAAAGCACGAAAAGATGGAAGATAGAGTGCATGTATTTATGCTTAACTCCAAGGCCGTAAAGCACGGCTCCTACAGTATATGAGATGCCTCCCCAGAGTAGCCACATAAAGCCTTCTTTTGATACTGCCTTAATAACAGCTTTTGAAGCAAACACAACGCACCAACCGATTCCTATATAAATTGACATAGCCAAAGCTGTAAACTTCTTTAAGTCAATTGCAGTAAATGTGCATCCAAGTGCACACAGTCCCCACACAAGTCCAAACAAGGTCCAGGCCAAGGCAGGAGATACGTGCCGTACAGCTCCTAAAAGAATCGGAGTGTAGGTGCCGCCTACCAAAAGGTAAATAGTGCAGTGATCCAAAACCTGCATGACGCGTTTCCCCATACATTGTTTTAATCCATGATACACACTTGAATTGGTATATAAAATAATCAAAGAAGCTCCGTATATTGCACTTGTGGTAATTAAAAAGGGATCTGCTTTCTTTGCAGAGAAAACCAGGCATAACACCAAGGCCACAATCCCGAAGGCTCCTCCGATTATGTGAGTAATCATATTCATTAATTCTTCGCCCCTTGTGTAAGCAGGCATCGTTCTATCAGCAAGTTTCGTCCTTGTCATCTATCATCCTCCATCTAAATTAGATGTTATCATCATAACACGACGACACGTAGTATTCAATACTACGTGATAAAATTTTTCCCAAATCATCTACTTGGTGGCGAAATTATAGTAAGGGGCGGGGCAATTTGTAATAGTTTCGAGAGCCTATTTTTGCATTGGCACTTGATAAGGCGGTCAGCGAAAGATGACCGGCGAATCTAGTGAGGCGTGGATACGCCGTCCGCTATGCAAAAATAAGAGTGAGAACGTCTCGAGAAACATTACAAATTGCCACGCCCCGTAGTCAAAAAAACACCCCACCATCAGGTGGGGTGCCAAGAATCAAACTTATTTCTTTCTGTAAATGATATCTTCACGAGCGGGACCGTTACTTATCATGGTGATGGGATATCCGATGCGCTCTTCGATGAATTCGATGTACTTTCTGCAGTTTTCGGGAAGCTTATCGTATTCCTTGATGCCGCGGATGTCTTCTTTCCATCCGGGAAGAGTCTCGTAAACAGGCTTTGCTTTCTTTAAAAGACGGGTTACAGGGAAGTCTGTTGTAACTTCGCCGTCGATTTCATATCCTACGCAAACAGGAATTTCATCGAGATAACCAAGAACGTCAAGCACTGTGAAAGCAACATCTGTGGTGCCCTGAAGACGTAAGCCGTATTTTGAAGCAACGCAGTCAAACCAGCCCATTCTTCTCGGACGACCGGTTGTTGCGCCGTATTCGCCACCGTCACCGCCGCGACGTCTTAATTCATCGGCAACAGCTTCATCTAAGATTTCTGAAACAAATTCGCCTGCGCCTACTGCAGAAGAGTAAGCCTTGCAGACTGTTACAATCTGCTTAATTTCATAAGGAGGGATACCACATCCAACTGCTCCGTAAGAAGCAAGAGTGTTTGAAGATGTAACCATGGGGTAAATACCGTGGTCTGTATCCTTTAAGGTTCCGAGCTGACCTTCCAAAAGAACTGTCTTTCCTTCTTTTAAAGCCTTGTCAAGGAAGAGGGCTACGTCGCAAACGTAAGGAGCAACCATTTCCTTATACTGCATAAGCTCGTTGTAAATGTCTTCTGCATTAAGAGTGGGCTTGTGATATAAGTGCTCAAGCAAAATGTTCTTTTGAACAAGCACTCTTTCCAAGCGGTCCATGATAGCTTCTTTGGTATCAAATAAGTCGCTTACCTGGAAACCAATCTTTGCAAATTTATCGGAATAGAAGGGAGCGATACCTGACTTTGTGGATCCGAATGACTTACCTGCCAAACGCTCTTCTTCATATTTATCAAATAAAATATGGTAAGGCATGATTATCTGCGCACGATCTGAAATCAAGATCTTAGGCATGGGAACGCCCTTATCTACGATATCCTTAATTTCATTAAAAAGAATGGGAACGTTTAATGCGACACCGTTACCGATGATGCTGGTGGTGTGTCCGTAGAAAACGCCTGAAGGAAGAGTGTGCAATGCAAACTTTCCGTAAGCATTCTTGATTGTGTGACCTGCGTTAGCGCCTCCCTGAAATCTTACTACGATATCCGCCTTTTCTGCCAAGGTGTCGGTAATTTTTCCTTTACCCTCGTCACCCCAGTTGGCGCCGACAATTGCTTTTACCATAAGTGTTCTCCTTTTGGATATTTAGTTAAGGCCAAAGTGCCCGAATTTAAAGCACTCGCCATAAAAAATATATACGCTCTTTCCATTAATGTCAATCCTAATAGAAACCACTGTAAATGCATAAAAATGCAAAAGAAACCGTAATGAATATGTTAAGTTTTTGTTAAAAGAGTCGCAATTCCATTGCTTTACAAGCGCATATATATTATATTTTTAGTAAAAATTATGCAAAAATGCAAGCGTTGTAGGAGGAGGCAAAGAATGAAAAGAATCGATGAATATGTAAATTTCCAGGCAAGAAAATGTATCGAATGCGGTGATATTGATGACTCCTTATACAATGAATACGGGGTAAAAAGGGGGTTAAGAGACTTAAACGGTCAGGGCGTTTTAACGGGCTTAACCAATATTTCCAAAATCACTGCCTTTAAAGAAGAAAAGGGTGAGATGATTCCCTGCGCCGGTGAACTTTTATACAGAGGCTATGACATAAAAGAGCTTGCCAAAGAATCAAGGAAGAGGAAAAATGTCTACGAAGAAGGGGCCTACCTGCTTTTATTCGGAGAGCTTCCGTCAAAAGAAGAACTTGATGCATTCAGTGAAATTATTTCTGAAAACATGACTCTTCCCACAAACTTTACCAGAGACGTTATCATGAAGGTTCCCGATGAAGACATCATGACCTCCATGACAAAGAGTATCCTTACTTTGGCAGGATATGATAAAAGAAAAAACGATTTATCAATTGAAAATGTGTTAAGGCAGAGCATCCAGCTTATAAGCACATTCCCAATGCTTGCAGTCTACGGATATCATGCTTACAACCATTATAAAAACGATGACAGCATGTTTATTCATAGGCCCGACAAAGACTTATCCATTGCCGAAAACTTTTTAAGAATGCTAAGGCCCGATAAAAAGTATACAGAGCTTGAAGCAACAGTTTTGGATGTGGCGCTTCTTCTTCATATGGAGCATGGAGGAGGTAACAACTCCACATTTACCACAAGAGTGGTAACATCTTCAGGATCTGATACCTATTCCGCTATGGCTGCGGCAATGTCTTCTTTAAAAGGAAAACGCCACGGCGGCGCAAACCTCATGGTCATGAAGATGATGGATGATATAAAGAAACATATTAAAGACATTAAGGACGATGAGGAAATTGAAGACTATCTTACTAAGATAGTTAGAAAAGAAGTCTTTGACAAACAGGGCTTAATATACGGAATGGGACATGCGGTTTATTCACTTTCCGATCCAAGAGAAGAAGTCTTTAAAAGCTATGTTCAAAACCTTGCCCACGAAAAGGGTAAGGACAAAGACCTTAGCTTATATGAAAGCATTGAAAGAATCGCGCCTATGGTTATTGCAAGAGAGCGTAAGATTTATAAAGGTGTAAGCCCGAACGTAGACTTTTACTCAGGCTTTGTGTATGAAATGATGGGAATTCCGAGAGAACTTTTCACGCCTCTTTTTGCCGTTGCAAGAATAAGCGGATGGAGTGCTCACAGACTTGAAGAACTTGTGGCCGATAATAAGATAATTCGCCCCGCTTACAAGAGCCTTGTGGTAAAAAAGAAAATGAAAGATATAGAAAAACGATAATAGAATCGCTTCCCTCCCGCTTTAATTGAAAAAACATTTTAAAGTGATAGACTGATAACGATGAGGGACAAGGAGGAAATACCTATGAAAAAACGAAGTATTCTATTAGTCATTTCTTTGTGTGCCTGCCTTTCTTTAACAGGATGCAAAGTAGAAAGCAAATATTCAAATACAGTCTCGATTCCCACAACCGACGATGAAGAATATGAAAAAACCGATGATTCAACATTTTCTTTTACAGAGGTTGAACCTAAGGAAAAAGTATCGCCTAAGGGCGAAGAAGTAAAAGAAAATGTGAAAAAAGAAAACGGTGTGAAAACCGAGTTTTCTGACATAGACGGAGACGGAAACGTTGAATATGCCATGACCTATGAAGTAAACGACGGAGACCTTATTACAGGTGCCATCGAGCTTTACTTTAACAATGAGCTTATTTATGAATATCAAGAAGAACTCTTAATGGATCCCGGAAAATTAGCCTACGAAGATTATGACGGAGACGGAGAAAAAGAAATTTTCTTTTCTTTCTACCCAAGAGTAAATTCACTGCCTCTTGAAGAATACGTTGTTTTAAAGGAAACAGGCGGCGCCTGGAATAAATTAAAGACTCCCGTCGACAGCCTTGGCTCAAACAGCTTTCCTATTCATATTAAGTACGGCTCATCCCCTTGCGAACTTATCATAAGCTGCGATGGGTACGATGAACCGATAGTGTATGACGCCGAAGTTCATTACGAGAATGCTTATGAAAGCACAAAGAACGATGAAAACAAGCAGTCCTTTAACGAAGAGTTTAACAGAATGCTTAGGGGCGAAGGATATGAAGAGGGCGCGGAGTTTGGAATGGTGATGCCCTGGGGCGTCTGGGAAATAGATGCCGTAACCGTAGAAGATAAGCCAATGCTTAAAGCAAGACAGGGAATCGCAGGTCAGCTTGAAAGATACGATCAGCTTGGAGATTTATTTATCTATTTTGACTTTACTAATAACGGAAAACTTAAAATAGAAAAGCTTGAGTTCTTTGACTATGAAAATTACGGATCCAACGAATAAACATGCTTGAATTACTCTTCCTTCAATGTTATCTTTTTATTTGAGAAAAGTTAACTCTTTAAGGAAACGCTGGCAAATTATTATTAAGGAGATTTATAGAATGGAAATTGTTTGTTTGGATCTTGAAGGCGTGTTGGTGCCGGAAATCTGGATCGAGTTTTCAAAGAAAACCGGTATCGAAGAGTTAAAGAAAACCACAAGAGACGAGCCTGATTACGATAAGCTTATGAAGTGGAGATTGGAAGTTTTAAAAGAACACGGACTTGGCCTTAAAGAAATTCAGGATGTAATAAGAAAGATAGAGCCCTTGGAAGGAGCTCTTGAATTCTTAAATAAATTAAGAGAAAAGACTCAGGTTATTATTATTAGCGATACCTTTTCACAGTTTGCAACTCCCTTAATGGAAAAGCTTAACTGGCCCACAATCTTTTGTAATTCATTGGAGGTTGCTGAAGATGGCACCATTACAGGATACAAAATGAGAGTTGAAAAGAGTAAGCTTACAACCGTTAAAGCGTTACAGTCTATAGGATATGACACAATCGCAAGCGGTGACAGCTACAACGACCTTGATATGATAAAGGCTTCAAAGGCAGGCTTTTTGTTTAGAACAACAGATAAAATAAAGAAAGATTTTCCCGAGCTTAAAGCATTTGAAACCTATGATGAATTGTTTGAAGCAATTAATAACTACTTATAATAAGAAAAAA
>JAEEXG010000115.1 GCA_016291405.1 Lachnospiraceae bacterium
CTTACCGTAGGATACGGAGACATATATCCCATGACCGTCTGGGGCAAAATCCTAGGCATATTCGTAGCATTCCTAGGCGTTGGCCTTGTAGCCATCCCTACCGGTATCATAAGCGCAGGTTTTGTGGAGCAGTATACACTTAGCACTTCACTTGGAAAGAAACTGGAAGACACACGAGAAATCGGTGAAATAATAATTGATAAGGATTCAGAGTTTGTGGGTAAAACAATTCGAGAAATTACAAAAGATAAAACCCTTGAAGTTTTGCTCGTTATTAGAGGCGACCTTCACATCGTGCCCACCCAGACACTCACACTCGAATCTGATGACGTGGTTGTTGTAAAGAGCGATAGAGTTGAAAAATAGATAAGATCAGATAATTAACGGGGCTGTCCGAAGAGACACTCTATGTTTCAAAACGAAGCAACGCTCCGACGAACTAATCCACGAAAAACTAAGACGCGAAGTTACCTTCGCGTCTTAGTTTTTCGGGATGGATTTCGTCTGCGCTAAGAGCGCTTCTAAAGTGTTTTGAAACATAGAGTGTCTATTCGGACAGCCCCTCTTTTATCTTTACCTAAATATCTCGTTTAAGTTCTTTATCTTGTTCTTGCTTGCGGATACGATTATGACTTTATCGCCTGCAATAAGTTTTGAAGAACCGTTTGGAATGGTTAATACACCGTCCTTGATGATTGCTGCAACCAGTGTATCTTTCTTAAGCTTAAATGCTTTATCCTTGAATGGAATGTTTAAGTGGGTGCACTTATCGGTAACGTCAAATTCCATGATTTCAGCCATTGAATCGCAGATGGTATAAAACTTTAGAATGTCGTTTTTGGCATTGGCCATCTGCATATTTCTTGCAAATCTGTAAAGCTTGTTTGCGGCAATTTCACTTGGGGATACCGTAATGTCCATATTAACCTTGTGAAGCATCTTGGCATGTGCCAAAGTATCGATTCTTGTGATAATTGAGGGCACTCCCGAAGCCCAGGCAAACATGCTTACCACAAGGTTTGCTTCGTCTCGGTCTGTGATTGAAATAACGGCATCTTTCTTAGTGATTCCCTCATCTTCCAAAATTTCAATGGATTCAGCATCACCATAAGAAACCTTTGCGGCAGGATACTTTTCCATAAGCTTTTTACAATTGTTTATGTTTCCTTCAACGATAGTTACGTCTTTTCCGTCTTTTAACAAAGCATTTGTTAAATAGTCGCCTGTAAATCCACCGCCTACAACAAGCACTTTCTTTGCGCTTGTCTTAATGATTCCCATCTTCTTAAAGGTGCTTGCAACGCCCTTTTGGTCGGATATCAAGAAAACGTCGTCACCTTCCTTGCATACAAAGCTTCCGTCGGGTATAAAGAGCTTGTCGTTTCTTAAAACAGCGACAATAAGGAAGTTTCCGTTAAGCTCTTGCCTTAATTCAATTAAGTTCTTTTCATAGAAAGGAGATTCCTTTATAACGTCGATTGATAACATTTGTATTGTGTCACCAAAGAAAGAATCGAGCCTTACATGCCCCGGAAGACCTACGTTATTATAAATAATTTCAGCCACATCAATCTTTGGACGAACAATGTAATCGATATTGTACTCTTTGATTAAATCGTCTTTTTCCATGGAAAGATCGGACATTAAAAGCCTTGCGGCGGTGTGCCTTGTGCCAAGGTTTTTTGCCTGTAAACAGCTAAGTAAGTTAATTTCATCTACAGGGGTAAGGGCAATCAAAACATCGGCTGAATCGGCCCCTGCCTTTAAAAGTGTGCCTCTTGAAGCGCCGCTTCCTTCAACTCCCGTTACATTTAATTTATCCGTGACAGAATCGATAACCGATTTATCACAGTCGATTACAGTTACATCGATTCCTTCATTTGTAAGCATTTCTATAAGTGCGAGCCCTGTTTTTCCGACTCCTACAACTATTGCCTTCATATTAAACCCTCTCATTCTTAATTCTCTTTGCCTTGTTTTCTTCCAAAGCAAAGTAGACTTTCTTTATACTTAAGCCCTGCACCAAAACCGTAAAGAATATAGTGATGTAGGTTACATTCAAGAAAATAAGATATACGTTTTCAGGTAAGAACTCCTTTGTGCCAAGAGCAAGGGCTAAGGAAAGACCTCCCTTAAGAGCCGACCAGGTCATAAGCGCTACATATTCTTTTAAAGAATAGTTGCCGGGCATTTTCTTGCCGGTTAGTAAACTGCTTATAAACACGCCGAAGGCTCTTGATAAAACGATTAAAATAATGGATGCGGGCAAAAGCAAAAGCGCAAATTCGCTAAGCTTTAAATTCAAAACAAGGAGCGCAATCATTACAAACAAGACTGCGTTAAGCATTGATTCAAGTATTTCCCAAAAGTCTTTGTAATAATCTCTTTGGTCGATAACTTCGACTCTTCTTTTGATTTTTCCCATGGCGTAAGAAAAGTACATACCGCACACAACGGAAGCGATAACCCCCGAAAAACCAAGGTGTTCGCAGACTATATAAACAAGTGAAACATTAAGAAGCGAAATCAAAATGTACTTAATGGGATCTCTTGTAAGCTTTAAAAGTGAAAAGAAAAGGAATGAGAAAACCAAAGCAA
>JAEEXG010000116.1 GCA_016291405.1 Lachnospiraceae bacterium
TGTATTCTTTTATAGGTTCATCGGAAATCAGCTTCTTTTCAAATAAAGTTTCCTGCACATACTCAGGCGCTTTTTCAAAAACAAAACTATCTTTTCTTGAATTCTCAAAGGGCTCGGGTATTCTAACGTCATTTGAAGGCTTTCCGAATTCTTTGGGCATTACGACAACAGTGTCATTATCATGCGTTTCATTAGCATTTACAGAGTAATCATCATACTCTTCTTTTAAGGATGATTCTTCTATTGTAGAAAACTCGTCTTTTAAAGGAAATTCTTCTCTAACAGGTTCCGTCTCCGGTTCATTAACAACCAACACATCCCTATCATCAACCGAAACCTTGGGAATTAAGTCTTTATTGTTAAACGCATCGTTTAAAGCCTCAATTACGGCATCAGACATAAATTCATTATCCGAAAACTTAACTTCCATTTTCTGGGGATGCACATTTACATCTATTGTGTCGGGTGCAACGTCTATATAAAGAACACAAAAAGGAAACCTATGCTGCATCAAATAATTTCTGTAGACTTCTTCTATTGCGGTATTAATGACTTTACTCTTAACAAAACGCTTATTTACAAAGTAAAGCTCTCCGTTTCTTGCCTGATAAGAAAACTCGGGCTTCGCACAAAAACCTTTAATTTTAATACCTAAAGACTCGTAGTTAACTTCAAGCAAAGCTTTGTAAACATCTTTACCAAACACATGATAGATAACATCTTTTAAAGCGCCATTTCCACCTGTTGATAGTTTGGTTTTGCCGTTAACGATTAACTGAAATGAAATATTGGGATTTGAAAGAGCAAATTTCTCAATTATGTCTTCTACCAATGCACCTTCAGCGTTTGCGCTTTTTAAAAACTTTCTTCTTGCGGGCGTGTTATAAAAAAGATTTCTTACAATGAAAGTGGTACCGATGGGAGCTCCCACATCAGACTTATCTACCATTTTCCCGCCTTCAACAAGTACTCTTGTGCCAAGGAGTTCGTCATAAGTCTTTGTTATCATTTCTGTCTTTGATACAGCACTTATTGCCGCCAAAGCTTCACCTCTAAAGCCTAAGGATGCAAGGCTCTCCAAGTCCTCTATAGAGCGAAGTTTGCTTGTGGCATGTCTTATAAAGGCCTTTTCGCATTCGTTTTTCTCTATACCAAAGCCGTCATCCGTAACTCTTATTAAATCAATTCCGCCGCCCTTTATCTCTACGCTTATGGATTTAGCGTTTGCGTCGATAGAGTTTTCAACAAGTTCCTTAACTACGTTTAAAGGACGCTCAACCACTTCTCCCGCGGAAATCTTGTCAATGGTTTCACTGCTTAATAAAACAATCTCTCTCATGTTTATACCCCCTTAAGCCTTCCACCTGTTTTTTAACATATTTTGAAACTTCGAAAGCTGGTTAAGGGCATCCAAGGGTGTGATGTTTGTTAAATCCAGAGATTTTAATTCTTCCAAAACATCTTCGTCTTTAACCGTGTCAAACAAAGAAATCTGATTATAATCAAAGTCATCCTTTTCAGGCTTTTTCTTTACGCCGTCGTTTTTAATGTTTACGGCAATACTTTGAACTTTTTCCGTAATGTCATTATCGGATAATTGCTCGGCAATTTCTTTTGCCCTGTTTAAAACTATATCGGGTATGCCTGCAAGACGGGCAACCTGAATACCATAGCTTCTGTCAGCTCCTCCGGGAATAATCTTTCTTAAAAAGACTATGTCATCCCCTTCTTCTTTAACGGCAACGCAATAATTGTTTACATTGTCCATCTTATCTTCAAGCTCTGTAAGCTCATGATAGTGAGTTGCAAACAATGTTTTAGCACCCAATATTTTTTTATTGCTTATATGCTCAATAACGGCCCAGGCAATTGATAAACCGTCAAAAGTGGATGTACCTCTTCCTATTTCATCAAGTATGAGTAAACTCTTTTGAGTGGCGTTTCTTAAAATATTTGCCACTTCATTCATTTCAACCATAAAGGTACTCTGGCCGCTTGCCAAATCATCGGAAGCGCCGACTCTTGTAAAGAGCCTGTCCACAATGCCTATATCAGCTTTCTCCGCAGGCACAAAGGAGCCTATCTGAGCCATAAGTACAATTAATGCAACCTGCCTCATATAAGTGGATTTACCGGCCATATTGGGACCTGTAATAATGCTTATGCAGTTTTTATCATTATCAAGTTTAGTGTCGTTTGGAATAAACAAACCGCCGTCCATAAGCTTTTCAACGACAGGATGCCTTCCGGCTTTAATTGATATATGACCTTTTTCATTTAAAGAAGGTCTTGAGTATTTGTTTTGCTCGGCTACATAGGCAAGGGAAGCAAAAACATCAAGCTTGGCAATTGCTTTTGATGTTTCATAGATTCTTGATACATTTGCAGCAATTGTGTCTCTTACATTACAAAATACGTCATACTCAAGGCCAAAGAGCTTATCCTGAGCGTTTAAAATGTTTTCTTCCATCTCCTTAAGTTCGGGGGTGGTGTATCTTTCGGCATTTGTAAGAGTTTGCTTTCTTATATAGTCTGAAGGCACCAAATCCTTATATGAATTTGTTACTTCATAATAGT
>JAEEXG010000061.1 GCA_016291405.1 Lachnospiraceae bacterium
CATAAACCATTTCTGCACAGTTCATAGATCCGGCACTCCAGGCAATAAGAAGCCCATCCCAATCCTGTAGACGTTCTTTTAATTCTATGGTCTTCATAAAACTGTTTTGTGTCGGCACATGCCCTCCAGCCAAGATTATCACATCCATTTCAGGAAGACGTTCTATGATCTCTTTGTTTCGTTCGTCACACATCAATACTTCCGAAGCACTGAGATTGCTCAGAGAAAAAGCTCCCTTCAAACGGAATAATACACTGTCATTTTTATCATAATATTCAGGCGATCCGCTGATGATCATTACCTTGGAATCATTTTTCCAGTTTTCCTTAATGCACTTTAATAATCCGTTGGTTTCCGGCAGCTTAGCAGGAAGGCGCTTGCCGTCTATTTTTACCTGCCCACCAAGTGCGCTTGTCAAAATTGCTTTCATTGTTATCATCACTCCCTGTTCCCATTGCTGAAGCAAAGTTCCTACATCTTATTTATACCCGAAAGAAATCACATGGCATCGCGCAGCCAAGTATCCATTTGAATCAGCATACTTTTCATCTACCCCATGATCAATCATGAATCTTCTCTGCTCTGATTCAAAAGCATCCGTACCTGCACTAACGAAATCAACATAATCATTGATTCTTACCCCGACATTCTTTAGTCCAAGTTTCTCCATGAAGACCGGCGTTTTCATCCCAACTTGATAATCTCTTCCACCAGATTGTTCCTCTGATAACCATCTCTGCTTTAAAAACTCATCGTTTTCAAACGGATCATATGTCCTATTGTCTATATAAATCCCTGCATTCTCCATACGCCTGCTTGGTTCGATGCATATAACCAATCCGTTCTCTTTTACAGCCCCGATCATCTTCTTCATTATATCTTCAGGCTTTGTAAGATGTCGCAACACAGCCTGGCATATAGCTATATCATATTCAGCATCAGGCTCATACTCATTTAAATCTACAACTTCGAAGCAAGTCTCCTTGCTGCTTAAAAAGATTTCACGTGCTTCACCAATAAGATCTTCAGATATATCAATTCCCTTATATGAGCTTCCCTTAGGAACTAACGGCAACAACTTCTGCGCCAAATATCCATATCCGCATCCAAAATCAATTATTCTTACCGGCTTATCTATCTTCCATACGCATTTCACAAGGAACTCCAAATAGTCATTATTCCACAGATTCTGCCTTGTACTATGTAAATATTCCTTTTTTAATCCCCAGTCTATATTATTATCAGGCACTTTCCTTCAATCTCCTCATCATGAACCCATTTATCGCTGTATTCTGTAGTATTTAAAGCAATCATCTTCTTTTATAAACTTAAATCCTACCTTTTCTATAACATGCTGACTTCTAATATTCTTTTTCACCGTATCCGCATTTACAGCATCCATTCCCAACTCTTCAAATGCATACTTGATTGCAAGCTGCTCAGCCTTCGTCCCATAACCTTTACCTTTTGAATGGTCATTCTGCATATGAATACTAAGTGTACATTCTTTCTTATCATAATCAATCTGCTTCAGCTGCAATTCTCCTATAGGTTTGTCAGAATGCATTATCACAAATAGTATTCTTGATGAATCTTGTTTAGAATCGAAATACCTATTTACCGCGTCTTCATTATATATATATGGCTTGAATGAGTTCATATCCATATAGATAGCTTCATCATTTTCCCATTCTTTATAAAGCTCGTGGCAGAGATTTCTCGTCATGCGTTGCAATTTCAATTCTTCCATTTGTTCACTCCCCATAATGCGAACTTTTAAAACCCCCGAATTCGGGGGTTTTAGAAATCACTTGAGATATTGACTATTAGCAGGATCTTCATTTATTGGTAATTATACTATATCAGCCCTCCCTATAACAGCATTTCTAAAGAATACTATCTTACCAACTCTTCCTTATAAGAAAATACGGGAGCGTGCCACGCCCCCGTTACTGTCATTACAGAAAAGGTTACTCTAATTCAATGGTGCCCGGAGGCTTACTTGTTAAATCGTACATTACGCGGTTAACTCCTTTAACCTCATTTATGATACGGTTCATGCAAATCTGTAACACTTCGAAAGGAATGTTGGTACATTCTGCTGTCATGAAATCGCTTGTGTTAACTGCACGAAGAACAACTGCGTAATCATAGGTTCTGAAATCTCCCATTACGCCAACGGATCTAAGGTTTGAAAGAGCAGCAAAATACTGACCGATGTTGCGGCTTAAACCGGCTTTTTCGATTTCTTCACGGTATATTGCATCAGCTTCCTGTACTATACGTACTTTCTCAGCCGTTACTTCGCCGACGATTCTGACACCTAAACCGGGGCCAGGGAAAGGCTGTCTGTAAACTAAGTATTCGGGTAAGCCAAGCTCTAAACCTGCTTTTCTTACTTCGTCTTTAAAGAGCATTCTTAAAGGCTCAATGATTTCTTTGAAATCAACATAGTCGGGAAGACCACCTACGTTATGATGAGACTTAATAACCGCTGATTTTCCAAGGCCTGATTCGATAACGTCAGGATAAATTGTTCCCTGTACAAGGAAATCAACTTTACCAATCTTCTTTGCTTCTTCTTCAAATACTCTGATGAACTCTTCGCCGATAATCTTACGTTTCTTTTCAGGCTCTGTAACGCCTGCAAGCTTAGCATAGAAACGTTCCTGAGCATTTACTCTTATAAAGTTAAGCTCGTAATTACCTTTAGGTCCGAAAATTGCTTCTACCTGGTCGCCTTCATCTTTTCTGAGTAAGCCTTGATCTACAAATACGCAAGTTAAGTTCTTGCCTACTGCCTTTGACATCAAAACGGCTGCTACAGAAGAATCTACACCACCTGACAAAGCAAGCAACACTTTACCGTCGCCTACTTTTTCTTTGATTTCTTTAATCTTTGATTCAACAAAGGAATCCATTGTCCATGTGCCCTTACATCCGCATACCTTGTAGACAAAGTTAGAAATCATTGTCTTACCTTCTTCGGTATGTAAAACTTCGGGATGGAACTGTGTGGCATATAATTTCTTTTCTTCACATTCCATCGCTGCAACGGGGCAAACGGAAGAATGTGCTGAAATCTTAAATCCTTCGGGAACTTTTGCTATGTAGTCTGTATGGCTCATCCAAACGGTGGTGTTCTTTGACACGCCATCGAAAAGTTTACCGGAAACATCGATTGTTACATCGGTTTTTCCGTATTCACTTACGGGAGCGGTCTCAACCTTTCCGCCAAGAGTATATGCCATAAGCTGTGAACCGTAGCAAATTCCGAGAATGGGAACGCCAAGTTCAAATATTTCTTTCTGATAGTGAGGCGACGTTTCGTCGTAAACACTGTTGGGACCTCCGGTAAAAATAATACCCGAGGGATTCATTTTCTTGATTTCATCAAGAGACATTGTGTAGGGCTTAACTTCTGCATAAACGTTACACTCTCTGACACGTCTAGCAATCAGCTGATTGTACTGCCCACCAAAGTCAAGTACAATAATCAATTCCTGATTCATAAGTAAATATCCTCGTGCTAATTCTCTCTAATCAAACTTTTATAGTTGCTGTCATTCCGAGTAAGTCTTTGTTTTCTTCCAAAATAGGCTTAATAACATCGGAAATATACATATCAACCTGTTCAACGGATCTTCCCACATAATCTGAAGGATTCATAAATCCGTTAAGTTCATAAAGTGTTAAATCAAAAGCATCGCTGTCGGCAATGAGCTCAAGAAGGTTGTTTTCTTTACCCTCTTTCTTTACGTGATTACCGGCTTCCATACTAAGCTTTCTGATTTCTTCATGGAGTTCCTGACGGTTTCCGCCGGCTTTAACGGCATCCATCATTACATTTTCTGTAATCATGAAAGGAAGCTCGCTCATGATGTGCTTATTAATTACCTTGTCGTTAACAACAAGACCGTCAACTACGTTTAAGCAAAGGTCCAAAACGCCGTCCATAGCAAGGAATCCTTCAGCAATTGCGATTCTCTTGTTAGCAGAGTCATCAAGGGTTCTTTCAAACCACTGTGTTGATGATGTAATTGCAGGATTAAGGGCATTTGTAATGATGAGTCTTGATAAAGAAGCAATTCTTTCCGAACGCATAGGATTACGCTTGTAAGCCATTGCGGATGAGCCAATCTGATTCTTTTCAAAGGGCTCTTCTACTTCCTTTAAATGCTGAAGCAAACGAATGTCGTTTGACATCTTATGAGCGGAAGCAGCAATTCCTGCCAAAACATTCATTACTCTTGTATCTACTTTTCTTGAATATGTCTGGCCCGATACAGGGTAACAAGCATCGAAATCCATCTTCTTTGCAATCATGGGATCGATTTTATCAAGCTTTTCCTTGTCGTTGTTAAACAACTCTTTGAAAGAAGCCTGAGTACCTGTGGTTCCTTTGCATCCAAGAAGTTTTAAAGAAGAAAGAACATAGTCAAGATCTTCTAAGTCAATCACAAATTCGTTTAACCAAAGTGTGGCTCTCTTACCAACTGTTGTGGGCTGAGCAGGCTGAAAATGTGTAAACGCAAGTGTGGGAAGATCTTTATATTCCGTTGCAAACTCTGAAAGCTTTGCAATTACGTTTATAAGTTTTTTCCTTACAAGCCTTAATGCATCACGCATAATGATGATGTCTGTGTTGTCGCCTACATAACAGCTTGTAGCTCCAAGGTGAATGATTCCTGCAGCCTTAGGGCACTGACAACCGAAAGCATAAACATGGCTCATTACGTCATGGCGAACCAGTTTTTCACGTTCTTTTGCAACATCATAATTGATATCATCAACGTGAGCCTTCATTTCATCAATCATTTCTTGAGTTATAACAGGCTTTCCGTCCTGAGAAAGGCCAAGCTCCATTTCTGTTTCAGCAAGAGCAATCCAAAGTTTTCTCCAAGTAGAAAACTTCTTGTCCTGGCTGAAAATGTACTGCATTTCGGAAGAAGCATATCTTTCCGAAAACGGGCTAATGTATTTAGAGGTATCGCTCATTACATAATCTCCTTACTTTTCTAATTCGGTACCTGTAAGCATTGAGTAACCTTTAAGATATATTTCAATAGTCTTATCAACAATTTCCTGAGGAAGTGTCCAGTCATCGTGAGGATTTGCCAAAAGCCAGTCTCTTGCAAACTGCTTATCAAAAGAAGGCTGACCGTGACCGGGCTCATACTTTTCTTTAGACCAGAATCTTGAAGAATCGGGTGTAAGCATTTCATCGGCAACAACAATATCACCATTTTCATCGATACCAAATTCAAACTTGGTGTCGGCTATAATGATGCCTCTTTCATATGCATATTCAGATGCTTTTTTGTAAATTGCGATTGAATAGTCACGTATTTTCTCGGCATAATCTTTTCCTTTGCCGGGGAAACGCTTCTCAAGATAGTCTATAGATTGTTCAAAAGAAATATTTTCGTCGTGATCGCCGATTTCGGCTTTCGTGGATGGAGTAAAGATAACTTCGGGTAATTTGTCGGATTCCTTTAATCCTGCAGGGAGCTTAATGCCGCATACAGTCTGGTTTTCCTGGTAGCTTTTCCAGCCTGAACCTGATAAATAACCTCTAACGATACATTCAACGGGAATCATCTTAAGCTTCTTACAAAGCATTACTCTTCCGTTAAACTTATCTTGTCTGAAATACTCGGGGAAGTCTTTTGCATCCACCGAAACCATGTGGTTCTTAACCACATCCTTTGTCATGTCAAACCAAAACTTTGACATCTGAGTAAGAACTTTACCCTTTGCAGAAACCGTATTGTTTAAGATAACATCAAAACAACTGATTCTGTCAGTTGCATACAATACAAGGTTATCACCAAGGTCGTAAATCTCTCTTACCTTTCCGCTTGCGATAGGACTATACTCTTTCATTTTCGCACTCTCCTTATTAAGATACTGTAACAGTAACATGTAACAGTAGTTTTAATCAATAACAATCATAACAATAAAATCACAGAAAATAAAAGGAAAATATCAAATTTTTCAAAAAAGCTTTTTTGCCAAACAAAAAGGCAAAATGAATAACTCATTCTGCCCAGTTTTCTATCTTTAATCCTTTAACTCTTTCAAACTCCTTTACATTGTTAGTGACCACTTTATAACCCAGTGACAACGCATGTCCTGCTATCATCATGTCAAGTGGTCCTATAGGAGTTCCTTTCTTTTCAAGATCTGCACGAACTTTTCCGTATGCATCTGCTGCATCAACGTCAAAATCCATTATTTCAATATTTGATAAAAGCAATGATAAAGCCAATCGGTTTCTTTCTACTGCATTGCTTTTCTCAACCCCATGCACCAATTCCGCGTAGGTAATTGATGAAATACAAACATCTTTAGGCTCAACTTTCTGAAGCCTCAAAAAAACTTTTTCCGGTTTATGCTTTATTGCATAAATACAGATGTTGGTATCAAGCATATACCTCACAATTCTTCACGCTCCTGATTAATATTTCGATTACTTTCATCTTCCATAAAATCAGGAGAAAACATATCAATTGCTTTCATGAAGGAGTCCCACTTATTGGACTTTGGCATCAGAATAACAATATCGCCTATTTTGTTAATCATGACTTCATCTGATGAAAATCGATATTCCTTGGGCAATCTAACCGCCTGGCTCCTACCGTTTTCAAAAACTTTCGCAGTCATCATGTGTATCACCCACCTTTCTTACGCTTAAGTATATACCATGATATATATCATGTCAAGTATATGTATGATTTCTGACAGGCTATACAGACTATTTTGCTTTGTTTATTAACATTTGGTATAGTGGAGTCAGATAAAGTAAGGGTTGCAGATGAGTCATTCATGCTATGAGAATGACCTGCAAAGAGTCCCTTGCTTTTTCGATATTTGTCATATCCTTCATTGAAATAAAAAAGCTTACTCTTCGGAGTAAGCTTTCCTTTTTATTCTTGTGTTTCAACTTTGATTGCATAATCTGATACATCATAAGTAGAAAGCAAAAAGTTTTTTAAAAGCAAAACTGCGTTATCATTAGCCTTATCCAACAAACCTCTCTCGATTGCTCTCTCCTCGGCTCTGGCCTTAAGATTAGCGTTAGTATTATTGAAATCTGAAATTGATACTTGGTTAAAAATACTCTGTTTCTCATCATAAACTTTGAAACTATCCTCGTATATTTCAACGCTCAATATCTTTGCCTTAGGTAGCTTAACCATTATAAGTTTCTTTAAATCATCTTTTTCAACCTGTATACCGGTAAAATCAATTCCGGCTTTAATCATCCCATCATAACTATATACAAATCTGGATGTAGTCAACGGAATCTTAAAGTCGTTCACCTTCTTCTGGCTATCATATGACTCTACTTCGGTAAAATAATACTCTTGCGTTGCTAATTCCCCTATATCCGCAAGGCCTTCCCTAATTATCTCACCTGTAATTACGGTTTCAGTTGCTATACCCATGCTACTTTCAACTGTCTTCTCTGCGTTATCCGACAGTCTCAGCCCAACATAAAAAGCACATGCAACTACAGCTAACAATAATAGTAATACAATGAAAAAACGACCAATCTTCTTCATTTTATAATCCCCTTCTACTTTTTCTATTTTCCAAAACTATCCTTTATCGAATTCCATAGGTCTTTT
Source organism: Lachnospiraceae bacterium (assembly GCA_016291405.1). Classification (GTDB taxonomy): domain Bacteria; phylum Bacillota; class Clostridia; order Lachnospirales; family Lachnospiraceae; genus UBA1258. Next base: position 7,635 of record JAEEXG010000061.1, read on the forward strand.
GTTGATTCTGATGCACTTTCATACGCACTTTCTGCCGAATCAGAGATCGAGCCAACTGTATCATTTGCTATATCAAAAAGCTTAGACGAAATCTCTTCGGTTTTACTCTTCGCCGCTTCTATCTGTTCCTCGATTTTTTTGCTATCGAAAGATTTATTCTTATTAACTTTCTCCAATAATGCCTGTAACTCATCATTTTCGGTCTTTAGTTCCTCGCAAGCTGTTCCAAGTCCTTCAGCGAGTTTCTCACTGTTTTTAAGTTGCTCCTCAAGACTACTTACTTGATTTTGCAAATCTACAGAGTATTCTTGAAGCGTTTCAACGTTCTTTTCTAATTCAGTAATCTTGGCACTCATCTCAGCATTTTCCGTGACTAGCTTGTCATAGTCTTTTTGAGAAACGCAAGCCGTTAAAGAAATTACACATAAGATACAAAGTATAATAGCCGACCACTTTTTCATTAATAAACCCTCCCAAACAATAATTCCTTAAAATGTAAAATACTTATACGTGAGAATACTATATCGCTCTATAAATGTGATTATATCAGATACATGTAATATAATACATAACTATATCCATATACTTTTTAAAATAAAAAAGCTTACTCTTCGGAGTAAGCTTTCCTTTTTTATACTTCAAGTAACATTCTGTCTGATGCCATAAGGTTTCCTTCTTTTGTTTTAAACAAATTAAGGAGCCCCTGGACTGTTTGTTCTTCTTTTTCTTTACCCTTGGCATCGTAGATAATCTGTCCGTCATTCATCATGATGATACGGTTTCCATGGCTTAAAGCGCTTTCCATGCTGTGAGTAATCATTAAGCATGTAAGTTTCTCTTCTTTTACCACTTTGTTTGTAAGGTCTAAGACCTTCTTGGCTGTTTCAGGGTCAAGGGCCGCTGTATGCTCGTCTAAAAGAAGCAATTTAGGCTTAGAATAAGTTGCCATCAATAGTGTAAGCGCCTGTCTTTGGCCGCCTGATAATAAGCCAACGGGTTTCTTTAAGTTATTTTCAAGGTTCATGTTAAGTAAAGATAACTTTTCCTTGAATTCATTGCTCTTTTTCTTTTGACCAATTGAAAACCATCCGCCTTCGCCCGCTGCTAAGAAAAGATTCTCTTCTATCGTCATGTTTGGCGCCGTTCCGACTCTTGGGTCTTGGAATAAATACCCGATATCCTTGGCCCTTACATGTGAAGGTACATAGGTAATATCTTTATTGTCTAAGTATATTCTTCCTTCATCCGGTAAGAATGTGCCGAAAATAGCATTAAACAAAGATGATTTACCTGCCCCGTTTGAGCCGATGATTGTAATAAAATCACCGTTAGCAACATCAAAGTTAAAGTCAGTGAATATCTTTTTTTCGTTAAGTGTTCCTTTACCGAATGTCTTTGATAATCCTTCGATCTTAAGCATTTTCATCCCTCCTTACTGCTGAGGGTTTGCCCTTTTTAAAGGTAATTCCCTTCCAGATTGTGGGACCTGCCAAAGCAATGATTACGATTATACTTGATATAAGTTTAAGCATATATGCGGGCATATGGAATCTTAAAGCAATTGTATAAACAAGTCTAAAGATAATTGAGCCAAGCACTGCCGCCAAAGTCTTAAGCACGCTTCTGTCTTTTCTTATGATAGTGTTACCGATAAGTAAAGAAGCCAATGCGACGGTCACCATACCGGATCCAATGTCGATGTTAACTGCCTTTTGAGACTGTGCAAGCAAGCATCCTGAAAGACCTGTAAAAGCATTTGCAAAGCAAAGACCTACTATGGTAGTCATGTGAGGGTTAATGCTTGAAGACTGAACCATCTTGGGGTTATCGCCGGTTGCCTTTATGGCAAGGCCTAGTCTTGTCTTTAAGAAAAGGACTATTATCGCCATAGACAAAACAACAAATATGCCGGCAATGATAACTATATAATAGTTTTCTAAGGCTGTTCCTTTTAAAGCGTCCTTAAGCATTGAAAATATTGTCTTTGTGCCGTTTAAGTTTAAAAGGGATGCATTACCCATTATCGCTATGTTTATTGAATATAAACCAGTGTTAACCACAATTCCCGCAAGAAGCGAATTGATTCTTAACTTGGTCTGTAAAAAAGCTGTTATAAGGCCCGATAAAGCTGATGCTATCATAGCTGCGGGAATCGCCAAAAACGGGTGCCCTGACAAAGCCACAACAGCGCCAACACATGCCCCTAAAGTGAAAGAACCGTCCGTAGACAAATCACACACATTTAAGCATGAATAGCTTACATACAAAGCAAGTACAGTGAGGGAGCTTATAAGTCCCAATTCAATTGTTGTTCTAAGTAACGATAATAGTAATTCCATTTAAAATTCCCTTAATACAATTATTCAAAGCTTTCTGCTGTATGAATTTCCTTTACTTCTGTACAGAAAGGTGCAATTGCTGCCTTTACTGTTTCAAAATCAAGACCGATTGCTGCGCAGATATCTACGTTTACTGTAGCAACACCGTTATCAAATGTGTGAACAGGCACGCTTGCAACGTCTTTTTCATTTAATAAAATATCTGCAACCATGTCTGCAGTATCACGTCCAAGTGCAGCATAGTCAACACCGAATCCTAAGAAAGCTCCGTTTAAAGCAAATGAGTCAGCTCCTGCATAGTGAGGAATCTTAGCTTCTGCAAGCTTTTCATAGATTGAAAGTTCTGCTGTCATGATGGTGTTGTCGGTAGGTGTGAATACTGCTTCTACCTTATCTGCAACCATTGAATCAACCGCAAGCATTACTTCTGCAATTGAAGTACCTGTATAATCAACAACTTCAATGTTCTTTTCTTTAAAGAAAGCCTTTGCATCTGCAATTGCCTGTGTTGAAGCATCCTGACCTATATCATATAAAAGACCAACCTTTTTAAGATCGGGGTTGTTTGCAAGCATGATGTTTAAAATTGCTTCTGTGTTAAGAAGGTCGCTTGTGCCTGTAAGGTTTGCTCCGGGAGCATCCATTGAAGAAACAAGGTTTGTGCCAACGGGATCTGAAACTGCCGCAAATACTACGGGAGTATCGGTTCCTTCTGTTGCTGACTGCATCTGGATTGCAACGGGAGTAGCTACGCCAACCATCAAATCAACTTTGTCTGCCTGGAAGTTTGATACGATCTGTGCAAGAACGTTTGCATCGGCATTACAGTTATCATAGTTTACATTAAAAGTAACGTTTTTCTCTGTTCCGATTTCATTAAGTCTGTTCTTAATGTTATCAACGATCTGGTTTAAAGAAGCGTCATCAACGTAGTTACAAATACCTACGGTGTAAGAAACTGCTTCGCTTGTTTCAACACTTGCTTCTGTGCTTGCTTCAGTTGAAGCGGGAGTACTGTCTGCCTTTGAGACAGTTTCCTGTGTTGCGGCGCCACATCCTGTGAGTGCCATGGATAATACCAATCCTAAAGTTACCAATAAATTTGTTTTTTTCATAATGCGTTTCCTTTCTTTTTGAAAAAATATTGTGATGGGAACGCTTGGGTAAAAAAAATCCTATCCCAAGCAAAAATGCTGGGACAGGATACTTAGTCTAAATCCTGTGGTGCCACCCGGCTTGACGCTTTCGCGCCCACTCATCGCATACCATCATATGCCGACTCTGCATTACTGCTAACGGAGGGCCTGCTCCGTCTCACATACTAAGCTTTCGCTTTTCCGCTCGCCCTCGGAAGTCCATTCGGCTCAATGTTCACTACTGCAATCTCACCATCTGCAGCTCTCTGAAAATGAAGGGATTAAACTTACTTACTCTTCCTCATCGGTTTAATTTGATTATCGTTACTTTAACACGTTAAATCGATTGTGTCAACACATTTTTATTTTCTCGTTTTTATCTTTCCTAAAACAATGGAACAAATAAGGGTACCTACAATACCTACAGCCACGCAGACTAAGAGCATATTTTTAACTCCCAGTACATCCAAAAGCCTTCCGCAAACAAGAGAAGAAAATACTCCGCTTAAGGTAATTGCTGTGATTATATAGGCCTGACCTTTTGTCTTATCAAGCTCTTCCATAACGCTCTCAGCAAGGTAAGCGGCTCCGGGGATGAATAAAGCGTAGGCAATCATTTGAAAACTCTGTGAAACATACACCCAGAAAATGCTGTTTGCAAAAAGCATAATGATTGTTTTAACAGTAAACATTATTGATGAAAACACTAAGATGTTCTTTGTGCCAAGTTTCTTTCTAAAGAAAGCAAAGCTTGCCATTGCAGGAAGTTCCAAAGCTGCAGAAACCATAACCAAGGTTCCCATGGTGGCTTTTGTGCCGCCTAAAGGTTCTATTATCTGAAACAAATAATCTCCCAAGGCATTATGCTGAAAGAATAAAAACGTGGTGCCAAGAATAAAAATCATAAAAGCAGGATAATGCTTTACAAAAGAAATAAAGGAATTATGTATCTCTTCTGCCGATTTCTTATCATTAGCTTCTTCAGTTTCCTTAGGTGCAATAAAAGTAATAAGGGCGATTATTCCGATTGAAAAAATCAATATATTTATGATTGGAAGGACGGAAACTCCGTTCTTTTCAACCAAAGCTCCTACAAAGGGTGAAGCAACGGCATAGCCCATTGAACCTAAGCCTCTTGCAAGGCCAAAGTTAATCTTAAATCCTTTATCTGTGTACTCAAAATTCATGGCCTGAATCAAAGGCTGATAAAGCATTTGAAGCATGTATAGAAGCACGTAGAAAGAAAAGATTAAAGCAGGTCCCTTTGCAAAAACTAAAATAACACTTGATATCAAACATCCGAAGGCGCAAAACAAAGAAACCTTTCTGTTTGTAAATGCCTTATATTTATCAATAAAGCCCGCGGATATAGGTTGCAAAACAACCGATAAAACATTGGCAAGTGCAAGCACCACTCCTATCATGGTGTTTGAAAAACCTTTTTCAAGTAAAAAAACTGCCGCATAGGCATGAGCTGATGAGTATGCGGCAAAGTATGATGCACATATTAGCGCATAATGCGCTGTTCTTGATTTTGATTTCATAAAAATTCCTTAGATATATTATTTTAAAAACTTTTCAATTAAGTTTACCTTACTTGAATTATAAGGCTGATAACGCATATTTAAATCTATAAAGCGTTTCTTATCAACAATACTCTTTGTGTGTGAAAAAGCATCAAAGCCAAACTTACCATGGTAATTACCCATTCCGCTCTCTCCCACGCCTCCAAAGGGCATTTCGGATGTAGCAAGGTGAATGATGGTATCGTTGATACAACCTCCGCCAAATCTGCAAGAAGAAATCACTTTCTTTGCTTTCTTTATATCTTTAGTAAAGTAATAAAAAGCAAGGGGATGCTGACGGGAGTCTATGTCTTTTAAAACCTCACCCAAATCTTCAAAGGATAGAATTGGCATAATAGGTCCAAAGATTTCTTCCTTCATAACCGCATCATCGAAGGTCACATTGTCAAGCACTGTAGGTTCTATTTTAAGTGTCGCCTTATCAAAGTTACCTCCGAAAGCAACTTTGCTATTATCTATCAAAGAAACAATTCTGTCAAAGTGTTTCTCATTAATAATCTTACCGTAATCGGGATTTGTTAAAGCATTGGGGAATTGCTTTAAGATTTCTTCTTTAACTGCATTAAGGAATTCATCTTTAATATCTTTATGGCAAAGCACGTAATCGGGTGCAACACAAGTCTGTCCCACGTTTAAATACTTACCAAACACAAGCCGTTTTGCCGATAACTTAATATCAGCATCCGCATCTATAATGCAGGGGCTCTTACCCCCAAGTTCAAGGGCAACAGGCGTTAAGTTAGCCGATGCTCTCTTCATTACTTCCTTACCTACGGTCTGGCTTCCGGTAAAGAATATAAAGTCAAACTTTTCATCCAAAAGCTGCTGATTCTCCGCTCTTCCACCTAAAATAACTGAAACGAATTCAGGCTCAAAGGCTTCTTCGATAATCACTCTTATCGCTTCACTTGTGGCAGGAGAATAAGCGCTTGGCTTAACAAATGCAGTATTTCCTGCGGCGATAGCATCAATTAAAGGTTCCATAGTAAGTAAGAAGGGATAATTCCATGGGCTCATTATAAGCACATTTCCGTAAGGGACTTTGTAAATGTAACTTGAAGCCGCGAAATTGGTTAAAGGCGTCTTAACCCTCTTAGGACGTGCAAATTTCTTTAAGTGCTTTTTCATGTAAGTAAGCTCACTTAATGAAAGACCGTATTCGCACATGAAGGCTTCCTGGGCGCTTTTACCTAGGTCTGTTTTTAAAGCCGCAAGCACTTCTTTTTCATGGTTTTTAATAGCCTTCTCAAGCTTATCTAGGGCATTAAGACGAAAAGACACATTAAGTGTCTTTCCGCTTTTAAAATATTCTCTTTGTAACTTTACTTTTTCTGAAATATCCATTGTTTTCCTCTTTT
>JAEEXG010000062.1 GCA_016291405.1 Lachnospiraceae bacterium
GAAACAAAAGCCCCTGCCTTATCTGACAAAAGTTTTTCTTCATCTTCTTTACTTATGTTTGCGGCTCTAAAGGCTTCGTTTACGCCGTATGTGTGCTTTTCCTTTATAAAATGCTCTAGTGAAGCACGGGCTAAGCGTACAAAAGCGTCTTCTTTATTTCTTTGGTCGGTCAGTTTCTTTTTTCTTTTATCTAAGTAAGAATCGAGGAATTTTCTGTTTTCATCCTCTCCCGCTACGATAAAACTGCAGATTCCGTAGCCTACTCCCGTAACGTCTTGATGAGAGTACTTCTTTATGTCTAGTTTCTTTGAATCAAGGGCGCCTGCCATAATCACAAAGGACCTGTGGCCGCACTCAGCGGCCTTTTCGCAAAAGTCTTCCGTGTAATCAAAGAAGGCTTCGAAGTTTCCGCTTTCAGCATCCTTCATGATTCTATCATCATATTCGGGACCTTCCTTTGAAAAGCCGTAGGGGCCGTAATCCTGTAATTTGTGCGAAAGGTCGCCGCTTGCAACAAGCACCACTCTTTTATTAAGCGCGTCCGCGGTCTCCTGAATCATTTTTCCTAAGCGATAATGATCTGTAAGTGGCTGGCCCGAAAGACCGATTCTTACTAATTTAAAGTCGGTTATGTACTTTTCTATAAAGTAAAGGGGCACCATTGTGCCGTGGTCAAGGTTAGGGTCCCTTTCTCCCAAAATGCCCGCAGGAAAGAGCCTTTCATCCGCTAGCTTTGAAAGGTATGATGTGAATTCTTTATCGTAGGTTTCATTAAACTTAACTTCAGGCGCGTTGAAATTTGCGAAATTGCCCTCTGCGTGAGTGCCCGGCGATATATGAAAGTAATCTGCGTACATGACAGAATGAGGGCTTGTGATGACAATAGTCTCAGGCTTAAGCTCTGCGATCTTCTTTGCCACCGCCTCATAAGATTTTGTGGTCTCTTTAATCTGTTCCTCCCCGCCTTTTCCCACATTCGGAACGATAAGCGGCGGGTGCGGTACCATAAATGCTGCTATAATTCCCATATTTATCTCCCCTTTTTGTTTTAGTATAGCACAAATTCGGAGAATGGGAGGGAATGTGTGGGCCAATTCGCGTTTTTTATGGCTATAGGGAGCAATTAGGCTATGTTGCGAAGCTTCGGTGGGCCAATATGAAATCTATTAAAAAATGGACGCATTTTACACTCTAAAAAGGACAATTTTTAATGAAAATGGGCCAATAGCCAATCCATAAAAAATTGGGAGTAGTTTTTGGCCAAAACTACTCCCAATTTGTGCTACTTTTCATATTAGCCCAATTACCAAAAAAATCGCAGTGCTTTTTGCTTAAATTACTCCCATTTTGCGCTGCTTTTCATATTAGCCCAATTACAGGAAAATTCGCAGTGCCCGCATGCGATGATGCGAAAATGCGCCCCTAATTTCATTTTACCTAATATGAATTACCTAAAAATATACCTGTTTCTCCTCGAACAGAACATTTGTTTCTGTTCGATATTGCAATTCATTTAGGGGTGTGCTATATATATTATACGAACACTTGTTTGTATTTTGAAAGGAGTGACAATCAGGTATGGATTCGTATGTAGTTACAAATATACCGATTCAGATAATTTCATATACCGATGTAGATGGGAAGGTTACTCCTATGCGTTTTCGCTTTACAGATATTGACGGTTCAAAGGTTACAGTCAATATCGACAGAATAATTTCTTCTGACCAGGCAAAAAGCAAAATCGGAGCCACTTTCGAATGTGCCTCCACAATGTATGGCACAGAGCGTCGCTTTAAGCTTTACTACAGTTCCATCTCCCGAATGTGGGTGGTTGAGAAAATTGGGCGATAAAAAGCTTAAATTTCCATACGTTGACGGCATTTAACATATTTTATATAATTAAAGCAAATATAGGCCATTTTTCATTTCTAGCCTATAATTACTTTAAGGAGTTTAATATGTTACTTTCTTATTCGGATTGCATCCAAAAATGGCAATCAGACTATCAGATAAAAAAACAAATAGCCAACGGCAATGTTTATCAAATCGAAAAAGGTGTATATTCCGATGTTCCTGATGTTTCCACTTTGGCCGTTATAGCATTTAAGTATCCAAAGGGAATTATGACTATGGATAGCGCATTTTATTATCATGGTCTTACTGATGTCATACCTGATGAATTCCATATTGCAACCGATAAGCATGCTATCTACATCAGTGATAAACGCGTGTGCCAACACTATGTCCCCTCTGATTTGTTAAATATCGGAGTTACCGACATGAAGCGAAGGGACGCAACAATAAAAATATACGATAAAGAAAGAATGCTAATAGAACTGCTTCGTTTTAAAAACCAATTACCCTTTGACTATTACAAGGAAATAATCGGAAATTATCGAAACATAATTCACGACTTGGATATTGCTCGCATCCAGGATTATGCTGAAATTTTTCCACGAAGCAAAATGATTGGCGAAGCACTAGAATTGGAGATATTTTAAACTGCAAGATTAATCGAGTTTATTAAATCATTGAATTCAAAAAAAGAACCTTCATCCGCCTAACAGAGACGAATGAAGGTTCTTTTACATTTTGATTAAATTATATAGCTGCTTAAATTCCTTTTGTATAAAGGCTTCTTCGGTTAAGCCTGATTGCTTCTTTATGTATTCGGTCTTTTTGTCGGTCATTTGGATGACACCGCATATTGATGCCCAAAGGGTAAAGATTTTAACAAAGGCATCGTCTTTTAGCTTAAATAAGTTGATTAAATATGTATTGATTTCTTCGCCTGTTTTATAAGCATCGGCCTCGGATTGATAGTATTTGCTTTCGGAGAAATCAACATTTATGGTATCCTGCAAAAACTCAAAATACATAGGATATTTCTTCTGATATTTTAAAACGCTGTTACATATATTTACAAAGTTATCTTCATTAGAAAGAGAGTCACTTGTGCTACCTATGATTTCTTTTTTAATAAGCTCCATGCTGTGAAGCACAAGGTAAGATATGATGTCTTCCTTGTTTTCAAAATAAACATAAATAGTCGCCTTGCTGTAACCGGCCGATTCGGCGATTTGAGAAACAGTTGTTTTTTCAATGCCTTGGCTTACAAATAGCTTTTCTGCGGCTTCGGATATTCTCTTTCTGTGGATGGTGGGGTCTTCCTTTATGCGTCTGGCCATGATTATTTCACCGAAATATAATCGGCTAAATCCCTCCTTATTCCTGCATTGCATCCGTATTCAGACGTGTAACCGATTCTAAGAATCATTTGTATGTTATCAATATTAAGTACCGATTGAAGATTTGCCTTATACTCTTCCTCTTCAATTGCATAGCTCATAGGCTGAACGGAAATGCCTGCATCTGTTAACTCTAACCATAATTCTACAGTTTGCATGCCGCATTCCACAAGCTGTTTCTCTGTATTTTCGGAAGAAATAATGCAAAAGCCCGAGCAACCTTCAAGCTGTTTTCTGGCAGTATCGATTCCCTGCTTTGAGAATGTTTCACCTTTGGCGCTTTCATGATTTGTTGTAAGGTAATATAAGCTTTTCTTGATGCCTAAGATTCCAAGCTGCTCAGCCGGCAAACCATCCTTTGTTTTCTTGGTTTCCGCATTTGATAATCTAAGCCAGTTTGATAATTCTTCAGCGGCCTCTTTATCGTTTGCCTGGACAATATAAGCATCCAGCGTAGATTTTTTAATGGCTTCAAATTCCGGAGAACCGTTTTCAAAGTAAAAATCCGGATCTAAGCTCTCACATTCGCTGCTTAAATACGTAGAAGAAAGCGCTTGATTTTCAAACCCACGTTTATCCGTGTGGCGCTTCTTTATAAGCTCAGCTAAGCCTAAGTTAGCTTCCTCACTGCTTTTATGATATTTGACAGTAATTTCTTTGTTCTCTTCATCAAAAGAATATTCTGTTTTGTATCCGTAGGCTTCAAAGCTCTTCATTAAGGTTTTGGCGTAACATCCAAGGGAGATAAATACTTCCCTTCCTTTCGGATCGATAACATCAAGCTTTTTTTCAGGGTCTGCCGCTATCACCACATATTCTTTTTCAGGATAAACCGTAATCTCCCAGGATTGTATGTTGTGAGAGTTTGGCGCTAAAGATCCCAAGTAAAAAACTTCCTGCAATTCCTCTGAAAGATTTGAAACTTTCTTGTTAGTTTTAACGTCAATTTTCCTGCCAAGAAAAAGCAATATGCCAACCAGCAAAATAAGGATGGCCACAGTTATTAATAAGATTTTGATTTTCATAAATCCCTCCTCATAGTAAAATCAATGAATTAATTAAACCATTGGTTTAATTAATTGTCAATAAAAAAAGTATAAAGAAAAAGAACGCTGCAAACTTTAAGTTCGCAGCGCCCATAACACAGACTATTGTCTATTCTTCAGTTGATGCAGCGTTTGGATCATACTCAAGTATGTCTCCCGGCTGACAGTTTAGAGCATCACAGATTGCTTCAAGAGTTGAAAAACGAATGGCACTAATCTTGCCTGTTTTCATCTTTGAAAGATTTACGTTTGTAACGCCTACCTTTTCTGAGAGCTCGTTTAAACTGATTTTACGATCCGCCATCATGCGGTCAAGTCTTAAGATTATTTTACCCATGGCGCCCTCCTTATAATGTCTCGTCTTCATTTTTCTGAAGCTCGATACCGTAGCTAAAGATTGAGTATAAGCACCAGAAACTTAATGCAACACATACACCGATTCCGACACTGCTAAGAATTACAAGGATGGATACGATGATACCTGTAGTTCTCATCTTCTTTAAAACGTCTTCGTTAAAAGGTGTTTCGCTTTCTTTAACTGCGATGAATGTTTTACGAAGAAATGACAATGCAATTGAAAGTGCTACTGCAAAAACTGAAGCATACAAAGCATTGCAAGCTGCCCATGTACTAAAGTTCATGAAGTTAAAAGTTTCAATAAATGATGCGCCCTGTCTGGAAATTATCTGAGTGGTGGTGCCTGTTGAAACTTCCCAGTGTCCGTCTGTTGCTGAAATGTATCCGTCAATCTGCTTTGAATAACAAAAGATAATGATTGCTGCTACGAATGTTATTATTGCTACCACTCTCATTAAGATGGCGAATACATTTACTACCTTTGCTGTTGTGTCTGCTGACTTTTTGATGTTTGCGATTTTGTTGTTGTTCATTTTTATTTTCCTCTTCTTTTAAATTATTGTTTTTGTTTTCTTTTGACTCGATAACTGTTTCCTCTGCAGTAGGAAACATTAAGTATTTATCGTTTGTCGATAATTAATTTATAATACACATCAAAACGTTTGTCAACAACTTTTTATCGTTTTTCGATAATTTTTTTATAATTTCTTTTAATCATTTATCTTTAATTGCCTACGAACATTGATTTTACCTGCATTTCACGCATTTAATATGTGCACAAAAAAATATATTCACACAAACATTTATGTTAAAATCATTTTTGTAACCATAAATTTAGAGTAACTGCTACGTATCTATAGCAGTCACATAAAGGAGAATGAAGTGACCGAGGCGGAATTTAACGCCTGCATTAAAGCTATACTTAACGGTGACAAAAAGGGGCTCCGAGACATTTACGATGTGTATTTAAGCTACATCTATCGCATCGTGTACGGTGTTGTGGGGCACAAAGAAACTGCTGAAGACATAACCAGCGAGTTTTTTATAAAGCTTTGGCAGCAAGCCGATAAGTATAAAGAAGGAAGCGGGCATAAAGGGTATCTTGCGACGATTGCAAGAAACATGGCCATCGACCATGTTAGAAAATACAAGAAAGAAATACTTGATAGCTTCACTAAGGAAGATGAAGAGGATGTGGTTCTTGAGCCTGTAAGCGATGCCGATACAGAGTCTGAAGTCATTGAAAATATTTCCATAAAAGAAGCAATCAGTACGCTAAGCGACAAAGAACAGCAAGTCATTAATATGAAGGTGCTGTCCGAAATGACATTTGCAGAAATTTCGGAAATACTTAAAGTCCCTATGGGGACAATCACCTGGCGATATCGGGAAGCCATAAAAAAACTAAGGAGGTACGGCTATTATGAAGAATCTTGAAACTGAATATAAAGACCAAATATCAGCTGAAGTGCCGGACCTTTGGGGAAGAATTGAAGCCGGTATCGATGAAATCGAAGCAAAGAAAGACGCGAGCAAAGAAGCATCTACAACTGAAGCTAACGCTACTACTATTACAGGTGCTTCTATAGAAAAGAAAGACAATATAACTTACTTTAATAAAAATAAAGGCACAATTGCAAAGATTCTTGCAGCGGTTGCATGCTTACTTATTGCAGTAATTGCAATTCGTGGCGGGGTGCTTAGAAACTTTGGAAACATGTCTAAATCGGCCCAATCGGAAGTTGCAATGGAAGCAACGGAATCAGCCACCACCGAAAACTCATATGCAGAAGAAGCTACCGAAGCTCCTATAGAAAATAACTCCGATGCAAGTAAAGACTTAAATCTCACCCCTATCGAAGAGGCAACGGCAAGCGCGGAACCTTCAACAGGTGATAAAGATAGTGACACTGCGACAACCGATGAATTAAGCCCTGATGAAAAGAACGCTATCATCACCGCTCTTTCACTCATCGGCTTTGAGAATGTATCGGAAATCAAAAAAGAAACCATGCTTGATGCCGACATAGCAAAAGCAAATGAAATTCTTCCTGAAGGCGAAGCTCATTACATGATAAGCTTCATTAACGAAGAAACAAGTGAAGAATGCATCGCCCTCTACACTTATAGTGAAGGCGTTGCCACCTTCTACATAATAGAGCCTAAAGAACCTTCTGATTACGTGCTTTATTTAAAATAAAAAAATTTTTTAAAACCTCCCATAAATTCTTAGGGGCAACTTCGTATCTAGATTATCCGGATATGAAAAATCAAATTACCTAAGATAAACGGGAGGTTTTTATTATGAAAAAAAGATTATTTACAGTACTTACAGCCATTACGGTTTCTTTGTCCACAGTAGCATGCGGAAGCGCATCAAAATCAATTAACTATTACGAGCCCGCAATGACGGAAACGGGCGCAACCGAAGATTACTTCTGCGAATCTGCAAATAACGGATACTATTTAACAGAGCCATGCGCCGATGGCGACCTAGCCTTCATTAAAGAAGAAGAAACCTACGACGTAATTAAAGAAAGCGGATTTAAAAGCGTAAGCTTATCTCCTCTTTCAACCTTTGGAGCTGACGTTGACACCGCATCCTACACAAACATGAGAAGGTTTGTAAGATTAGGATACGGCCTTGATGATTTTTCAAACATCGCAATTCGCGCTGAAGAATTTATAAACTACTTTAAATACGATTACGAAGACCCTAAGGGTGACGACAGATTCGGCGTGACTTCCACCATCTCCGACTGCCCTTGGAACAAAGAAAGCAAGCTTTTAATGCTTGGCGTAAACACTAAAGATTTAAATGAAGAAAAGAAACCTGACTCAAACATCGTTTTCCTTGTAGACGTGTCAGGCTCCATGGAAGATGATGACAAGCTTCCCCTTTTAAAAGACTCAATGAAGCTTTTGGTTGAAACTCTTTCAAAGAACGACCGCGTTTCCATTGTAACTTACGCAAACGGCACAAAGCTTGTGCTTGACGGCGTTACCTGCGACAGCAGAAGGAAAATCAACAAAGCCTTTGACTCTCTCATGGCAGGTGGCGGCACAAACGGTGAAGGCGGAATCGAACTTGCTTACGAAGTTGCAAAGAAGCACTTTATTGAAGGCGGCAACAACCGAGTAATCATCGCAACAGACGGCGATTTTAACATCGGAAAGCACCGCGGAAACGAGCTTGAAGACCTTATTTCAGAGAAAAAAGAAACAGGTGTATTTTTATCGGTTCTTGGCTTTGGCACAGGAAACTACAATGACGTAACCGGCGAAACCTTAGCAGACAAGGGAAACGGCAACTACTCTTACATCGACTGCATCGAAGAAGCAAAAAGAGTGCTTGTGGATGAGTTTTCTTCAACCATCTACACCGTAGCAAAAGACACAAAGCTTCAGGTAGAGTTTAACCCCGCAATGGTTTCAGACTACAGATTGATTGGATACGAAAACAGAGCCCTTGCAGCGGAAGACTTTAAAGACGACACAAAAGACGGCGGCGAAGTAGGCGCAGGCCACCAGGTAACAGTTCTTTACGAATTAAAGCTTGCAGAAAGCAACTCAGATTCTGACCTTAAATACCAGGAAACTACCATTTCAGACAAAGGCCTTTCAAAGGATGAATGGTGCACTCTTTCAATCGCTTACAAAGATCCTGACAAAGAAACCTCAGATTATCTTGAGTTTCCTATCGGCGCAAACGATTACACAAACAAACCGGATGATAACTTCATCCTTGCATCATCCGTTGCAGAATACGCAATGGCCCTTAATAACAGCAGTTTCTTAGGCGATTTATCAAAAGAAGAAGCCATCAATCAGGCAATTGAAAACGTAAAGAAGCTTGATTCAAATGATGAGCGCGTGACAGAATTCATCGGCATAATGAATGATGTTTTAAATACGTCATATGATTTTTGGTATGAATAAGTATTTAATTCAATTTGGTCATTTTATCCCAAAATGACTAAATTAAAACTGCAAATGATCATATTAGAAAGTGTCACCATCGGTGACACTTTTTTACTTTGTAGTTGCATTCTTTACAAAAGGAAATTTAAAAACCAATTCCTTATCCATTTCCATCATTCTTAAAATTCTACTGGCGGCGCCGGAGGGATGATTTGTCCCTGCTTCCCATGCCTCGACCGTTTTATCGGATACGCCCATATAACCTGCAAATAGTTTTTGAGACAATCCGGTTTCTTTTCTTATTTTCTTTACATCATTGGCATCATAAACTTTTACCGGCTCTATAGTAACAGTTGTTCTTTTTAAAATAGGCTTATCGCTCTTTGCATCTTCAATAGCTTCATTCAGGCCGGCTACGATGCTTTCATAAACGCTATTATTTTTGCTCAATCGAATCACCTCCTAATACCTTCTTAAGTTCCAGAATATACTTTTTGATTTCGTTTCTCTCTTGCGAAGACAAATTGTCCTTTTCCTTCTTACCATAAACAGTAATCAAATACACCGTCTCTGCAAATACAAAATCAACGTAACATACCCTTGCGCCGGCGCTCTTACCTTTATTATTATCCAAAGGAATTCGAGCCTTTCTCAACCCACCTGTTCCACGAATTATCGGGTATTTCTCAGGATCTTGCAGTATATCGCTCTCAAGCAATTTCAAATCGTCGTCGGTTAGCCCCAATTCATCCCACCTTCGCGAAAACTGCAACGTTTGAATAAATGTTCTAGTCATATACCATTCTCTCATTCGTATTTTATACCCTATTGAATAGGGTGTCAATACACATGTAAATTGCCCACTTAAGGCTTCTACACAGCTGTATTTCCTATGAACATTATATCAAACAGATGTTCGGTTTTCAATATTTATTCGGCTTATTTTGTAGCGTCTGTATCTCAGAGATTCCTGATTAAATTTTACCTCATTCTTTCCGTGACACGCAACAAAACTTCTCAGAGTCTAATTTTCAAACATCTCACGTGTTATTAAATATTTGTCAGTTAATTCAACAAGAATATGCAAAATATCACAACTATCTACATTCAATGTAAATTTTTCATATCCTATACTTTTAATGTAACTTGTTGGCCCGATTTCGAGCCATCGCGTTTTCTTATATTATGTATAGGAGGGTTGGATTATGAAAAAAAGGCGGTTTAGTTTCTTAATCGCGCTGGCACTTGCCTTCACCACAATCTTTGGCAGTGTCTTCTCTCCCGCTACTACACTTAAGGCTGAGGCTGCTTCAAGTACGCCACAGTACAGAAGTGTAATGTATTACGGAGAATGGTCTATTTACAAAGGCCAGAAGGAATTTAAGCCGAGTATGATTGATGCAAGTCAGCTTACTCACTTAAACTTTGCGTTTCTTGATGTAGACGCAAACGGCGACCTGGAACTTTGCGACGAGCACGCAGATTTCCTCGTTATTTTGCCCGAGCAATCAGGCATCACCTACGGCGAACCTTACGCAGGCGTTCTTGGCGCCATGAGTATTCTTCGTGCAAAGAACCCGAACTTAAAAATCGGTATTTCTGTAGGTGGATGGACACGCTCGGGAGATTTTCCCGCAATTGCGGCATCTTCCACCAAGCGTAAAAACTTTGCCAAAAACATCGCAAAGTTTGTTGATTACTTAGGCTTTGACTTTGTTGACATTGACTGGGAGCACCCCACAGACGTGCGCCCGTCAAATCCCGGTGAAAACGGTGTGGACAAAGACGAAGGTTGCCCCGGCACACCTGAAGACGGCAAGAACTTCACAAAGCTTATGCAGGAAATAAGAAACGAGCTTGACACTCTCGGTGAAAAGAATGGCAAGTACTACGAGCTTTCCGCAGCTTTGTCAGCTTCACCCACTATGATGTCTCAGATTGAATACGACAAAGTCCTTAAAATCCTTGATTTTGTCAATCTTATGACATATGACATGAACGGCGCATGGGCTTCTTTTACCGCTCATCACACAGCTCTTTACACAAATCCTAAATACAATTCTTCCACACAGCCTGACGGCGTAATGTCTGCTGATAACTGTGTTAAGTTCTTAAAGAATAAATACGGAAGCAAGATTGACTATTCAAAGCTTGTTATCGGCGTTGCAGCCTACACAAGAGGCTGGGGCGAAGTTAAGAATGACGGAAGAGATTCAAAGGCTCCGGGACTTTATGCATCAGCAAAAGAAAAGAGCGTTCCCGGCGCAGACGGCCTTATGACAGGTTCTTGGGCTTTCTCCGACATTGACTACTTAAAACAGCAATACGGCGTTAAGGAATACTACGACGAAGTTGCCGAAGCTCCTTACCTTTACAGCGATAAGACAGGCTATTTCTTTACATACGATAACGCCCGTTCCGTTGCTGCAAAAGGCAAATACGTGCGCGATAACGGACTTGGTGGCCTTATCTGCTGGATGGCATCTCAGGATGCAGACCAGGTTTTGACAAGAGCCATGAAGCAGTCCTTATTTGGAAGCTCACCCATCCCCGCACAGGAAATAATTGTGGGCGCTCCCAAGGCTGAAGTAACGGTCAGCACTACAGGTTCTTCTTACACATTTACACTTAAGAACAAAGAAACCACTACGGAATCAAATCCTGCATTAAAGGATGCGGAATTGTTTAAAAAGACCGTAACATTCCCTAAGCTCTACATTAAAACAAAGAGCGGCGCTAAGTTAACAGCAGGCTCTGAATGCGGAAGCGTTTCTTCTAAAGACGGCGTGACCGTAGTTGATCTTTCTTCAGTTTATGCAGGAAAGTCAATAAAGCCCGGCGCATCCCACACATTTACACTTAATGTATCGGGAAGCGCTTCAAAATCTGACATCGAAGGCATCACAATGACACAAAGAATCCTTACATCCCTTGATGAATTCGGTGAACAGACAGTTTACGGAGAAGGCGCAGGCACCATCGGCGGCGGCGAAGATCCCGAACCAGGCCCCGGTCCTGATCCCGGCCCCGGTCCCGATCCCGATCCCGGCCACAACTACTCTTCAAACGGCAAACTTCCCGCACATTTGGTTACAGGATATTGGCACAACTTTACAAACGGTTCAACAAACTTAAAGCTTAGCGACGTGCCTTCCTACTACGACTTAATCTGCGTAGCTTTCACAGGAAACACAGACACTCCCGGAGAAGTTACCTTTAGTTTGAGCTCTGACTTAACAAGAGAGCTTAACTACTATAAAGATGATTTCATTCAGGATATCAAAGATGTTAAAGAAAGAGGTCAGCACGTAGTTATTTCTGTAGGCGGTGCAAACGGCACAATTGAAATTAACAGCACAGAGGCTGCAAATCGCTTCGCAGAAGGCCTTATCGATATCATCGATGAATATGGATTTGAAGGCGTGGACATTGACTTTGAAGGACGTGCGGTTGACGGCGTTGATTACATCGCTTCCGCTCTAAGAACTGTTCATGATCATTTCGGAGACGACTTTATCATCACAATGGCTCCCGAAACATTCTATTTGCAGGCAAGAAACCTTGCAGCAGGTGACATCACCACAAGCTATTTAAGACTTGCTCTTGAAATTAAGGATATTTTGACGGTTTGCCATCCTCAGTTCTATAACTCAGGAAACATGTATGGATACAAAGATCAGCTTGTAGATCCCGGAAAGGGAGAATTCCTTGCTTCCATCACAACACTTTTGATTGAATCAGGTCTTCGCCCGGATCAGCTTGCATTTGGTGTTCCAAGCGTACAGCAGGCCGCAAGCTCAGGTTATGTATCAAACGATGTAATTAAAGATGCAGTTTACTCACTTGTAAACAAGCAAAGGGTAGATAACTTCACACCTCCCAAGGCATATCCTACACTTCGCGGTGTTATGACATGGTCAATTAACTGGGATGCAACAAACGGTTATAAGTGGGGCAAAGCAATGGCTAAGCTTATGGATGAGCTTGACGGAATTGAACCCGGTCCCGGCCCCGGCCCTGATCCCGGTCCTGATCCCGGCCCCGGCCCTGATCCCGGTCCAGGTCCTGATCCCGGTCCTGGTCCTGATCCAGGTCCTGATCCTATACCCGGCGACTATCCTGCATGGGATGCTTCAGCAGTTTATGTAGGTGGCGACATGGTTTCTTATAACGGAAACGTATATAAGGCATCTTGGTGGAACCAGGGCACAAACCCTGAAAACCAGGGTGAATGGGGACCTTGGAAGCTTGTAGGTGCAGTATCTGATGATCCTAATCCCGATCCCGGCCCCGATCCCGGTCCTGACCCCGGTCCCGATCCCGGTCCCGATCCTACTCCCGGCGACTATCCTGCATGGGAAGCAAGCGCAGTTTATGTAGGCGGTGACTTTGTGGTTTACAACGGTAATGTCTACAAAGCAAAATGGTGGACACAGGGCGACAACCCCGAGACTCAAGGCGAATGGGGACCTTGGGAACTTCAGTAAGAGGTTTGATGGCTCCAATTTGGGCCTTGAATGCCTCGGCAATTCAATGATTTAAACACAATGCTCCCAATACGGAAAATCTTCCGTTTTGGGAGCATTTTTTTGCTTTTGTGCCGAGCTTGGTTGATTTCTGCTTCGCGTTATGTTAACCTCTACTCCCTATAGCAAATTTACCCTCAAATTGGGAGTAAATTGTGCCAAATACCCCTGTGTTATGTCAACCGTTACTCCCTATAGATAATTTAAGCAAAATTGGGAGTAGTTTTTGCCCAAAACTACTCCCAATTTACGATTTTTTTCATATAGGGACAAAGAGCCAACAAATATGGCCATTTTAAGCCAAAATTGCTCCCAATCCGGACACTTTTTGGCTATAGGCCCACTGACCCCCAAAATTGCCCCTGCTTATCGTGTAAATTACTCCCAATTTTAAAATTATTTCGTATTGGGACAAGCAATAGCAAAGCTAACTTAAAACATTGCCGAGCCGCCGGTTACAATCCAAACCGCAAGCATTGAAGAAATGAAAGCTCCCACGTAGACGTTTCCCGTCTTTCTTTCAAACCAGGTTGAAAGGAAGGTAAAGAAAACGAACTGAGGTATCAAAAGTATAAGCGCTGACATGAAGGGACCTCCGAAGGTGGTGCCAAAGCACAAATCTGCGCCGGGGCCCATGCCCATAAAGAAGGGAATGTA
>JAEEXG010000117.1 GCA_016291405.1 Lachnospiraceae bacterium
ACTTCATAAGAGCGCCTCCTGTTTGTCTTTATATTTATTAGCACTCACATTGTCTGAGTGCTAATTTCATTCACATATACATTTATAATCCCCTTCGCCTTATAATGCAAGGGAAATTTTGCCTTTTAATACATTTTTTAGAAAATAAAAATCCTTCCAAATATATGGAAGGATTCTTGCCTATTTTTCTTTATGAAACTCTCTTTTTGCAACATACTGACTTTCATCCGCTTTTGAAATCAAATCTCTTATATTATTGTCTTCGGCGGTTATGCTCGCTACTCCTAAGCTTATGGTGATATCAAAAGGAAGATCCATTTCTTCTTTCACCTTTTTTGCATTATCCGATAGCTTTTTTCTAAAGAAATCTATTTGATCTGCAGATGCACCGGGAGTCACAATTACAAATTCGTCTCCCCCGAGTCTTCCAAGCACATCTGAATTTCTGAAGGTCTTTTTAAGTATCTGGGCTTGGGCGATTATAGCCTTATCTCCAAGCTTATGGCCATATGTATCGTTAATGCTCTTTAAGCCGTTCATATCCCCAAAGAAAACGCTTCCGAAAGTGCCTGCCTGTACGGCTAAATCTATGTTCTTTTGGCCAATATCAAGAACGCCTCTTCTGTTTAAAAGTTTGGTAAGTTCATCGGTTTTAGACTGCTTTGAAAATACAAGTCTTTCGTTCTTTGCTTCTTTGTACTTTGCGGAAAGCCTGCTGTTTTCAGTTAAAGCCGCAGAATAGTCGTAGGCTCTTGAGTAAACATTTGAAATAAGCTTTAAATACAAAGTATTAAGTGCCTGGTCAAAAATCTTTTCTTTAAAAATTGCATAACCGTAATGTGTGGTCTCAAAGAAAATGGGATGCACAAGGAAAACGCTTGATTCCTTTGTTTTAAACATATCGGAAGCTGCAAGCTCCTTAATGGGAGAAAAGCTTTTATGCGTGGAATAATCGTAAATATCCTTATCAAGATCCACACTTACGATTTGATGAGCTCTTCTTGGAAGATTTACGCATCTTATATTTTCTATATTTATCTTTGAATCGTATAAAACAATGTCTAATGCTGACACACTGCTTTTTATTGTTTCAAGCAAAGGCTTTGCCACCTTGCTTAAATCATCAAGGCTCTTATATGCCTGAGCATTACTTATAAGGAAATATATCTTTGATAATTCTATGCTTCCGGCAAAAGCATCTATTGTGTAGCCTTCTTTAATGGGCTTATTGTAGCCATTAACTTCCGTTTTCTTTTTACGACATCCGCAGGATTCGCTGTATACAGGCTTTAAAGAAATCTTTACGTTTTTAGCTACTTCCTTATCATTTAGCTTATCAAGTAAAAGCTCTGCACACACTCTTCCCTGTCCGTACACATCCTGATCTATAGATGCAAGGGCCGGCGAATAGGTCCGGGCGGATTCACTGTTATCAAAGCCAAAAACCTTCACTTCCTCGGGTATTTTAACTCCGTATTCTTTTAACACTTCCATGGAGCCAAGAGCCATTCTGTCGTTTGCGCACACTAAGGCATCAAAGTCTATATCCTTCTTTGACTTATATGCTCTTTTAAACTCTTTAACGGAATTTTGGAAGGTAAAATCCCCCATGATAATGGGGCCTATTGGAAGGTGGTTATCCTTCATGGCTTTAATAAAAGCATCAAGTCTTTCTTCTCCTTCTGTGGACTTTGTAAGTCCTGCCGAAAAGAAAGCGATTTTTTTACAGCCATGTTCTCTCTTTAAGTGGCTAACCACATCAAAATAAGACTGTTCGCAAGATGTATATGTATAGGAATTATCAAAAGAAAGGGGTAATTTAATAGCCATTGAAACAATGGGCTTTGAAGACAGATGGCTTAATTCATCCGCAAGTACATCGGGAGGCGTGGAAGAAACATATTCCCCCGAAATCACAATAACACCGTCTATTTCCTTTGAGCCTGCCAAATGTGCATTCATCCAATACTGCTCTTCGCACATTCCCGCAGTATCGTTTGCCGTACGTGTTTGCAAGACAACGACATTAACGTCCTTGTCTTTATAAAAATCGATTATTCCTCTTAATGCATCCTCGGAATAATCCCCAAATATATTCCTTATCAGTACGGCCACATTCTTCACAAATCTACCTCATTTTCCATACCATCATATCATTAGGCAGTTTCCAGATAATTATAAAAAGGGCCCAAGGTTTTAGTATTGTATTCGAGACTTTATGGAGCCTCGGCACTTAACGAGCCGGACTATAAGGAACGGCGAGTTTAGTGAGCAGGCTTCTTTATAGCCTGCGGCCGCTAGTGCGGAGTCCTAAGCGCGAGCGGGTCTCGAAACAATACTAAAACCTTGGGCCCTGTATAATCATTATGCCCAGACAAACCAAATGAATAAGTAACCTATGACAACTGCTGTCATGGTAAAAGGAATACCAATCTTAAAGAAATCTTTATTCGTTACAGTATAGCCTTCTTTTCGAAGTATTCCCATGCCCGCAACGTTTG
>JAEEXG010000063.1 GCA_016291405.1 Lachnospiraceae bacterium
AATAAGCGCTCTTGCGATTGCAACTCTTTGCTTTTGCCCCCCGGATACTTCGTAAGGGAACTTTTTAAGGATTTCTTCGATTCCAAGTTTCTTTGCAATGGGAGCTAACTTTTCAACCATCTTTGAATGCTTCTCACCCTTTAAAACAAGGGGAAGGAAAATGTTATCCTCTAAAGATAAAGAATCCAAAAGATTAAAATCCTGGAACACATATCCTAAGTTATCTCTTCTGAAGGTTGCCATTTCGCTTTCTTTAATGGTTGAAACATTGTTTCCCGCTAAGATTACGGAACCTGATGAAGCTTTATCGATTGCTGCCAAAATGTTAAGTAAGGTTGTTTTACCGGATCCCGACTCACCCATTATTGCAACGTATTCTCCTTCTTCTACCGAAAAGAACACGCCCTTAAGTGCATCCACTTTATTTGTGCCCATTCGGCTTGTGTAAGTTTTCTTAATATCTTCAACTTTTAATATATTCATTAACTATCTCCTCCGCTTAAGTCTATGCTATGATTCTATCCCTTTATAAAAACCATCTCCATATCTTTTCCTTACAAAAAAAGGCCCAAAACTTACAATTATGTAAGTTTTGGGCTTTTAAATTAAATCAAATCTTATACTTTGAACTGTCCCACTAGTTTGTTAAGTTCATCGGATTCTGATGATAACTCTGTGGATACGGCGCTTGATTCCTGAGCCGTAGCTGAGTTATTCTGAACAACCGTAGCAATCTGTTCAATACCCTGACTGATTTCATCCATATTGATTGCCTGAGCTTCCGCAAGGTTTCCTGATTCCTGAACGATTGTAGCAATGCTATTAACTGATTCCTGAACCTTGTTAAGTGCTTCTCTTGTAAGTTCAACAACGTTATTACCGTTTTCGATTTCCTGTAAAGTAGCTGTAACAAGTTCATGTGTATTCTTAACTGCTTCTGAACTTTCATTTGCAAGCTGGCTGATTTCTTCTGCAACAACCGCAAATCCGCGACCTGTTTCACCGGCTCTTGCAGCTTCGATTGAAGCGTTCAATGCAAGCAACTGAGTCTGCTTTGAAATACCTTCAATGGTATTTGTAATCTGTTCAATCTGTCTTGAAGCTTCTGTAATTCTTTCCATAGCGCTTGTAACTTCATGCATCTTTTCTGCACTCTGTTCAGCTTCGCTTTGTACCTGCTTAGCAAGGGTAACGCCCTTCTTAGCGGACTCTGCCATTTCTTTGGTCTGAGAGTTAACGCTTTCAACGCTGGCTGTAAGTTCTTCAACCGCTGCTGCCTGGTCTGTTGAACCTTCTGCAAGGTCTGAAGCTCCGCTTGCCATGTTGGCTGCTCCCTGTGCCACCTTACCTGATGCACTCTTAACATTTCTCATTGTTTCAGCAAGCTGAGAAATAATTCTGTCTACAGCTTCTTTAATAGGTGCAAAGTCTTCCACATATAAATCGGGATTTCTTGTGCCTTCAGTAAAGTCTCCGGATGCGATTCTGTCAAGGGAATCACTTATGTCGTAAACTACCTTTTCAATAACCGTTGTGGAATAATCAAGGTCTTTTGCAAGTTTTCCAAGTTCATCATCGGCAGAATACTCGATTGAAATATTCATGTTTCCTTTTGCCATGGAGTCAGCAGCCTTTGAAATATCCTGAACCGGTTCAAGGATAGCATTTGAAAGAATGGCTCTTGCTTTAATAATGAATAAGAAGATTCCTACAACTATCAATACTGATATTGCAGCCATTACGATTACGACAATTAAATTAAGCCTGAATATGCTCATTGCGCTTGTGCCTGTTGCCGTTGAAACCGCCTTTAAGTCTTTAACAACAACGTCGATTGAAGGATACAAAGTATCGTTAAAGAACATAAATACTTCTTCATCCGAGCTTCCGTTATTAAACATCTGTCCCAGTGTTTCGCCGTTAGCCTGTACCGCCTTTAAGTCGGTACTAACTTTATTGATGGCTGCTTTGTCTGAATAAAGGCCTGAAAACTTCTTTAAGTTTGTATCAAATTCTCCAAACTTTTCCATCGCCTTTCCAAGCTGTTCTTCACGAATAGCATCATCCGTAGATGCCATAGCCCAAAGAAACGCCTTTGAAAGAGCCTGAATGTCTATACGGATTTCACCCTGTACATTATCTATCTGATAGCTTTTATACATGGACATAAGTCCGTTCAAGCTTACGATAAGAGTAATAACAAGTGCTCCTACCGCTACTGCTGTGGCGGTCAAAATGCGACCGAATACCTTTTTAAACTTGTTTTCTACATTTAAATTTCTAAGTTGTTCATCAGAGATACTAAATAGTCCCTTCATGGTAGCCTCCTGCCATAGAATTATGAATCGTTATACAACAAAGTAAGTCTATCATGCTACCATTACCCAAAAAGAAAAAACCTCAAACAACACAATTTAGCATTGTCTGAGGATTTTCTGGTTCCTTTATTTGATAACTTCCCTCGTAAGTGAAACTTATCTATTAATCAAAATCAAAGAGGCCTTTGCTTAAGTATCTGTCTCCTCTGTCAGGGAAAACAACTACTATATTTCCCGAAGGAATTTCTTCGGCAAGTTTCTTTGCAGCCGCCAAAGCAGCGCCTGAAGAAGAGCCTACCAAGATACCTTCTTTTCTTGCAAGCTCTCTTGAAGCTTCAAAAGCTTCTGTATCGGTTACTTTAAAAACTTTATCAACCAATGTAATGTCCATTGTATCTGCTATAAAGTCATTTCCGATTCCTTCTATATCATAGTCGGCATGCTCACCGCCTCCGATGATGGAGCCGTAAGGGTCTGCCAAGACGCCTACGATGTCTTTGTTTTGCTCTTTTAAATACTTAGTGATACCTGTAAAAGTACCGCCGCTTCCCGCTCCCGCTACCAAGTAATCAACATTACCGTCAAGTTGCTTATATATTTCAGGACCTGTGGTCTCATAATGAGCCAAAGGATTTGCGGGATTGTGGAACTGTTCCATCATAATGGAATCGGGTATTTCTTTTAAAAGTTCCTTTGCTTTTCTTTCTGCTCCAAGCATTCCTTCTTCTCTGCTTGTGTGGATTATTTCGGCACCAAGTGCTCTCATAATCTTCTGCTTTTCAATGGAAAACTTAGTGGGTACGGTAAAAATAACTCTGTAGCCTTTGTTTAATGCGGCTATAGCTATTCCTATACCTGTGTTTCCGGCTGTTGCTTCAATAATAGTGCCGCCCTTTTTAAGCCTTCCGCTTTCTTCGGCAGCTTTTATCATATACTCCCCTACACGGTCCTTAACACTTCCTGCCGGGTTTAAAAGCTCAAGCTTTGCGTATAGATTAACGCCTTCTTTTATTCCTAAATTGTTTAACTTAAGTATGGGTGTGTTACCCACCATCTCGTGGATGCTGTTATATACATCCATAGTTATTTATCCTCCTTTTTAGACGCTTCGATTGCCTGCTTTAAGTCAGAAATCAAATCATCGGCATCTTCTATTCCTACAGAAAATCTGATAAGTTCATCCACAATACCTACTTTCTTTCTGATATCCGCAGGTATTGCAGCGTGTGTCATGGTTGCAGGATGGCAAACCAAAGACTCAACGCCGCCAAGGCTTTCTGCCAAAGTGATGAGTTTAAGATTTTTAAAGAATTTCTTGTAACAATACTTTTCATTAAGTACAAAGGAAATCATTGCCCCGGCTCCGTCAGCCTGTTTCTTCTGAACTTCATATCCGGGATCTGATTCAAGACCGGGATAGTAAACTTTGCTTACATATCCGCTCTCCAAAAGCCATCTTGCAATCTTTTCTGCATTGGCTACGTGTCTGTCCATTCTTACGCCAAGTGTTTTAATTCCCCTTATAATAAGGAAGCTGTCCCATGGAGCCAGCACTCCTCCGATGGCGTTTTGAAGATAATAGAGTCTGTCTGCCAGTTCTTTGTCATTTACAACCACAAAGCCTGAAATTGTATCGCTGTGGCCTCCTAAGTACTTTGTACCGCTGTGAATTACAATGTCAGCGCCAAGTGTTAAAGGTCTTTGAAGGTATGGTGTTAAGAAAGTGTTATCCACTATCAAAAGCTTATTGTGCTTATGAGAAATCTTTGAAACCGCTTCGATATCGGTAATTGTCAAAAGCGGGTTAGCAGGGCTTTCAACATAGATTGCCTTAACGGTGTCATCAATTTCTTTTTCCACTTCATCTAAATTTGATGTGTTTACGATTTTATAGGTGATTCCAAAATTCTTAAATACGTTATCTAAGATTCTGAAGGTTCCTCCGTAGATATTGTCTGATACCAAAAGCTTGTCGCCTGATTTAAATAAAGATAAAACAGTGTTTATTGCGGCAAGTCCGGATGCAAAAGCAAGTCCGTATTTTCCCACTTCAAGGTCGGCTATAAGCTTTTCAACAGCCGCTCTTGTGGGATTTCCTGTTCTTGAATACTCCCATCCTCTGTTTTCTCCTATGCCGTCCTGCTTGTAGGTGGATGTCTGGTATATGGGAACGTTAACCGCGCCCGTTACCTCATCTCCGTCTATTCCTCCGTGAATCAATACTGAATTAATTTTTAAACTCACTTTTGTTTCCTTCTTTCTGTATCATTTACTGTCTATTTTAAATACAGGACTCCTTGTGCACATGAGCACTCGGAATCCTGCGTTTTATTAGGAGCTTATTTAATGGCCTTAAATCCGTTTTCAAGGTCTGCGATTATATCATCAACATGCTCTGTACCGATTGATAAGCGAATTGTGTTTTCAAAAATCTGCTGATCTTCAAGCTCTTCTTTTGAAAGCTGAGAATGAGTTGTTGATGCAGGATGAATAACAAGGCTCTTTACGTCGGCTACGTTTGCAAGGAGTGAAAAGATCTTTAAGTTATCGATAAACTTCCAAGCGTCTTCTTTTGTGCCCTTAATGTTAAAGGTAAAGATTGAAGCTCCGCCGTTAGGGAAGTATCTTTGATAAATCTTGTGGTCGGGATGCTCGGGAAGTGAAGGATGGTTAACCTTCTCTACCTGAGGATGCTTGCTTAAGTATTCAACTACCTTCTTTGCGTTTTCAGCATGTCTTTCAAGTCTTAATGAAAGTGTTTCAACACCCTGTAAAAGAAGGAATGCGTTGAAAGGTGAAATGCTTGCACCTGTATCTCTTAAAAGGATTGCACGGATGTATGTTACAAATGCTGCGGGGCCAACTGCATCGTAGAAAGAAATTCCATGGTAGCTGGGGTTAGCTTCTGCAATGCTAGGATACTTTCCGCTTTCCTTCCAGTTAAACTTACCTGATTCAACGATGATACCGCCAAGTGTGGTACCGTGACCGCCGATGAACTTTGTTGCTGAGTGAACTACGATATCTGCACCATGTTCAAAAGGTCTGATAAGGAAAGGTGTTCCGAATGTATTGTCAACAACTACAGGAAGTCCGTGCTTGTGAGCAATTTCTGAAATTGCATCGATATCCGGAATATCTGAGTTGGGGTTACCAAGTGTCTCTAAGTAGATTGCTCTTGTGTTTTCTTTGATTGCACCTTCTACTTCGCTTAAGTTGTGAGCATCAACAAATGTTGTTTCGATGCCATACTGAGGAAGTGTGTGTGAAAGAAGGTTGAAGCTTCCGCCGTAGATTGTCTTCTGTGCTACGATGTGGCCGCCGTTTGCTGCCAAAGCTTCGATTGTGTATGAGATTGCTGCTGCTCCCGAAGCAAGTGCCAAAGCTGCGCTACCGCCTTCAAGTGCTGCAAGTCTCTTTTCTAAAACGTCCTGTGTTGAGTTTGTAAGTCTTCCGTAAATATTGCCTGCATCTGCCAAGCCGAAACGATCTGCTGCGTGTTTACTGTTGTGAAACACATAAGATGTTGTCTGGTAAATCGGAACCGCTCTTGCATCGGATGCGGGGTCTGCCTGTTCCTGTCCTACGTGTAACTGTAATGTCTCAAATTTATATTCGCTCATGTTTTTAATCTCCTGTTTTCTTTCAAATTTTGTTTGGTGGTTTTTGTTTGGTTTTTGTTTTGTGTTCTTTATAAAAAAATACCCCGAAGGTTTTTACTCCCGGGCAAATGGTAAATACTCAATGCAAGTTTAAAACTGCATCCCTTCGGAACACCTTAGGTCATCCGAAAGATTACTCACCATCATACCTACCCGGGAGCTACACATTCGGCTACACATCTTATCGATTTTAGTTGAAATTGTTACTGTCTTCATCGGTTGTTCCTCCGTTTTTTCTTGTTGGGTTTATACTACCATCAGTTTTTACGTTTGAAAAATCGTTTGATTTTATCGTTAGTGATAAGTTTTACTTATAACCGAAAACAAAAAAGCCCCGAGTGCGTTTATACACTCGGGGTTGGTTTCTTTATACTTATTAGATCATTGAAGCTTCCCAGCAATCAGGAGCCTTAAGGCCAAAGATTGTTGCTACTGTGGGAGCTACATTTGCAAGGCCGTAATTGCCTTCCTTGATGGTGAACTTGTTCTTCTTATCATAAATGATGAAAGGAACGGGGTTAAGTGAGTGAGCTGTACGAACCTGAATCTCACCCTTCTTGTTCTTTTCAAGCATTTCGTCTGCATTACCGTGGTCTGCTGTTACAAGTAAAGTTACGTTGTATTCATCGCAAACCTTGATAAGTCTTGCAAGACCTAAGTCTACTGCTTCAACACCTGTAATGGTGGCATCCATGTTTCCTGTGTGTCCTACCATATCTCCGTTAGGGAAGTTACATCTGATAAAGTCATACTTTTCTGACTTGATGGCTTCGATAACATCATCGGTGATTTCAGCTGACTTCATCCAAGGACGTTCGTCAAAAGAAACCTTATCGGAAGGAATTTCCTTAAATGTTTCAAGTTCTTCAGAGAACTTAGAGCTTCTGTTACCGTTCCAGAAATATGTTACATGGCCGTACTTCTGAGTCTCTGATACGGCATACTGGCTAAGGCCTGCGCCAACCAAAAGTTCTGAAAGAGTATTCTTGATTTCGGGAGGGTTAACAAGGTAGTGCTTGGGAAGATGTAAGTCTCCATCGTATTCAAGCATTCCTGCATAGAAGCAATTAAGCTTGGGTCCTCTGTTAAAGTAGTTAAACTCTTCATAGTCAAATGCCATTGAAATTTCGATGGCACGGTCACCACGGAAGTTGTAAAGAATAACGCTGTCATCGTCTGTGATTGTACCTACAGCCTTACCGTCTTTTGCGATAACGAATGCAGGAAGATCCTGGTCGATAACATCGAGTTCTTTTCTGTATGTTTCAATAGCTTCTGTAGCATTTGCAAACTGACGGCCTTCACCTTTAACGTGAGTCTTCCATCCAAGTTCAACCATGCCCCAGTCAGCCTGGTATCTGTCCATTGTAACTTTCATTCTTCCGCCGCCGGATGCGATACAGCAGTTAAATCCGTCGCCGTTAAGCTCTTGTATGCAATCTTCAAGCTGCTTTACATACTGAAGAGCGCTTGTAGCGGGAACATCACGTCCGTCAAGAAGGATGTGAACTCTTACTTCCTTAATACCTTCTTCTTTAGCTTTCTTTAACATTGTAAGAAGGTGAGAAATGTTTGAGTGTACGTTACCGTCTGATAAAAGTCCTAAGAAGTGAAGCACTGATGATTTGCTCTTTACGTTTTCAAGTGCGTCCTTCCAGGATTCTGAAGCGAACATCTTTCCGCTTTCGATTGATTCATTAACAAGCTTTGCGCCCTGTGAATAAATCTGACCGCAGCCAAGTGCGTTGTGTCCTACTTCTGAGTTACCCATATCATCGTCTGAAGGAAGTCCTACAGCAGAACCATGAGCTTTAAGTCTTGTGTTGGGACAAGTCTTTAACATTTCGTCAAGAACGGGTGTGTTGGCACATGTAACGGCATCGCCGAGACCGGTTTTGCTAAAGCCCACTCCGTCCATAACAACTAATACTACCTGTTTTCTGTTCTTCATGTTTATTCCTTTCTTAACACGGAATCAATAATAATCGCCGCTTTTTTAATTAATTACAATCAAATAGATAGTACACTAAAAACCGCGTTTTTTCAAATAATAAATGATATGAACTCTTATTAAGAGGTAAAACGTTTTCCCTAACGTTCTATCGGTTGCTTTTCCGTTAATAAATCTTTAATAAAATTATACCGTGCTAAAACTTTATAACGGAGGTTACATTATATGAATAAGAAATCCAAATCCATCAAAAAGCGCGGTGTCAGCATGCGTTTCACGCTGATTATGTTCGCGCTTTTACCTATGTTATTGGCAACAATTATCGTTGCCGCCGTTATTATCGGTAAATCATCAAACGAATTAAACACAAGTATAAGCAATTCCATGGTTTCCATTATCAAAGGTACAGGACAGTCCTTTGACTATGCCACTCATACTGCAGAGCAGAATTTGATGGGCTTTGCTCAGGCTCCTGTTATTATAGAAGCTCTTCAACATCCTGAGGATGCTTCACTTGCAGCCAAGGCAAACAAATATACCAATGAGTACTTTTCAAAATTATCAGGCTGGGAAGGTCTCTATCTTGCAGACTGGAACACAAAGGTTTTGACTCATGAATCCGATGCCATAATCGGAAAAGTATTAAGAGAAGGCGACAGTCTTACTGCTTTAAGAGATTCAATGCTTAACGCAGGCGGAGTATATAACACAGGTATTCTTACCTCCCCCGCTTCCGGAAAGCTCGTTCAGTCTATTTACTACCCTGTTGTTGTAAACGGACAGCCCATAGGATTTGTCGGTGGTGCCGTTTTTGTTAATGACATTGCTTCACAGATTTCAGATGTTACATCCTTAGGTCTTTCTTCTGCATACATCTACTTTGTAGATAACACAGGTGTTATGCTTTATCACCCCGATGAAAGCAAGATCGGTAATGCAGTTGAAAACGATGCTGTTAAGGGTCTTGTTGCTAAACTTCAGGCAGGCAACGTACCTGAACCTGAATGTATCACATATAAGTACAAAGGCTCATACAAATATGCAGCTTACTACATTGGCGAAGGTGCTCACTATATCGCAGTTTTGACAGCAGATGAAAACGAAGTTTTAAGAGGAATCAACTCAACAAAGCAAATGACCCTCATCATCGCGCTGATTTCCCTTGCTGTATTCACAACTATTGCACTTATTGTTGAAAGAAAGGTATCTGTACCAATCACAAAGGTTGCAGGCGCTATCGAAACACTCAGCACAGGTGATGTTACCGTTGAGTGTGATGCAGTTTCACATATCAGAGAAACATCAACAATTATATCCACATTTGCTGATTTAAGAGTTGCTTTGAGACGTTCTATGGGTGCTGTAAAAGAATCCGCCGATTTACTTAGCGAATCAATCGGAAACGTTGATGAAAAGACAAATCACAATGTTGAATCAGTTTCTCAGATCAACACAGCAATCAACGAAGTTGCAACAACTTCTCAGAGTGTAGCAGAAAATGCTCAGAAGATGGCTGAAGAAGCCGTTGAATTAGGTCAGCACATCGAGACCTTGAATACAAACGTACAAAACCTTTTCGATGCTTCACAAAGCATCAAAGATGCAAACAACGAAGCAACCGGTTGTATGGCTTCTGTTTATGAAGGAGCAAACGAATCCGTTCAGGCTATGCAGACAATCAACGATAAGATTGGCGAAACCAATGAAGCAATCGAAAAGATCGGTACTGCTGTTCAGGCTATCGAATCAATTGCAGAGCAGACAAACCTCCTTTCATTGAACGCTTCAATCGAAGCTGCAAGAGCCGGCGAAGCAGGTCGTGGATTTGCAGTTGTTGCCGAAGAAATCAGAACACTTGCAGACTCCTCTGCTGACTCAGCCAAGGAAATAAAGGAAATCATCGATAATGTCATTGCATTATCAAACGGAACCGTAGATATTTCAAACAGAGTTTACGATGTAGTAAGCAAAGAACAGGCTGACATCAACACAGCAAGAGAAAAGTTTGGTGTTCTTTCAGAATCTGTTGAAGCTTCCATCAATGAGATTCAGACCATTAAGGTTATGGCCGGTAAGCTTGATGAAATCAAGAACGAACTTACCAATTCAACCAGCGAACTTGGTGCTATCTCAGAAGAGCTCGGTGCATCTGCAGAAGAAGTTGCAGCATCCTGTCAGACAGTTACAGACGCTTGTATGAATACACAGGATTCAACCAAGGAAATGAACAACGTAAACGCAGAGATGACAGATGCAATTGCATTCTTCAAACTCAGCTAATCATTCTAAATCAAAAGGGACTTTGGATTATTCCAAAGTCCCTTATTTTTTTATAACCATTTTTTCTTTTTAAAGTAAATCAAACTTCCTACAGCGATAAGCACCGATACTAAAATAACTATCGGATAGCCCCATCTTGACTCAAGTTCCGGCATGTACCTAAAGTTCATTCCGTACCAGCCCACGATTAGGGTAAGAGGCATAAAGATTGTGGTAACTACAGTCAAAACAGTCATTATCCTGTTTTGCTTTACGTCTATCTGAGCCTTATACAAATCCCTAAGCTGCATGGTGTAATCTCTTAATGATGTAGAGTAATCATGAAGCCTTGCCATTCTGTTTAAAAAGCTTCTAAAGTATCTTAGGTGTTCCTGCTTAAAGAAACTGTTCTCGTTTTCTTCAAATTCCTGGCCCAAATCCATTAACTGTTCATAATGAATTCTAAGATCTCGAATGTCGTTTCTTATGTCATTAAGCCTGCTTGATGGAGTGGTCTCTTCTCCGCTCATAACTTTCTTTTCTATTTCATCAAGCTCAAGTTCATACTTTTCCATAAGCCTTAAATCATCTATAACAATCTGATCCAAAAAATCATAAATAAATCTTTCAAGGCAGGGGAACTTCCATTTCTTTGTATTTTTAATCTTTTTAACTATTTGAGCCGCTTTACCGCTGTCATCAATAAAGACAATTCCCTTTTCGTCAAGGGCAAAGGCAAATTTATATTCCTTATAAAAATCGCTTCTGTCAGGGATACAAAAAGAACCCGTTAATGAATCATAGTTTACTTCGGCCTTTGTGGTGTATATTTCCGAAATGCTTGTATCCATATCGATACCCAAATCAAAAATATCACGATTATTGTTCCATTCATTGTAAGTAAGAATCGCCACATACTGCTTTCCTTGATTCTTGAAATCTTCTTTGGACGATTCCTCCAACAGTTCTCCTATTGTATAAAACATGACTTCTCCTTTTAAAGATTATCTGCTTTAGAAAGTAAGGCTATAGTTTCAATGTTGGCGGTCCAGGGGAACTGTTCCACACAACATGCTCTTTCTACTTTGTAACCGAATTGATGGAAGGTTTCTAAGTCTCTTGTAAGTGATGTAGCCTTGCAGGAAACATACACAATTCTGTCTACGCCGTATTTTAAAATCTTAAACAAAGCCTTTGGATGAATGCCGTCTCTTGGAGGATCCAAAATGATGAAATCAGGCTTTTCTGTAATTTCATCAAGCGTTTTTAAAACATCTCCACAAATAAACTCACAATTATCTATTCCGTTAAGCTTTGCATTATCCTTTGCGGCTTCAACGGCTTCCGGCACTATTTCAACGCCGATAACTTTTTTAGATACCTTTGACATAAGCTGAGTGATGGTGCCGGTACCTGAATACAAATCGTAAACCGTCATAGAAGGCTCTCCACCATTTGAAAGATCGCCTATATAGTCTCTAACGGTACTGTACAAAACCTCTGCGCTAAGAGAGTTAGTCTGGAAGAAAGAAAACTCGCTTATTTTAAATGAAAGGCCCAAAAGCTTTTCGTTTATATAGTCTCTTCCGTACAGGATATCTGTGCACTCGTTTTTAATAACATCTGATATCGAATCATTGAAAGTATGTAAAATGCTGACTATTTCACCTTCAAGTTTTAAACCAAGAAGCATGTCTTTAAAAGAAGTTAAATCAGGATTTGATTCAGTGGTTGTAACAAGTGCAACCATGATTTCCCCTGTAGCCTTTGCTTTTCTTACAAGCAAGTGTCTAAGATAACCGTCATGTCTCATCCTGTGATAAAACTTAAATTCTGTTTTGGCGAAATAATCTCTTACTGCCACAAGTATTTTCTTATAGTCATCATCAACGATATAGCAAGAATCCGTCATCACAACATCAAACATGCTGCCACGCTTGTGCATGCCAAGGCTTAAGGGGCCGTCCTTATACTCATCTCCGAAGGAAAACTCCATTTTATTTCTGTAGCCTTCACAGATGGGACTTTTCTTTATACCATCCCATTTAAAGTCGTAGTCAATTACACCATCTAAAAGTTCTTTTACCTGGTCTTCTTTAAGCTTACACTCATCTTCGTATTTCATTGTAAGGTAAGTGCATCCTCCGCAGATTCCAAAGTGAGGGCACTGAGAAGGAATAGCGTTTTGAGACTTCTCCACCACCTCTAAAAGCATGGCTTCAGGCTTACCTTTACGCATCTTTAAAACACGCACCTTTACCTTATCTCCTAAAAGTGCGTTCTTAACCGATACCTTTCCTTCTTCAGTTTCAACAGTAGCTTTATTCGGAAAAGAAACCTTAGTTACGATTCCGACTAATTCAGATCCTTTTTTCATCTTTACACAACAAAGGGGATGTCTCGTAAGAGGCATCCCCCGCCTTTATCTATTATTTATTCATCGCCTTCCAAATCATCCGACTCTTCATAATCATCATCGTCGTCTTCATCGAAGTCTTCAAAGTATTCGGAATCTTCCGGAATAAAGAAGTAATATACTGCGTAAGCGATAGCAGCAATGAATGCGATGGCACCGATAACGGCCAAAACAATAACTACAGGATTAGTCTTCTTTTCCTGCTTCTTTGGTAAGCTTGTATAACTTGCAAGCATATCTTTTAATTCTTCAATTTTATCAGCCATCTTAATCCCCCTTATCTTTTGGTTAATGCTTTCCGCTAAATTAAATATATCATTTTTAGACATTAAATAACAACCCCCTTAAGAGAATTAAAACATTTCTTCATTAACGCTAACTTACTATATTTTTTCCAATTTTGCAAAGGCTGCGTACAAAACTTTTTGACCGTAAGCATCAAATTGAACGGTTACTTTTGTATCTCTTGGCTCTTTAACCATGTTAAGAACCGTTCCTTCTCCAAACTTAATGTGCTTTACTCTGTCTCCCACAACATAGGAAGAGCCGCCGGAAGAACTTGATAACTGTGAGCCTTTGGTAAGAAGATTTAAGTTTTCTTTTCTTGCTACAAAAGGCTTATCTTCTTCCGGAGTGGTCTTTGGAGTGTAGTAAGCCTTGGGGCGAGCATACTTTTCAACGGGGCTAACCAAAGGTGCATCGGGAGTGCGCTTAAAGCCCGAGAAACCGCTTCCGTATGTGGAAGAAGTAATTTCATCGTCTCTGTAACTGTCAAAGCGTCTGTAGCCCCCTGAAGAGGATGTATCGCTATCGTAATAACCTGTATCATAAGATCTTGACTGAACAGGTGCTATATCAAAGAGGTTCTTTGGAATCTCATTAACAAATCGGCTTATAGGATTCATCTGAGTTTCCCCATGAATCATTCTGGCCTTTG
>JAEEXG010000118.1 GCA_016291405.1 Lachnospiraceae bacterium
TCCGCAATAATGCACACTACTGAAGATACTATACACATGATGTAATATCTGATTGAAACCTGTCTTTCGGATTTTGAGCAAACGCTTGATAGGGTAAAAAGCAAAATAAAAAGACAGATTGCGTTAATCTCAACGATGTAAATCATACCAAACTCCTTTTTAAGGATTATAGTATGTTACCGTTAAAATAACGTTAAATCTGTCTTTAAAAATGTTTCTTTATGCTTTTGGCAAATGCCATCTGAATTTCGCTGCAAGAATTCTTAACACAATAACCGTTGCTGCTCCTACAATCATAGAAGTTTCCTCATTTATGTTCCATAAAAGTAAAGAAACAACTGCTCCGATAATGGAAGCCGATGCGTAGAAGTGTTTGATAAATATCATGGGCTGGTCTTTTGCAAACATGTCTCTCAAGACTCCTCCTCCCACACCCGTTACCAGTGCAAGAAAGATAGAAAGAAAGGCATTTTCAAAAGGCGCTCCTGCCCTTAAACCGATTACAGTAAAGATTCCAAGTCCGATAGAATCCATAAGTAAAATGGTCTTGCTTATTTTATTTATCCTGTTTCTTACAAAGGGTAAGAAAACAACAATCGAAACGGCAATGGCTGTAAGTGCATATACAGGTTCTTGAAAAGCCATGGGAGGCACCACTCCGATAAGTAAATCTCGTATGATTCCTCCGCCTACTGCTGTGGTCATTCCAAGCACCAGCACGCCGAAAATATCCATTTTCTTTTCAATTCCCACCATAGCGCCGGAAATGGCAAAGGCGATGGTACCTATAATTTCTAAAACAAATATCATATCGTGCCTCTACACACCTACGGCTTTCGTCAAAACTTCGTGTAAATCAGGAAATTTCTTTGAAAGTATCATGGGCTTTCCGTCTGTTGATAAAAAGCAATGCTCTGATTTTCCTTCAAAAACAGTCTTGCCCGCTTCGTTTTCCATTGTATAAGAAACCTTAAGCTTAACTCCCTTGAATTCTTCGACAGTAGCTCTAATGGCGATTTTTTCAGCGTATGTGGTACTTATTTTATATTTACATTCGACTGCGGTTACAGGCGAAATGACGCCGAGCTCTTCCATCTTTTCATAGGGCCAGCCAACCTGCTTTAAAAGGTCGCATCTTGCTTCTTCCATCCATCTTATATAGTTTGAATGGTGAGTTATGCCCATTTTATCGGTTTCATAGTATTGCACGGTATGAATATATTTATCCACTTTTCTAGCTCACTTTCTTTATGTATTCAAGGGCGTCATCAAAGTCACCGTGAGGGTAGGCGCTTATGTCCTTATTGTTTGGATTAAGCAGCCAGTCTGTCACAAGAAAAACTTTCATTCCAAGTGATGAAGCAGCCACCATGTCTTCTTCGACATCGTTACCTATCATAAGACATTCTTCGGGCTTTGCTCCGATTTTCTTTAAAAGTTCTTCGTAGTATTTGGGGTTTGGCTTACAATAATGAGAATTCTCATAAGTTGTAAAGTATTCAAAATCGTCGGTTGAAAGGCCGGCCCAGGATACTCTTTTCTTTGTAGCAACACTTGGAAAGAGGGGATTTGTGGCAAGAGCCTGTCTAAGTCCCAAGTCTTTAACCTTTTTAATCAAAGCCGGTACCTTTTCATTAAATCCTACATGGGATTTAACCTGATCGAATTCAACTTCATAGTACTCGTTAAAGATTTCTTTATCCTCTATTTTAGAGTTTCCCTCTTTTAAAAAGTACTCCCAGAAAGCTTCTTCGTTTGTTTTGTTACCGTCGTTTTTCACCATCATTTTGGTGCCGCCCCAAATTGCTTTAATGAGCGAATCCTTTTCATACCCGTAAGGAATCATTTTCTTTACAAGGTATCCAAAATATGCGTTAGTGAAGACATCCATGTCCATAGGAAGCAGTGTTCCGTCCAAGTCATAAAGTATAGTTTTTACCATTCTCTTTCTCCCTTGTCTCATTTCTTCCCACTATAACATATTGGTGAGCGTGGATACAAATATTTATTCTTTTGTAATGTCCATTCCAAAGTATTTATTGGAAATTTCTGCTAACTTGCCTTCGCTTGCAAGCTCTTTAAGAGCTTTATTTACGGCATCTCTTAATGCATAGCTGTTTTCACCCTTAGGCATAATCATTGCGCACTTTTCAACGGCGGGATCAACTGCTGCTACCTTTAAAGGTGCATCGGGATGGGCCTTTAAATAATCGTTAAAAGAAACCTCTGCGTTTAATGTAGCATCAACTCTTCCTGCCGTTACTTCTTCAAGGGTCTCATCAAGTGTTTCTAAATCCTTAACGGTTGCGCCATAGCTTTCTGCAGTAAGCTGATAGTTACTGTTTGCAGAGTTACATGTGGTCTTACCCTTTAAGTCTTCAAACTTTGTAATGTCTGTGTTGTCATCCCTTACGATGAGAACTGTTTTATTAAATACGTAAGGCTCTGAAAATTCATAA
>JAEEXG010000064.1 GCA_016291405.1 Lachnospiraceae bacterium
TTACTAAGAGTGTGCTCGAGAAAAACAGATCACTCCTTGGCGATTATTTACTTTCCATGACAGACGGTCAAATCTTAAACTTTGTAAGAAAGTGCGCCCTTTTCCACGACATCGGAAAGAACAGAATCACTCAAATCATAAACACCCAGGACCGCCCTCTTACGGATGACGAATTTGCCCTTATAAAGAGACACCCCGGCATCGGAGCAGACTCTGTTGACGAAGAATTTGACGCCTACCACGACGTAATCCTAGGCCATCACAAATGGTACGACGGCTCAAGCGGTTACCCCGAAAAATACGATACATCCTCGTCTAAAGTCAAAAGCATCATAGATATCATCTCAATATGCGACTCCCTTGATGCAGGCACCGACTTTTACGGCCGCAACTACGCAAAAAAGAAAACCTTCCAGGATATCTTGGAAGAACTTAAAGAAGGCGCCGGCACAAGATATAATCCCGATTTTGTGGCTCTGCTCACAGATGACACTGACTTATACAGCCAAGTCAATGACCTTCTCTCGGTCAATCGAGAAAACTATTATTTCGACTTGGTAAAAATACACCTCCAGGCCCAGCACTAAAATCTCCGGCCCGAAGAAACTGTTTCTTCCATACAGAAAAAACACAATATTCCGAAAAGAAGCATAAAAAACATCGCGGATTTTATATAATGTCTTCGAGACTTTGTGGAGCCTCGGCACTTAACGAGCCGAACCGACGGGAACGGCGAGTTTAGTGAGCAGGCTTCTTTATAGCCTGCGACCGCTAGGCGGAGTACTAAGCGAGAGCGGGTCGAGAAACATTATATAAAATCCGCGATGTATTAATTTACTCTTACAACAAAGGAATATTGTGTTCTTCCAACAACTTAACGGTTTCTTCGGGCCAAAGTGAACATTGCACTTCGCCGATGTGAGCCTTACGTAAGAAGAACATACAAATTCGGGATTGGCCGATACCGCCACCGATTGTGTAAGGAAGCTCATCGTTTAAGATGGCGCGCTGGAAAGGAAGCTCGGCGCGGTCTTCGCAGCCTGCTTTCTTAAGCTGCTCTTCTAAGGATTTAGCGTCAACTCTTATACCCATTGAAGATAATTCTAAAGCGATGTCTAAGACGGGGTAGTAAACGAGGATGTCTGCGTTTAATGCCCAATCATCGTAGTCGGGAGCACGTCCGTCATGGCGTTCCCCGTTTTCTAAGACGTCACCGATCTGCATGATGCAGACAGCACCCTTGGCTTTTGTGATGTAGTATTCACGTTCCTTGGGTGTCTTTTCAGGAAACATGTCTAAAAGTTCCTGAGATGTGATAAAGAATATGTCGTGAGGAAGGATTTCCTCTATGTAATCGTATTGGATTGAAAGATATTTTTCTGTCTTTCTTAAAACCTTGTATACATCGTTAACAACTTCTTTTAATGTGTCGAAGTTTCTTTGCTCTTTGTAGATAATCTTTTCCCAGTCCCACTGGTCCACAAATATGGAGTGAACGTTGTCGGTTTCTTCGTCACGTCTGATGGCGTTCATGTCGGTGTATAAACCTTCGCCGTGCTTAAAGCCGTATTTCTTTAAAGCGTAGCGCTTCCACTTTGCAAGAGAATGTACAATTTCGGCTTCTTTTTCACCTTGCTCTTTAATACCGAAAACTACAGGACGTTCGACACCATTCAAATTATCATTGAGTCCCTGTCCGGGGTCCACAAAAAGCGGAGCGGAAACCCTTAATAAATTTAATCTTTCTGCCAAAAGTGATTGAAATGCATCCTTGACCGTTTTGATGGCCACCTGAGTGTCATGAAGATCAAGCTTTGGCTCATACCCTTCAGGTATCAATGTTTTTCCCATGGTTCTTCCTCCATACATATTTAATGCATATTATACTACTAAATTTAATTACAAAAATTAATTAATTGCAAGAAAAAAATCAGAGTTTCGGCCCTGATTTTAATCTTTTAAAAACTCTATAAGTTCTTCATACCTTGATTTTGCGGATTCATAGCCCACATTGTAATATTCGGTAAGCTTTTTAGGGTCAGATTCGTTGTTTGTAAGTTTCACGCCTTCGGGTCTTAAGACAAAGGCCTTTCCCTCTTTTTCAAGGGCTTCAAGCTCTTCTATTGAGGAATTGTATCTGTGGGGCCTTTCATCAATTGCTTTTAAAAGTCCTTTATACTTATGATACAAAACCTTAACCCATTTTGAGTTGTAGATATCGCCGTTAGGGCCCTTTCTGTAGGTCTTTTCCCGGGTGAAAACAACTATAATCTTATCCCACTTTTCTTCTTTTGCTTTTTCTAAAG
This sequence comes from Lachnospiraceae bacterium, assembly GCA_016291405.1. GTDB lineage: Bacteria > Bacillota > Clostridia > Lachnospirales > Lachnospiraceae > UBA1258. Next base: position 2,307 of record JAEEXG010000064.1, read on the forward strand.
GAATGGCGTCATACATTCCCCCATCCATCATGGGAACGCCGTCAATGTAGCCTACTTTTGATAAAAGAGGAAGGGAATTTGCCACCCTTATTATGTGTAAAAATTCATCTAAATCGTTGAAAGAATCAAAGTACCTCGGCACCCCGGCATTACAATCGATGGTGCTTGTGATAAAGCGCTTGTCTGATTTTTTAAAGCTTTCAAAATCAAAGGGGCAATCGCCTTTTGGAATCTTATCAAACAAAAGGTCCATGTTAAAGAACTCGCCTGTCTTTAAAAAAACGGGAAGGCCCAAAATTCTATTGTGTTCCATTGGCTTAACAACAGACTCAAGCACCCTTCCGCGTTGCCCCGACACATAGTTCATGCCGGCATAAGCTCCCGCAGAAATGGCGATTATGTTCTTTATATCTATATTCTTATCAAGAAAAAAATCCATTACACCGGCAGTAAAGATGCTACGCATTGCACCGCCCTCGAGAATAATTCCGACCTTCTTTCCCATAAGTCCTCCAACAAACTACCATTTAGTCTATCATAAAAGCCTCTGAAAGTCCAAAAGAATAGATATATAATCGCGAGGCTTTAAGCCCGGTAATTTGTTCAAGGGCCTTTGCATAGTACTCAAGCTGCTTTTTGTAGCGCACTATAAGCTCTTCCTTGGAGTCAACCTTGTCTGTCTTATAGTCTAGGATTACAAGATTGTCCCCTAAAATGTAATATGCATCGATAACACCCTGCACCAAAATCGTCTCGCCTTTAGGGAATGATTCATCGATTAAAGAAGCATCTACGCCAATCACAAAGGGCTGCTCTCTAAAGAGTTTTTCTTCCTTTGATGCCTTAATCATCTCTTTAGCTAAGTCAGATTCAAAGAAAGAAACTATCTTTCCCGTAAACACAAGGTCCGTCTCTTCTTTTGGCATCTTGTTTCTATCATTAAGGCTCTTAAACTGCCTTAAAAGTTCTGCCCTAATATCTTCCTTTGACATAGAGCCTTCCGGAAATTTTGAAAAGTCCAAAAGCTTTAAAAGCTTATGGTAAGCGGTACCTCTGGCGGTTCCCTTAACCTCTTCTTTGCCCCCCGCAAACACGGGAACGTACTCTTCTTCCTCTAAAACAAACTCCTGCTTAGATTCATTATCTTCAGGAAGTTCAGGCTCTGCCTTAAGTTTAGAAACCGTAGTTTTTGTGTAAAGCCTTGATAAAGCTTCATATGGATATTTAAAAGAAAACCTTTCTCTTAAATTCTTTAAAAGGCTGTCGTCAACATCCTTTGCCTCATCTAAAAACTCTGACTTTAAAAGGCTTAAATCAACTTCCTTTTTAATAAGCTTTTCTTCGCTCTTTGAAAAATCGGGGTCGTATCTTACAAAATACTTATTTAAAGAGCCAAGCACGCCTTCGCTTATTATGGATAAGTATGAAGAATATTCACCGACCGAGCCTGTTTCAAACCAGTTATCCACTTCTTTAACCGTTCCAACCATAATAAGCTTTTCTTTTGCACGGGTCATGCCTACATAAAGAACGCGGATTTCTTCGCCGATGTTTTCTCTCTTAAGCTTAGAAATAATGTAGTCCTTTTTTATAGTTGAGCGCTTGATGCGTTCTACCGGATCTAAAAAGGAAGCCCCGATTCCTTCGTCAACATCTGTTACAAACTGGGCTTTTAAGTCTCTGTCATTAAATCTTTCATCAATGCCACCAATAAAGCAAACCGGGAATTCAAGGCCCTTACTTTTGTGAATACTCATAACCTTCACAACGTCTGCCCCTTCGTCAAGCTGCAAAGCTTCCCCTTCATCCACATCCGTTTTCTTTAAAAGCTCAACGTATCTTAAAAAGTGGAAAAGGCCGTAAAAGCTTGTCTTTGCATATTCCGTTGCCTTAATTAAGAGCATCTTAACGTTTGCAAGTCTCTGACTTCCGTTTGGCATTGCGGCCACTATATTTTCATATCCGGTCTCGTTAAACAAGCGCTCTATAAGCTCTGAAATGGGTAAAATTTGCGAGTACCTTCTGTACTTTTCAACCCTTTCTAAAAATGCGCTTATCTTTTCGTTTTCTTTTTCCTTTATGGACTCTTTTAATGCATCGTATAAATATCTAAATCCCTGATTGTTGGCCTTAACATAAGCAATTTCTTCATCCGTCATCTTTCCAAAAGGTGAAGTTAAGCTTGCATACATGGCGATATTATCAAGAGGGTTATTTAAAACAGAAAGAAAACTAAGCACATCCCTTATTTCCGTGGTGTCATAAAAGTTACCGACGCCCTCTGAATGGAAGGGAATATTGTATTCTTCAAAAGCATCCTTAATGTAGTCATTCCACTTTGTGGGCGACCTAAACAAAAGGGCAATATCCGAAAACTTTGCCTTTCTTAAAGAATCTGTCTTTCCGTCGTAGACTTGAAAGTTATCGATTATATCAAGTATGCGTAAAGCAATGGCCTTTGCCTCTGCCTTTCTTGCAACGTCCGATGTTTCTTCTCCCGGCACAAGCATCACTTCCGTTGTGTGAGACTCGTTATCGGGAGAAAAATGTCCGCCCTTGTAAAGCCTTGCATCGGCGTCATATCCTACACCACCGATTTCTTTTCTCATAGAAGCTTCAAAAACCGCATTAACACTGTTAATAACGCTGTCTCTGCTTCGGTAGTTTTCTTTTAGCGTAATAAGGCGGTCCTTTGACTTTTCATCCTGCTTGTAACTGTCAAGCTTTCCGCCGAAAATGTCGGGACGGGCAAGTCTGAATCTGTAAATCGACTGCTTAATGTCCCCAACCATAAACCGGTTGTTTCTGCTTTCTTCTTTTTCCCTTGAAACACTTTGAATGATAAGCTCCTGCACAAGGTTTGCATCCTGATACTCATCAACCATTACTTCTTCAAAGTAGTCTCGGTAGTTTCTAGCCACATCGGTTATCACATAGCTTCCATCATCCGGATTGTAAGATTCGATTAGAATCGTTACAGCCAAGTGCTCCATGTCTGAAAAGTCGATGATTCCGCGGCTTCTTTTTTCTTTTTCCAAAGCTTCGTAATAGTCGCACACAAGGTCAATAAGCTTGTTTACCACTCGGTTTGTGGCCTTTAAGTCGCTAAAAACCGTATCGAAATCAAAGGAAAAATAGTCTTCCTTTATATCGTCAAAAAGCTTCTTTGCAGTCTTTCTGTTGCTACTTGCAGCTTCTTTAATAAAGGGATCAGCGTCCTTATTTGCATTTTTTATTCTGTCAAAAGAAACCGAATCGAAAACTTCTTTAAGTTCACCGAATTTCTTTTGTTCTACAGTGCTTTTTAAGGACTCTAAAAGTTCCTTATCTTTATTTAAAGTTTCTTCATAGGTGTATGGGCCCTGAGGGGTTAAAGATAACTTCAAAGCCTTTTCCACATACACTAATGAAGCATCGATCTGCCTTAAAATTTCTTCTTTTATGTCTTTAATTAGTTTGCTATCTTCCAAAGCATCTACGTCTTTAAAGTCATAATCCATGCGACGCCTGTTAAGCCAGTCAAGGGGCCAAGGGTATGAACAGGCATAGCCGTGAAGTTTCTTTATGCTATCTTTAAGTGAATCGTCTTTATCCTTTTTTGAGTAGCAATCAACTACATGATAAAAGTCTTCATCCCCGCTCTTATAAGCTTTTTTAATGACATCATTTAAAACGTCTTCTTTTAAGAGGGTGATTTCGCCTTCGCTTGCCACTCTGTATGAAGGGTCTAAATTAATCCTGTGAAAATGGTTCTTAAGTAAATACAGGCAAAAGCTGTGGATAGTAGAAATCTGGGCAGAGTGAATCAAGGTTGCCTGCTTTTGAAGGTGCTCATCTGAAGGATTGCTTGCAAGTAAGTCGTTAAGCCTCGCGCCTATTCTATCCTTCATTTCCTTTGCCGCAGCGTTTGTGTAGGTAACAACCAGCACTTTGTCTATATCAACGGGATGAACCGGGTCGCTCACTAAGCCCACGATTCTTTGAGTTAAAACGCTTGTTTTACCGGAACCTGCTGCCGCTGAGACTAAAATATTTTGATTTCTTGCATCAATGACCGCCTGCTGGTCAGTCGAATAAGTAAAGCCCATCTTGGTCTTCTCCCATCACAATTTCTCTTGCCGTTTCATCATCGATTTCTTTTAAATCTCTTGCCTTGTATCCCTTTATCTTTTCATCGAATCTACAAATTGACTTATAATCGCAGAACTTGCAAGCGTCTTTCTTATCCCCGTCTTTTGCGGGAGAAATACGCTTATCTCCTTCGTAAATTCTGTTTCCGATTTCTTTAATCATTCTTCCCACATAATCAAGCATGTTGAAAAACTCATTTTTAGATAAAGTCCTTGCCGCGCTTCTTGCATCAAGCTCTCCGTTTGTCTTTAGCTTAATCGGAAGCACCAGTGAGTCTCCCGCCGCGTTTTCATCAAGGCTTGAAATGTTTTCTGTGGAATTTTCAATAAGTCCTTCCACTTTAAGTTCTTTCTTTATAGCCCTGTCGATTTCTTCCTTTGAAACCTTCTCTTTAACAGAAATCATGGGATTATCGATTGTGTAGTATAAAAGGGCTGAAGGAAGCACTTCTTTACCGGGATTTACAAGCTTTTCGTGGTTTATAACTTCCTTCATATAAACTGATAACTGCTGCTCTATTCCGTGGTAGATATTAGTAACATCCACCTTTCTTTCTCCGGACTTATAATCCACAATTTTTACATACACTTTGTCGTCGGTTTCATAAATGTCAAATCTGTCAACCTTACCGTTTAAAAGCATCTTTTTTCCGTCATCAAGGGCAATTTCACGCTCAAAGCTATACTCATGGCTTCCGGGCATAAACTTACCCTGCTTTACATGAAACTGCAGTGTATCGACGGTTCTTTCCATGATGCGGGTAATTTTTGTGATAGTGTAGGCACTTTCTTCGTCATCAAGTAAGTGGCCCTGATCGTACTCTTCGCAGTAGTTTTTAACCGCTACCTTAACCATTTCCTTACCTTCTTCCGGCGTAAAGTCGCGCCATGAAAGGTTTCTTCTTTCTAGCTCAGAAGAAAAGTTATCAAGGACTCCGTGGTAGATAGTTCCTAAATCTGATGCTTCAAAAGAGTATTCCATGTTCTTTTTAAGGCCCATGGCATACTTTAAAAAGTGAGAATATGCACAGCCTGCATAAAGCTCCATTCGGCTTATGCTTGCGCGAATCGTGTCTGTATAAAGAAGCCGTACTATTTCTTTTGACAAAGGTGTCGGCAAATATTCCTTAAAGGAAGCCTTTAAAATCTCGCTTCCCGCTTCTACGTCCTCTTCTTCATAGGTTTTATAAAGAGCCGCCGCAAGGTTTTCTTTATCTTTTGATAGCTTTCCTTCCACGTACTCTCTCATTAACATGGCATAGTATCTTTCGCTATCCTTAAGTGTGGACATAGCTTCCATTGAGGCTTCCGTATATGCCTTTGAAACCTTAATTTCAGGGAAAATCTTTTTAATTGTCTCAATTAAGTAGGCAGGGCGCATGCTCTTTCCCGCTGTATCGCATCCTGCATAAGTGATAAAAAGCTTTTCTTTTGGCTTACACATATTCATGTAAAGATAAAGCTTTTGAGTGTACATTTCTTCCCTCGGAGTGGGGGCAAGGTCAAAGCCTAGGTTAAGTAAGCTCTCTCTTTCAACGGAAGATAAAATGCCACCCTTGTCAGTAGCTTTCGGAATATTTGTGTCATTACAGCCAACTAAGAACAAAGCCTTAACTTCGCTTACACGGGTTCTTTCTATATCGCCTATAAGGATTCTGTCCACGTTCTTAGGGATGGTACCTACTTCAATTTCCCTGATTCCCGCTTCAAAAATCTTGTAAAACTCATTTATGTCCATCTCCTCTTCACCGATTAAAGAAACTATGGTGTCAAGAAGCTCCATTATGCATTTATAAATCTGCTCATATTCCTTGGCTTTTGATAAGTCGTTTTCTTCTTCAAAAAAGTCTCTGTATGCTTTAAGCTTTTCAAAGGAATTATTCTCTTTTAAAAATTCGTAAAGATTTCTTGCATAATCCCCCGCTGTCTTTGAATCTTTATCAAGTAAAGAAAGCTTAGCAAAAAGGCGGCTTCTCATTTCATCATGAATAAGCCTTTCTTTTTCGGCTGCTTCCTTGTCATTTAAACCTCTCTCACGTCTTTTAAATCCCTTTGAATAAGCGCTTTTTCCTCTTATGTTAAGGCTTGATATGTACCTGTCAAACCTGTCGATTTCGTCTTCATTAAACTCCGTAAATCCGCTTCTTAAATAGTGGAAAACAGAGTCATAAGAATAGTCTTTAATAATGATTTGAAGAGCGCTCTTTAAATATTCCGTAAAAGGATTTAAAACAATGGCATTTGTTTTATCGATGAAGTTTGGCATGTTTAATTCTCTCATGCGCTTTTCAAAGATAGGGGCATACTCTTCTTCATTGCCCGTTATGATGGCTATATCTTTATAGGCGTAGTTTTCTTTTCTTATAAGCTCGTCTATAATTAGGCACACTTTTGAAACCTCGGCCTCAATGTCAGAAGCTGAGATTATGCCTATGTTTTTAACTTCACTTTTATAAGTACTATAGGGAAATCTAAAGATGTTTTCTTCAAGGAAGCGAAGCTCTGGATTATCCGAAAACCTGCCCTTGTCAGAATCCATTATGATATCTTTTTCAATTTCGATTCCTAAATCTTTAGCCTTTGTTTTAAGGCGATTAGCGCCTTTACGGCTTAAGTAAAATAACTTTTCTTCAAAGCCTGTCTCTTCGGGCGTCTCGGGATTTGACAAAGTAAATGTGATAACAACTTCCTTTGCCACTTCCAAAAGACGTAAAATGACTCTTTCCTGAATTGGCGTAAAGCCTGTGAAGCCGTCAAACACAATGGTTGAGCCCTTTAAAAAGTCCGCTTCATAAATCTTTTTACAAAGAAGGTCTAAGGTTTCTTCCCCGGTAATGTATTTATCTTTATTAAACTCCATGAAGGCTTCATAGATTACGGATATATCGGATAGCTTATGCTTAAGTAAGGGATTTTCGGCCTTTTCCGCCAGGTTTTTAACGTCCTTAACGCTTAAGCCGTATTGCATAAATTCACAGATCTGAGATTTTATTTCATGTACGTAACCGATTTTATTTAAGTTCTTTCCAAGATATGGCATGGATTCGCTAACCTTAGATGCCACCCTTCTTACCACCAAGCTTTTTCCCGTATCATCAAGTATGGGAATGTCTGATTTTCCGGTCTCTGAAAAGACTCTGTAAGACAGTCTTCCAAAGCTTAATACATCGATATTTAGAATTCCTTTTTGGGGATGGCGCTTCACAATGTCAGACTGAGTCTGCATCGTAAACTGATCGGGCACGATACAAAGATAGGTTTCTTTAGAATTTTTGATTGCTCTGTTTATAAGCTCTTCCTGCACAAAGGTGCTTTTTCCGCATCCTGCAGGGCCAAAAACAAATCTTAACCCCATACTTATACCTCTAAGAATTTATATATCTTATAGTACCAATTTTTGCCTCTTCCTTCAATCAAATAAAGGCTAAATCACCTTTAAGTGATTTAGCCTTTTTATCTTTATTACTTAGTTATTGGGGAAGGGATTCGATTTTTTCCAAATTAAGTCTCGCCAGTCTTCAATCTGTTTTTCTGTCATAAATCCGTTTGAGGTTCCCACAAATCCAATCTTATAGGAAGCAAACAAAAGGGCGTTCTTTATTGAGTAGATTTCGTCTCCTGTTTTGTTGTAGTAATGTAAGAAGCAAGAAAACAGTGCGTTACCTGCGCCTACAGTATTTACCACTTCGTTGGTCTTTACGCTGTTATAGTGGGTGTAGGTGCCAAGTTTCTTTGAAAAGAAGGTTACGCCCTGGGCGCCCTGTCCTAAGATTACAATTTCGGGAGTGTATTTTTCCGTAATATACTTAACAAAATCAATGGGATCTTCATCTAAGCGGTCATCACTTAAATAAAGAATGTCAGCGCTTGATAAAAAGTCCGCATTGTATTGCTCTGTTTCATATTTAAAGTTACGGATGTTTACGGCTATTTTCTTTCCTGCTTTCTTGGCTTCCTCAAGTAATGGCCTACAGAAGTTACAGTTAGCAAACACGCACATATCCGCCGTAGCAATTTCTTTTTTAAAAAGCTTAATATCATAAGCCGTTTCTCTTAAGTCTTTAATATCTTCAAAAATCTGCTGCTGCTTTAACTTGTCGTAGAAGATTACGGCTGAGGCAGTGGCATTTAATTTAGGAAGAATAAAATCTGTCACCAATGTTATGTCGTTGGCATTTGAATTTACGATTGAAGGATCATCGGCCTTACCTATCATTGTAAAGAAATCCACATCGTCTCCAAGCCACTTTAAAGCTATTGCTTCATTATAAGAGTCTCCCCCCACTCCGTAGTGGACGCTGTTTGGAATATCCGTAACAGCCTGAAACTTAAGGGGCAAACTATCGATTTTAACAATTGCTTCTCTTTGTAAGATTCCTGCCACAAGAAATTTACTCATATCTAATCCTTTCTACCATAAAGAACCAAACAATTCTTATTTGATAACATATTTTACCTAAAAATAATTAACCCCTCGTAAACATGTTAATAAATAACCGCCAAAACGTTAACAGCACTGTAATTACCTACCTGTATAAGGGAAATATGGGAATATGGAGGAATACGCATAAACACGCAGATACGTGGAGGTGTCTCTATGAAAAAAGCAAAACTATATGTGAGGATTACTTTGTTTGTTGTACTTGCTGCAGCAATAGGTATTGCCGCAGTAACTTTTATTTCATCAAACAACATTCTTAAAATTATGAAGAAAACTGCCACAGAGCAGTTAACCGGTGTGGTTGAATCAAAATCCACTTTAATCGGTGAATATATAGCCAGGGAATTTACTTACCTTGACGCCTATATGATCTCTGATTCCATGCAGGCTTTGATGGAAGATTCAAACAACCCTGACCCTGAAGTTGTTGCAAGAGCACAGGCTACAACAGAAAGCATTGCAACCATCATTCCTAATGTAGACTCTGTTTTATTTACAGCCTATGAAGGAACCTGTCTTGTGCACAATGTGCCGGCAATGGTAGGATTCAGAAACCCCGATGAAATCATCGAAATGCTAAATTCCTACTACTACACTCCCGACGGCACTCCTTTATACAGTGCGATGGCACTTTTGTCACCTGCTACAAATGAGATTTCACTTTGTATGGCAAAGTCAGGTTACACAAGCACAAAGCAACCCTCAGGATATGTATCCGTAACGGTTTCTTCTGCCGAATTAAACGGAATGCTTTCGGATATTAAGGTTACAAAGAATCAGGAAATCATGCTTCTTAGCACAAGTGACGGAAGCATCATTTACGATACGGATCCTTCTTTAATAACCACAACAATAGAATCCGGCCCCGCCTTTTCTTTATATGAAAAGATTACAAACGGCGAAGAAGTGACAAGCGGAACCTTGGATTATACAAGCGCTAAAACAGGAAAGCAGATGCTTGGCTCTTATATCACTCTTCCTCAGTACGGTTGGCTTCTTTTTGTAGGAGCAGATGCAAGCGAATTATATTCACAGGCTAAGGCTGCTCAGTCTTCTATCCTTTTGGTGGGTGTAATCGTGCTTGTAGCAATCGCAGTTGTACTTGCGATTATCATTAATATTTTGACAAAGCCTTTAACAAGAGTACAAAATGCCCTTACAAAGGTTTCAAACTACGATTTAAATACAGGAAGTGAAATCGAAGATCTTGAAAAGAGAGGCGATGAAATCGGTAAGCTTGCGGTTGCCACCAAGGAAGTTATCAGAATGCTTTCAGACGTTGTTGGCATCCTTAGAAACTGCAGTTCATCACTTACCCAGAGTTCAAGAGATTTGGAACAGACTTCCGATAAGCTTGTATCCGTTACTTCAGAAAACGCACACGTTGCGGATGCTCTTTCCGGAAGTATCGATACCACCAATGTTTCAATTGAATCCGTTAACGAAGAAATCAACAAGATTGTGGGTTTAGTTGGAACAGTTTCAGAAAAGGTTTCGGAAGGAAGAAAAGACTCAGACGAACTTATCGCTACAGCCAGTGACTTAAGCGAAAAGATTGATAAAGAAGTTGAAACAAACGTATCTACTCTTGATGAAACAGTTGAGAGCATGCAGGAAGCATTAAAGAGCTTAGAAGCTGTTGAAAAGATCAACGAGCTTGCGGATGCCATCATGCAGATTACCTCTCAGACTAACCTGTTATCACTTAACGCTTCAATTGAAGCTGCAAGAGCAGGTGAAGCAGGACGCGGATTTGCGGTTGTTGCGGGAGAAATCGCAGCCCTTGCCGACCAGTCAAAGAATACTGCATTAAACATTCAGGAAATCGTTGAAGAAAGTAACAGATCCGTTGTTAATGTAAGAGAACAGGTTAATAAGCTTATCGAGCTTGTTAAGACTGACGTTATCGATACCTTCGGTAACTTTGCTGAGCAGAGCAAACACTTTAACACAGGTATTGCTACCATTCAGGAAGCGGTTAACGCAATCGGCGATGCAATGGATGCACTTAATTCTTCCGTTGATGAAATCGCAAGAGAAATTACTGCAGTTAACTCTGCTTCTTCAGAAAACAGTTCGGGCGTTGCGGAAATCATTCAAAAGAATGAGCAGACATCCGGTGTTACAAGAAACATTGAAGACCTTGCTAAAAACAGTAAGGAAAATGCCGAAAGTCTTGACAAAGTGGTTAATAAATTCGAAGTTAGATAAAGGAAAAGAGGGATGGCTAAAGGCCATCCCTTTTTTTGTTTATTTTTGACAGTATAGTCATTTTACTTTTGTTTATTTTGATGCAAAGCAGAGAAACTTTAAAAAAATATTGCACCTCACCTTTCTTTTAAGTATAATTTATCCTCGGCATAGGACTACAGTCCTAGTCCAAGGGGAACCTTTTCTTGGCACAAAGAGAGGTTATTAGAATGAATAAAAAAAGTAGAAGCATGGTTCGTGGTATTATCCTTGTAGCTTCGGTTCTAGGAATACTCATGGCCGGTACAGTTGGCTTTATCGGGTTTAGACACATTAAATC
>JAEEXG010000119.1 GCA_016291405.1 Lachnospiraceae bacterium
CAGGCTCGTTCATGTCATTCCAAAAGCCTTCTATTCCCGCATCCAATAAAATCTTGTATTTATCTCCAAACCATTTTCTTGCTTCTTCGTTAAGAAAATCGGGGAACATCGCTCTTCCCGGCCAAACGGCAGCAACCAGATTGCTTCCGTCTTCTTTCTTACAAAAGAAACCGTTCTTAACGCCCTCTTCGTATACGTCGTATCCGTCTTCAACCTTTACTCCCGCATCGATAATGGGCACAAGATGAACACCTTTTTCTTTCATCTCTTTTACAAAGTCATTGAAATTCGGGAAGTCTTTTTCGTTAATCGTAAAGTCTTTGTATCTATCCATGTAGTCTATGTCAAGGTACACAGAATCGATGGGAATATCGTGTTCTTCGTATTTAGCCACCAAATCCCTGACTTCATCCGCGGTAAAGTAGCTCCATCTGCTCTGGCCGTAGCCAAAGGCCCACTTTGGAGGAATGAAGCTTAAGCCTATGAGTTTTCTAAATTCCTTAACGATTTCTTTTTTTGTATCGGCAACGCAAACATAAATATCTACGTCAAGTTCTTGGTGCTTTACAAAAAATGTGTCGATATCAGTGCAACCTATATCAAACTCAACACTTTCAGGGGTATCCCAGTAGTAGCCAACGGGCTTTTCATCGTCTATGATAAAGAAATTCTGAGCCGCATATAAAGACTTCTTATCTTCCATATGCTGAGAATCATCTGAGCAAAAGCTTCTGTAGGTCCAGCCCCTTTTATTTATTCCCCTAAGGGTCTCGCCAAGGCCGTAAACTATCGTCTCTTTTCCAAGAGTTCTTTTAAAAATCTTACTTTCTTTGTCTATGGTCCAATCGGGAAGGGTTTCTTTTTCCACGGGAATATCCATGACCGTTGCATAAGTCTTTATGGGATTTCCAAGTCTGTAACGTTTAATCATTTTGTATCCTCTCAAATAGTTTCTTTTTTTGCTATCAATCTGTACCAATCCATCTTTTCAAATTCGTCTCCGGGCGCGTAGCATGGAAACTGCTTTATCGTAATATCTTTATATCCAAGCTTTTCGAGATGCTTTGTTACCGGTTCAAGTTTAAATGGATTGTAGTGCTCTTCAAATATTTCTCTTTGGAATATCTTTTCGTCTTTTTCAAAGGAATAAAGAAGGTTAAAGGTGATGGAACCGTCCGAGTTATGGTCCCAAACCTGCATAAGATTTACTCTGTTTTCGCCGTGATGGAAGGGATTGTAAAAGTAAAACCGTTCGGTTTCTTTCTGTATCTTCTCCCAGTTTCTAGAATCAAAGCAGATGTAGCCTCCGTCTTTTACATGCTTATCCATTTCTTCAAGGGTCTTAAGCACATCTTCGTTGCTTACATATCCAAGTGAATTGCCGGTGCTTACTACCATATCAAATTTCTTATCGCCAAAGCAGGAAAGGTCTCTAAAATCGGTACATTTAAGCTGAATGTCTTTTCCTCTGGCTTTAACTTTCTTTTTGCATCTTTCAAGCATGGCCTCGCTTAGGTCAGAGCCCGTAACATCCATTCCCATATCAAGAAGCGGAATTGTCATGCCGCCGGAACCTATACTTACATCAAGAACCGTCTTAATGTTTCTTTCTCCTAAGAATTGCGTCCAGTCCTTTTTTATGTATCCAAAGCGTTCTTCGCTCTCAATTAGGTCGTAAATATCGGCGCGATCGTAAAGTTTCTCCATTTAAGTGTCCCCCTTCATAAACTCTTGGATCAAGGCAATATCCTTTAAATCCTTATCTCTTCCGAGTTCTTTCTTCATATCAATCATCCCTTTTAATGTAATAACAGGGATTTCATCTATTCGCGTAACAGTGTCATTCAACCAGTTTTCAAAGATTTCTATGTCTCCTCCAACCTTAAACCACCGGTTGCCACTCTCTGTGTATTTATAAAGAAACCCTTCTTTTTGAAGCCTATCTGCCATCTTTTTATTGCATCCCATATCTATGTCAGCGGTTTCTTCTTTAATTCCATACAAAACCATCGCTGCGCCCGTAATAAGCCAAAAGTCGGTGCGCTCGTATGGGAATTTATTTATGCGTTCGATAATTTCATTTTTAGTCATTAAATTTAAAATACCCCCTCCGTTCCCACACTCTTTCTCTAGTTTAAATGCTTGGTGAGGCGTTGACAAGGAGTAAAAAATATCATATATTCAATGCGTCTCGGAAATCCGACTCGGACTTCCGTATTCAGCATAATCTAATTAAATAGGAGATTTTATGTACAAATCACTTCTTAATCGGTACGAGTTTCTTTGCAAAGAAATTGAAAAGTGCCGCAAAATCATTGGTTCTGCACCTCTTGGAAAGCTTGAGATTTATAAAAACCATGCAAACACAAAATGGTATTTTAAGCCTGATAAAGCAGAGCGAGAATACTTACCAA
>JAEEXG010000016.1 GCA_016291405.1 Lachnospiraceae bacterium
GACCCCAGAGCACCTAAGGTAGAATTACCTGAAGGAATTAAGAACCTTCATGAAAAGATGCTTAAGTCTTACATCAATGTGGAAGGCTAGGAGGAGACGACATGGAAAATACAGAAAAGAAAGTTTTATTGTCAATTCGTAACCTTGATGTTGTCTTCGGTAACAAGAAGAACAGTTTTAAAGCGGTTGATAATGTAAGTTTTGATATTTATAAAGGTGAAACCGTTTCGCTCGTTGGTGAATCCGGTTCAGGTAAGACCACAATCGGTCGTGCCATCGTAAGAATTAACCCCTGTTCAAACGGTGAAATTCTTTACGACGGAAAGAGAATTTCAGGTAAGCTCTCTAAGAAAGATGACAGAGAAGTAGTTAAGAAGATTCAGATGATCTTCCAGGACCCTTCAGCATCTCTTAACGAAAGAGCTACTATCGAATACATCATTTCAGAAGGTCTTACAAACTTCCATCTTTACAAAGATGAGAAGGAAAGAATGAAGAAGGTTGAGACAATCACAAAGGAAGTCGGACTTCTTCCCGAACACTTAACACGTTACCCTCACGAATTCTCGGGTGGACAAAGACAGCGTGTAGGTATCGCTCGTTCCATCGTAATGGAACCTGAATTCATCATTGCGGACGAACCTATTTCCGCACTTGATGTTTCCATCAGAGCACAGGTTCTTAACCTTTTAAAGAAGTTCCAGAAGGAACGTGGGCTTACATATTTGTTCATCGCTCACGACCTTTCGATTGTAAGATTTATTAGTGACCGTATCGTAGTTATCTACAGAGGTAAGATTATGGAAATAGCAGAAGCCGAAGAGCTTTTTGCACATCCCTTACACCCTTACACAAAGTCACTTATGTCCGCAATTCCTGTTCCGGACCCCGCAATCGAAAAAGACAAGAAGCTTTTGGTTTACGATCCCAAGACAATGCACAACTACGAAACCGAAAAGCCTGAGCTTGTTGATTTAGGAAACGGCCATATGGTATATGCAAGTCCTTCTGAACTTGAGAAATACAAGGAATTAAGATTTGGCAAATAATAGGTTTTTAAAGGCAATTGTGAAAGCAATTGCCTTTGCTTATGAGGAATAATAATGAAGGAATACTCTAAGAAGCAGCTTATAATAAGAGGCATTTTAAGCGCAGCTTTCTTTATTGCGGCAATTGTGATTGGCGTAGGAGCCGTACAAAAGCTTACAAAGAAAGACCCGGGCATATATGTTATAGATGCGCAGATTGATAAATCTGCAAATCTTTATGCCTCAGGAATAAAGCTGTCTTACTATTTAGACGGAAAGAGCAGCGATATAAGAACCAACGAAAAGGCTATATCGCAGATTTATTCAATTGCTTTAGCAAGAGCCTATAAGCTTACAGACCCCTACAACGAATACGAAGGCTATGTGAACCTTTGCACCATAAATAAAAGTAAAGGAAGCGATGTTAAGATTTCACAAGAGCTTTATGACATCTTAAAGGATGCTTATGAAAAGACCAAAGAAAACAAAGGCTATAGCATGTTTGCAGGCCCCTTTTATGAGCACTTTAATGAAATCATATACTCAGACGATTCGGTTGAATTTGACCCTGTCGTAAATGAAGAAGAATCAAAGCGAGTTAATGCTCTTTTAGAAAAGACTCTTGATTTAAGTAACTTTACCCTTGATTTAAGCAAAGAAAAAAGCGTTAATTTTTCTGTTTCAAAATCCTTTGAAAACTATTTAAAGGATAATGAAGAAAAGGAAGCTTCACTTGACTTAAATCTTTTAAGAGAAGCATACATGGTTAGAATCGTTGCGGATGCTCTGACTTCTGCGGGCTACACTAAGGGCCTTATAACAACACAAAGCGGTATTATTATTGACCTTGGCGATTATGAATGTGGCGGATATACATTATATGCCATGGAGGGCGGCGAAATTGCCACTAAGAAGGTGGTGGAACTTAAGCCCGGAACTTCTATGAGCGGAATGGTTTCTTTTGCTTTACAAGGGGATTTACGGGGATATAGCGAAGTTATGAAGGGTAGCGATACCATTTACAGATCGCCTTATGTTTTGCTTAAAGAAAACGGCCTCTACACAATGGTTAAAAGCTCTTACGCGGCATGCGACTCCTTGGATATTGTAAAGGCTGTGTATGCAAATATAGTTTTGGCGTCTTGCGACTCCGGAGACGTGGCAAAAAGCAATATGAATGAATTGGGAATAACAGAGTATTATTTCTTTGAATAAAAAGAAAAAGAAACAGAAACGGCAGTAAAATGTTTACATTAGCAGTAACGGCACTTACGTGTTTGTGCCTTGTTTTATCTATTTTATTTTTACCTAGCATTAAGATTAAAAGATTTACAATCTCCACTTATTGGATAATTGCATGTTTGGGGGCTTTAGTTTTAATAAGCCTTGACTGCATAGACATAAGCGAAATAGGAAGAGGGCTTACCGCAAAGAACACCATTAACCCTATAAAGATATTGGTGCTTTTCTTATCAATGACGGTTCAGTCCATATTCTTAGACGAAATAGGAGTGTTCAGGTACTGTGCAAACGTGGTGCTATCTAAATCGGGCGGTAACCAGTATAAACTCTTTACCTACCTATTTGTGGCAGTATCGGTGCTGACTGTGTTTACTTCAAACGACATAATAATACTTACCTTTACACCCTTTATTTGCTATTTTTCAAAGAACGCGAAGATTAACCCGATTCCTTATTTGTTTACGGAGTTTGTGGCAGCAAACACCTGGAGCATGGGGCTTATAATCGGTAACCCCACAAATGTTTATCTTGCGTCATCTAACGGCATAACATTTATTCAGTATTTAAAGGTAATGGCGCTTCCCACAATATTCGGTGGAGTGTCGGCCTTTGTGATTTTGTTCTTGATTTTCAGAAAGAACTTTTCAAAGCCAATGTCTGCTGAAAAGGATGATTTTCACATAAAAGATAAGGTGCTTTTGATTATCGGCGTTGGCCACTTATCCATGTGCACACTTTTATTAGTGGTTTCTTCTTACATAGGATTTGAAATGTGGCATGTGACACTTGTCTTTGCCTTAAGCCTTTTTACTTCAAGCTTTGTGTATTTAAAGGCGACAAAGAAAGATGCAAGGATTTTGCTTAGATGCGCAAAGAGAATGCCCTGGGAACTTGTTCCTTTTGTAATATCCATGTTTATATTCGTGCTTTGCTTTGATAAGGCCGGATACTCACAGAGCTTTGGAAAAATGATAGGGGATTCAAACTTCATTTTAAAAGAGGGAGTGGCATCATTCCTAATTGCTAACCTTGTAAACAACATTCCTATGAGCGTTTTGTTTTCTTCGATGCTTAAAGGACTTCCTGCAGCAAACCTTTATGAAGGCGTGTATGCCGCAATAATAGGCTCAAACATCGGCGCGTTCTTTACGCCTATCGGAGCCCTGGCAGGAATCATGTGGTCGGGAATACTTAAAAAGCATGAGGTTGAATTTAAGTTTCCGTCTTATTTAAAGTACGGAGCACTTGTTTCGATTCCAACGCTTCTTGCCACACTTTTAGGATTAAAGATTGTATTATAATTAAAACCCGTGATTGCTCACGGGTTTTTCTTTATGTTTTCAAGCATTAAGTCTAAGCATCCGTCAAATACCACACGGATCCTTTCAGATATTTCATGCATTTCCTGAGGAGTGTTACCTCTTGATTCACCTCTTATCCAGCGAACCAAAACTCCGAATAAGGCTTCTTCAAAATATGTCTTTAAAATACCCATATCAAGGTCTGATAAGGTCTCTCCGTCAAGATGAGCTTCGATGTATTTAATGAAAACAACATCCACCTTGTTCAAAACATAGGTGCGAAGCCTTTCCTGGCCGATTGTTCTGTAAAGATTCACCCAGACTTTTTTATACATAACGGTGAATTCGATTATATCAAACAAAGCCTTTTCGTCATTGTCCACAGGAGCTTCAATAAGTTTTGCAAACTCAACGGAAATTGCCTGGTCCAAAACGTCGTATATGTCTTTAAAGTAGTAATAGAAGGTATTTCTCGTTATTCCGACGGCCTTTCCTATCTCCCCTATGGTGATCTGCTTAAGGGGCTTACTCTCGGCCTTAGATATAACGTAGTCGATAATAGCCTGCTTTGTGTTAGATTCCATTAAATTCTCCCTTTCTTTTAAAATAAAGAATACAGTTATCTTTCGAAATAATCAAGTAAAGAAGTGATTGAATATTCAGCGCGCTTTGGGTAAAATAAGAATGGTGTTTTTAAATACATACTATGTAGAGGTAATGAAATGAAAAAAATTTTAAGTGTTGCACTTGCAGCAATGATGATGCTTTCTCTTGCCGCATGCGGTAGTAAAGAAGAAACATCTGCATCAGCTCCTTTTACAATTAATGAAGAACCCTTATCAGTTGACAGCGGTTCTACTGAAGAAGCTAAGACAGAAGAAAAGAAAGAAGAAGTTATCCCTCCCAATTCATACAGGAGTGAACTTACAAACGAATGGATCAGCAATGACATTAAGAACCAGCGTCCCATCGCTGTTATGGTTGATAATGAAAGCACAGCGCTTCCTCATTACGGAACCACAGATGCTGATATCGTATATGAACTTATGAATTCCACTCTTAACGACAGAATCACAAGACTTATGTGTATCGTTAAGGACTGGCAGGATATTGAAATGATTGGTAACGTACGTTCCACACGTCCTACCAACTGTTTCCTTTTCACAGAATACAATGCAATCCTTGTTCATGACGGCGGTCCTTTCATGATTAATGACTGGCTTGCACTTCCCAATTCAACAAACCACTTAAGCGGCGGTTTTGCAAGAATTGACAGAGGAAAACAGGGATTCTATGAAGAATATGCAACAGGTGCCGATTACAAGGGCTCAGGCGAATATGCCGGCAATACCTATAAGGGACTTGTTTCAAGAATTGAAGGCGAAGGATGGGATATGGAATACAACAAGTATGACCTTGGTCCTCACTTTACTTTCTCAGACGAGGAATTTACTCTTGATGACGAACCTAAGGCTAAGAAGGCAGAGCTTGTAAAGCTTCCTTACTTACACAACCAGACACGTCTTACATATGATGAAAAGAAGGGCGTATACGTTTATTCCGAATACGGCCAGAAGTATGAAGATGCAGCAAAAGAAGATAAGCCTGCACTTGAGTTTAAGAACGTAATTATTCAGGGATGTACTTTCTTTGAATACGGCGACGGTTATATGTGCTACAACGCTATCGGTTCTTCTCAGAAGGGCTACTACCTTACAAACGGTAAGGCAATCCCCATCAGCTGGGAAAAGCCCACATACGATGTACTTACCAAGTTCTACAAGCTTGATACAAAAGAAGAAATTACACTTAACACAGGTAAGACATACATCACACTTTGTCCCGACGATGTTTGGAGCGATTTAGTGATAGAATAATAAAGAAAAGAAGGGCAGATTCCTATGTGAGCCTGCCCTTTTACTGACTTTTAAGGCATTTAAGTAAAGAAAAAAAGAGAATGAGATTATGATAGAAAAGATAAAAGAATTAATAGTAAAATATCGCGAGATAATAGTTTACATCATTGTAGGCGGAATATGTACGGTTGTATCCTGGGGATGTAAGTTTTTATGGAACCAGTTTGTATTCGGAGGTCCCCTTCATCCCACAGCGCTGCAAACATCAATTCTTTCAATAGTAACATGGGTTTCGGGTGTGGCTGTTGCTTATCCTTTAAACAGAAAGTTTGTGTTTTTATCACACGGCCCCTGGGTTCCCGAGTGCTTAAAGTTTTGCGGATCGAGAGTATCGACTTTCTTTCTTGATTTGTTCTTAACAGAGGTTCTTGGCCCCTTACTTGGAATCAATGTTTTCGTGGTTACTCTTATTTCAGCTGTACTTGTTACGATTGCAAACTATATCTTCAGTAAAGTATTTGTGTTTAACAAGAAAGATTCAAAGACAGAGGAAAAATAATTATGAAATTTGTTCTTGACTGGAAGGAATACGCACAGATTGTGCGTAAAGCAGGTGCTGAAGGCTGCGTCTTATTAAAAAACGATAACGATTGTCTGCCCTTAAAGAAAGAAGACAGAGTTGCGATTTTCGGACGCACACAATTTGACTACATTAAAAGCGGTACAGGCTCAGGCGGCCTTGTAAATGTGCCTTATGTAGTTAATATTTATGACGGACTTAAAAACGCTTCTGTAGATGTATACGAGAAGCTTGCTGATGTCTACAGAGAATGGCTTAAAGACCATCCCTTTGATAAAGGTGTGGGCTGGGCCGGCGAACCTTTCAGCCAGGTAGAAATGGAAGTTTCCGATGAAGTGCTTAAGGATAGCAAAGAAAACGCAGACGTTGCTATCGTTGTTATCGGTCGCCTTGCAGGTGAAGACAAAGATAACAAGGCAGAAAAAGGAAGCTACCTTTTAAGAGACGATGAAGAGGCTCTTTTAAAGAAAGTTACAAGCGCTTTTAAAAGAACCGTAGTGCTTCTTAACTCTGGAAATATCATCGATATGAAGTGGGTTAAGGAATATAATCCAGCAGCCGTTATGTATATTTGGCAGGGCGGTGTTGAAGGCGGTAATGCAGCAGCGGATGTTCTTACAGGAAAGATTAATCCTTCAGGACACTTAACAGATACAATCGCCTACGACTTTAAAGACTATCCTTCAAGCGATAACTTTGGTGACGAGCATGAAAATATATACACAGAAGATATCTTTGTGGGATACAGATATTTTGAAACCTTTGCAAAGGATAAAGTTTTATATCCCTTCGGATACGGACTTTCATATACAACCTTTAAACACTCTAGCGTAGTTGACCTTGGCGAGAACGAAGTTAATGTACGTGTGAGCGTTGAAAACACAGGTAAGGTTGCAGGTAAAGAAGCCGTAATGCTTTTCTTTAAAGCTCCTAACGGTAAGCTTTCTAAGGCAGACAGAGAGCTTGTACAGTTTGCAAAGACAAATACAATCTTTGCAGGTGCAAAAGAAGACGTAACACTTTCTTTTGACTTAAAGGCAATGGCTTGCTATGACGACGGAGGCTACACAGGACACGCAAACGCATGGGTGTTAGAGCCCGGTGTCTACGAGCTCTTTGAAGGAAGCAATGTAAGAGATGCTGAAAAGATTTTTGAAATCTCCATCAATTCTTTGGTAGCGATTAAAGAAACCGAAGACGCTCTTTCTCCCATCAAACCGTTTAAGCGCATGGTAAACAATGGCGGAAAGGTTGCTTACGAAGACGTACCCACAAGAAAGGTAGATACAAAGGTTAGAATCGAAGAGGAAAGAAAGAAGTTAAAAGAACTTCCTTACCTTGGAGAACAGAAGTACAAGTTAAAAGACGTAAGAGACGGAAAGGTTTCTTTGGACACATTCATACAAGGACTTTCCGATGAAGAAATGATACAGATGACAAGAGGCGAGGGCATGTGCTCAAGAAGAGTGTGCCCCGGTACCGCAGCTGCTTTTGCAGGCTCAACTGATGTGCTTGAGAGCTACGGAATTCCCGCCTGCTGTTGTTCTGACGGACCTAGCGGTATAAGAATGGACTCAGGCGCAATGGCTATGCAGGGACCTAACGGTGTTTGCCTTGCTTGTACCTTTGACAGAGACCTTCTTGAAGAAGTTTATGAGTACATGGGAAGAGAGCTTAGATTTAATAAGATCGATTCGCTTTTAGGCCCCGGTATGAATATTCACAGAAATCCTTTAAACGGAAGAAACTTTGAATACTTCAGTGAAGATCCTTTCCTTACAGGTGCTATGGCGGTTGCAGAGCTCAAAGGACTTCATAAAAACGGTGTTACGGGAACCATCAAGCATTTCTCTTGTAACAACGAAGAAGTGGGACGTCACACAGGTGACAGCGTAGTGTCAAAGAGAGCTTTAAGAGAAATTTACTTAAAGGGATTTGAAATGGCGGTAGTTGAAGGCGGCGCCTACAACATAATGACCACCTACGGAATCTTAAACGGCACTCACACCGCTTCCAATTTTGAACAAAACATTTTGGTGGTTAGAAACGACTGGCACTATGACGGCCTTTTGGAAACAGATTGGTGGACACTTATCAACGAAGAAGGCGGCGAGTCCACAAGACAGCATACTTCTTACATGATAAGAGGCGGTAACGACGTTTACATGGTAACAGGAAATGCCGCTAAAAACGCAAATGAAGACGACTCAACAGAAGGCTTAAAGAAGGGAATCTTCACAAGAGCCGAACTTCAAAGAAACGTACGCCACATTTTGATAGCAACAATGAAGACCCTTTCTTTTGAAAGAGTCTGCGGATTAAAGGATGAATGGGAAGAAAGAAACCGCCCTCAGCTTGATAACTACGAAAGAGTGGTAAAGGCTGACGTTGAAATCTTTGACGGCGCGGTTATTGATCCTTCCATCATAGATACTTCCAAGGGAACCATGAATTTCATTAATCTTTCAGTCATGGATCCCGGAAATTATAAGATGGTTATGGATGTATCTGCCAGCGGAAGTGAGCTTTCTCAGATATCAATGGCCATAAGTTTAGCCGGAACCATTAAAAAAGTTGTTAACAAAAACGGCGCAGATGATACAATAGATAATATAAAGTTAGATCTTGAAACCGGAATTGCGTTAAATAAGTACATGGGTATTTACTTTAACCAGGACGGAATGAAACTTAGCAACATCTCAATAATCAAAGAATAAAAAGGGACACACATGAAACCTGCATTATTCAAGATAGGGTTGTTTTCAAAGTACAAAGAAGATATAGCTGAAATAAACAAGAAGACGCTTCAGGTCGGCACCATAACTTTTGTGGCAGTAACCGTAATCGACTGGATCTTCAGAGCATTTATCCGTGATGATTCGGTTGTGAATTTTGCCTTTGTGGGATATGACCTGATAGCAATTCTTCTGTTTGTGTGCCTTCACTTTATGTTTGATAAAGTGAAGCACATCACAAGCTTTATTTGTACGATTTGGTACATACTCTGTTTTGCTTATGCTTTTCATGTGTTTTTTATTTTTCAGCCAAGCGTAGCAGTATTAACATACTGCCTCATTTGCATTTCTTTATCGGTAATGATACTCACTTCATTTTTGAAGTTGATTCTTTTTCGGGCAGCAGGCACGGCATTAGTCTGCGTTGCAATTTCTTTAAGCTCTCCCAAAGGAAGACCCACATCCCTTATGATTTTGGAAGTCATTATTGCAGGGCTTATCTCTGTAATAGTTGGACTTTTGATAATTTATGTAAGGATGGAAAACTTAATATTTGAAAAAGAGCTTTCTTTGTTTGCGGGAAATGAAGACGAAAGCTTTGTCACCGCCTTTGAAGGAGATGAGTGGCAGGGAAGAAGCAAATATAAGATTTTAAGCGGTGAAGTCGACGTATCAAGAAAAGTATTTTCTTTTGTATACAGTATTTCAAAAGATAAAATCATTTCCATAAGAGCAAAGAACCCCTTTAACTTAAAAGTGGGCATGAATATTGAAAGCATAAAGGAAGGCTTTGTGGCTAAGGCCTTAGAGCCTATGTCCAGGGCGCGTCTTACAAAGCTTTTTGATATGAATTCAATTTCGGGACAGTACAGAGAAGGAAAGAAACATCACGCCATCATTGCGGGCTTTAGACTTAATAATCGTAAGCCCATGTGGCTTGACATTGAATGCTATATTAAAGAGCATCCGGTAACGGGAGACTTTATAGCTTCTTTTGTTATAGAAGACATTTCCGAAGAAAGACTTTTGATGGGCGTATTAAACAAAATCATGGAGCAAAACTATGATTTTGTTATGTGCGTTGAAAGAGAAAAAAACGGCACCCTTACATTTAAGGCAGACAAAAACACGGAAATATTCGGAGCCTATGGGGATGAATATTACGTTGAAATGAGCAAATACATTAGAGAAAATGTAGACCCTCACGACATTGAGAAAGCTCGTCTTGCAACAGACTTAGCAGTTGCTGACGGTAACATCAAGCAAAACGGAATCCATGAATTTTTGCTTGATGAAAAGGATGACTACGGACTTACAAAGAAAAAGCTTTTCCAGTATTCATATATGGACCCTGCAAAGAATTTTCTTTGTATCATAAAGCAGGATGTGACGGAAGTTATCGAAAAAGAAGATGCGGCAAAGGCTCGTCTTGCAAAGGCGCTTAAAGAAAGAGAAAACGCCATGAATGCAAGAAATGAGTTTTTAACAAGAATGAGCCATGAAATGCGTACCCCTATGAATGCTATTTTAGGGCTTACCGCATTAATGAAAGATGAAGTAAACAACCCTGAAGTTATGAACGATTACATCGAGAAGGTGCAATACTCAGGAAAGTTTTTGCTTCAACTTATAAATGACGTTTTGGATATTTCTAAGATTTCCCAAAAGAAGTTTCAGATTAATAAGGTGCCTTATTCCTTCGGTGAATTCTGGGAAGCCGTCAACATGCTTATTGAGCCCATGTGCGCAAGCAAAACGGTTGACTTTGAATGGAAGTCAAGTATCCCCGAAGACTATGTGGTGATGACGGATCCTTTAAGAATTACTCAGGTCTTTATAAACCTTTTGTCAAATGCCATTAAGTATACCCCTGCCGGCGGCCACATTTTGTTTGAATGCAGGCAAAAAGAACTTGAAGGCGGAAATGCCAAGGTTACTTTCATTGTAAAAGACGACGGCATAGGAATGAGCGATGAATTCCAAAGAAGAATGTTTGAGCCTTTCCAGCAGGAATCAAAAGATGTAAACTCTGAGCTTAACGGAACGGGCCTTGGATTATCTATCGTGAAAGCCATAATAGATGCCATGAAGGGTAAGATAACCGTAAACAGTGCGCCGGGTGCAGGAACCACAATTAAGGTGGTGCTTGACTTTGAAATTGCAAAAGACAGCCCCGCACACATGGTTAAGTATGAAGACGCGGATTTAAACGGAAAAAGAATCCTTGTGGTTGAAGATAATGACATTAACAGAGAGATTGCGGTTGCATTGCTTGAAAAGAAAGGTATGATAGCGGAAACCGCCGTTAACGGACAGGACGCCATGGAAAAGTTTTCTTCCCATACGCCCGGCCACTACGACCTTATCTTAATGGATATAAGAATGCCTGTTATGAGCGGGCTTAAGGCCACAAAATATATTCGCGCCATGGAAAGAGACGATGCAAGGCAGATTCCCATAATAGCCATGACAGCCAATGCATTTAATAAAGACGTGCAGGCTTCTTTGGATGCAGGAATGAATGAGCACCTTTCAAAGCCCATTGAACCAAGAAGCCTTTACAATACTATTGCAAAATATGTTTCTAAGAAGTAGAATGCCCTTTAGACCATCGGTCTTAGGGCATTTTCCCTACAGTTTCTTTATGCTTATAAAATTCTTTTAAAACCTTTAAAAAATCCCTTGACTTTAAAAATGATTTGACTTAGAATGTAGGTTGCTCTATTGTGGAGTGCTGTGGTTTTTTATGCCCTTTTTTACATATAAAAAAGCGGTTAAATCATAAGAACGGGGTGAGTGTCAATGGAAAAAAACAGAATACGTCAAGTGCCCGCAGGCAGAAACACACGTATGAGTTATTCTCGACAAAAAGAAGTTTTGGAAATGCCCAACCTTATTGAAGTTCAAAAGGATTCCTACGAATGGTTCCTTAAGGACGGATTAAAAGAGGTATTTGATGACATTTCTCCGATTGAAGACTTCGGCGGACGTTTAAGCTTGGAATTTGTTGATTCCGAACTTTGCAGAGAAGATGCCAAGTACACAATCGAGAAGTGTAAAGAGCGCGATGCTACTTATGCGGCTCCCTTAAAGGTCAAAGTGCGTCTTTGCAATAAGGAGACCGGAGCTATCATCGAGCATGATATATTCATGGGAGATCTCCCTTTGATGACCGAAACCGGTACTTTCGTTATCAACGGTGCCGAAAGAGTTATCGTAAGCCAGATGGTTCGTTCTCCCGGCATATATTACAATATCGAACACGATAAAATCGGTAAGCGTTTGTTCTTTTCAACGGTTATCCCCAATCGTGGTGCGTGGTTGGAATATGAAACAGATTCCAATGATGTTTTTTATGTACGTGTAGACAGGACTCGTAAAGTCCCGATTACCGTTCTTTTGCGTGCCCTCGGTTTGGGAACAAACGATGAGATCCGTGAAATATTTGGTGACGAACCTAAGCTCGAAGCATCTTTTGCAAAAGATACTTCCACAAACTATCAGGAAGGTTTGCTTGAGTTATATAAGAAGATTCGTCCCGGTGAACCTCTTTCCGTAGATAATGCAAAGAGCCTTATCGAGGGAATGTTCTTTGACCCCAAACGTTATGATTTAGCTCGCGTTGGTAGATATAAATTCAACAAGAAATTACACCTTAAGAACCGTATCCGTAACATGGTTCTTGCCGAAGACGTTGTTTCAACCGTTACAGGCGAAATTATTGCGGAAAAAGGAACAAAGGTTACTGTTGATATAGCTGAAGAAATTCAGAACGCTGCAGTTTCTTATGTAATGGTAGAAACAGAAGAAAGAGTTGAAAGAGTTCTTTCTAACTTAATGGTTGACATCACAAAGTATGTTGACTGCGATCCCAAGGAACTTGGCATCACAGAAGCTGTTTACTATCCCGTACTTAAGTCAATCCTTGATGAATATCAGGATAAGGCAGACGAACTTTTCGATGCATTAAAGAGAAACGTTCATGAACTTGTGCCCAAGCACATCACAGTTGACGATATCTTTGCATCAATCAACTACAACATGCACCTTGAATACGGTATCGGTAAGGATGACGATATCGATCACCTTGGTAACAGACGTATTCGTGCGGTTGGTGAACTTTTACAGAACCAGTATCGTATCGGTCTTTCAAGACTTGAAAGAGTGGTACGTGAAAGAATGCAGACACATGATACAGAGGAAGTTACTCCTCAGGCTCTTATTAACATTAAGCCCGTACAGGCTGCAGTTAAAGAGTTCTTTGGTTCATCACAGCTTTCTCAGTTCATGGATCAGAACAACCCTCTTGGTGAGCTTACTCATAAGAGACGTTTATCTGCACTTGGTCCCGGCGGTCTTTCAAGAGAACGTGCATCATTCGAAGTTCGAGACGTACACTACTCTCACTACGGACGTATGTGCCCTATCGAAACACCTGAAGGTCCTAACATCGGTTTGATTAACTCTCTTGCATCTTATGCAAGAATCAATACATACGGCTTCATCGAAGCTCCTTTCAGAAGAGTAGACAAGTCTGACCCTGAAAATCCCAGAGTAACAGACGAAGTTGTTTACATGACAGCAGATGAAGAAGATAACTACCATGTAGCTCAGGCTAACGTAGCACTTAATCCTGACGGAACCTTCGTTAAGAAGTCAATTTCAGGTCGTTACAGAGAAGAGACACAGGAATATCCAAGCACCATGTTTGATTTCATGGACGTATCACCCAGAATGGTATTCTCGGTTGCTACAGCTTTGATTCCTTTCCTTCAGAACGACGATGCTAACCGTGCCCTCATGGGATCAAACATGCAGCGTCAGGCAGTTCCGCTTATGGTTACCGAAGCTCCTGCAGTAGGTACCGGTATGGAACCCAAGGCAGCAGTTGACTCAGGTGTGTGCGTAGTAGCAAAAGAAGCCGGTGTTGTTTCTTATGTTTCTTCAAACTTAGTGAAGATTACACAGGACGATGGCGAAGTGGTAGACTACAAGCTTACCAAATTCCAGAGAAGTAACCAGTCAAACTGCTACAACCAGAAGCCCATCGTTTCTAAGGGCGAACGCGTTGAGAAGGGCGAAGTTATTGCTGACGGTCCTTCAACAAGCGGCGGAGAACTTGCACTTGGTAAGAACCCTCTTATCGGTTTCATGACCTGGGAAGGTTACAACTACGAAGATGCTGTTCTTCTTAGCGAAAGACTTGTACAGGATGATGTTTATACATCAATCCATATTGAAGAATATGAAGCAGAAGCACGTGACACTAAGCTCGGACCCGAAGAAATCACTCGTGACGTTCCCGGTGTCGGTGATGATGCATTAAAGGATTTGGATGACAGAGGAATCATCCGCATCGGTGCTGAAGTAAGAGCCGGTGATATCCTTGTAGGTAAGGTAACACCTAAGGGTGAAACCGAACTTACAGCCGAAGAAAGATTACTTCGAGCTATCTTTGGTGAAAAGGCAAGAGAAGTAAGAGATACTTCACTTAAGGTTCCTCACGGTGAATACGGTATCATCGTAGATGCTAAGGTATTTACAAGAGAAAACGGCGACGAATTGGCACCCGGTGTCAACCAGTCAGTTCGTGTATATATTGCTCAGAAGCGTAAGATTTCAGTCGGCGATAAGATGGCCGGACGTCACGGTAACAAGGGTGTCGTTTCAAGAGTGCTTCCTGTAGAAGATATGCCTTATCTTCCCAACGGTCGTCCTCTTGATATCGTGCTTAACCCCTTGGGCGTACCTTCACGTATGAATATCGGACAGGTGCTTGAAATCCACCTTTCACTTGCTGCAAAGGCACTTGGATTTAACATTGCAACTCCCGTATTCGACGGCGCAAACGAAAAAGATATTCAGGATTCACTTGAACTTGCAAACGATTACGTAAATCTTCCTTTTGATGCTAAAGAAGCTAAAGCGGAAGCTGAAAAGAACGGTGTAGAGTACGATAAGAATGCTGACACCTTCGAAAAGTTACACAAGGATGAGCTTCTTCCCGAAGTTTATGAATACTTATCAGAAAACAGAGCACACAGAGCACTTTGGAAGGGTGTTCCGATTTCTAGAGACGGTAAGGTTCAGCTTCGTGACGGACGTACAGGTGAACTCTTCGACGGACCTACAACAATCGGTCACATGCATTACTTAAAGCTTCACCACTTGGTAGACGATAAGATTCATGCTCGTTCAACAGGTCCTTACTCACTTGTTACACAGCAGCCTTTGGGTGGTAAAGCTCAATTCGGTGGACAGCGTTTCGGTGAAATGGAAGTTTGGGCACTTGAAGCTTACGGTGCAGCTTACACATTACAGGAAATCCTTACAGTTAAGTCCGACGACGTAGTTGGTCGTGTTAAGACATATGAAGCAATTATCAAGGGTGAGAACATTCCTAAGCCCGGTATCCCTGAATCATTCAAGGTACTTCTTAAGGAATTACAGTCACTCGGTCTTGATATCAAGGTTCTTAGAGAAGACGACACAGAAGTCGCACTTACCGAATCTGTCGATTATGGCGAAACGGATTTCAGAATGGCTGAAATGGACGGCAATGACAGAAAGGGCACATATTCACGTGCTGAGTTCACAAATGCCGGCTATCAGACACAGGAATTCGATGAATCGGGCGAATTAGTGGAAGCCGATGAATCCTTCGATGAAGCTGAGGAAGATTTCAGTGAAGAAGAATTCGAAGGAAGCCTTGACGAATAGGGTAAATGAATTACAAAAATAATTGTAAAGGAGCGCCATAAATGTCGGAAATTAATAATGGTATACAGCAGCCGATGACCTTTGATAAGATCCAGATCGGTTTAGCAAGCCCTGAGAAGATCAGAGCATGGTCCAGACGTGGTGATGACCCGGATTTCGGTATTGTCACAAAGCCTGAAACCATCAACTACAGAACACTTAAACCCGAAAAAGACGGTTTGTTTTGTGAAAGAATTTTCGGACCCAGCAAGGACTGGGAATGTCACTGCGGTAAGTATAAAAAGATTCGTTATAAAGGCGTTATCTGCGACCGCTGTGGTGTAGAAGTAACAAAGGCCAGTGTTCGTCGTGAACGTATGGGACGTATCGAACTTGCAGCTCCCGTTTCACACATCTGGTATTTTAAGGGTATCCCTTCACGTATGGGATTAATTCTCGATATCTCTCCCAGAGTACTCGAGAAGGTATTATATTTCGCATCTTACATTGTGCTTGATGCAGGTGAATCAAACCTTCAGTACAAGCAGGTTCTTTCTGAAAAAGAATATCAGGATGCAAGAGAAACTTACGGCAACAAGTTCCGTGTAGGAATGGGTGCCGAAGCAATCAAAGAGTTATTACAGGCAATCGATTTAGAGACTGAATCTGTTGAACTTAAGGCAGAACTTAAGGAATCAACAGGTCAGAAGAGAGCCCGTATCATAAAGAGACTTGAAGTAGTTGAAGCATTCCGTGAATCAGGAAACAAGCCTGAATGGATGATAATGGATGTTATTCCCGTTATTCCTCCGGACCTTCGTCCTATGGTTCAGCTTGACGGCGGAAGATTTGCTACATCAGACTTAAATGACCTTTACAGACGTATCATCAACCGTAACAACCGTCTCCAGAGACTCTTAGAGCTCGGAGCTCCCGACATTATCGTTCGTAACGAAAAGAGAATGTTGCAGGAAGCAGTTGATGCTTTGATCGATAACGGTAGAAGAGGTCGTCCTGTAACAGGCCCCGGTAACAGAGCTCTTAAGTCACTTTCAGACATGCTTAAAGGTAAGGGCGGTCGTTTCCGTCAGAACCTTCTTGGTAAGCGTGTAGACTACTCAGGACGTTCCGTTATCGTAGTTGGACCCGAATTAAAGATTTATCAGTGCGGTTTGCCTAAGGAAATGGCAATCGAATTGTTTAAACCCTTCGTTATGAAGGAACTTGTAGGAAGAGGCATTTCCCAGAACATCAAGAATGCCAAGAAGCTTGTAGAAAGACTTGACACTCAGGTTTGGGACGTACTTGAAGATGTTATTAAAGAACATCCTGTAATGCTTAACCGTGCTCCTACACTTCACAGACTTGGTATCCAGGCATTTGAGCCCATCCTTGTTGAAGGTAAAGCTATTAAGCTTCATCCCCTCGTATGTACAGCGTTCAACGCTGACTTCGACGGAGACCAGATGGCTGTTCACCTTCCTCTTAGCGTAGAGGCCCAGGCAGAATGTAGATTCTTACTTTTGTCTCCTAACAACCTCTTAAAGCCTTCGGATGGTGGCCCTGTTGCCGTTCCTTCACAGGATATGGTACTTGGTATTTACTACTTAACCATGAAGAAGTTTGCAGATTTCTCAAACGATCCTTCAATGGTAGCTAAGGTAGTTAAGGAATTTGATTCAATCGAAGATTGTAAGAAAGCAGTTAAACTTTTAGGCAAAGACCTTTCTTCAGATTCTGTTGTTAAGGTTAACGTTGACCCTGAAAGAAACCGTATCGTTGTATGTAGAATGATCGATATCTTAGGCAGATACTTCAACTCTACCAACGAAGCTTTCCTTGCATATGAAAACCAGGAGATCACTCTCCACCAGCCTATCTATGTAAAGAGAAGCGCTGAATTTAAGGGTGAAGTGGTAACAGACTTCATCGAAACAACACTTGGTCGTCTTTTATTCAACGAAATCCTTCCTCAGGATTTAGGATATGTAGACAGATCCAAGAAAGAAAACGTTCTTCTTACAGAAGTTGACTTCCATGTAGGAAGAAAGCAGTTAAAGCAGATCCTTGAAAAAGTTATTAACATTCACGGAGCTTCAGTAACAGCTGAAACCCTTGACTTGATTAAAGCAACAGGTTACAAGTACTCAACAAGAGCAGCAATGACCGTATCAATTTCTGATATGACAGTGCCTGCATCTAAGCCTCAGATCCTTGAGGATGCTCAGGAAACAGTTGATAAGATTGCAAGAAACTTCAGACGTGGTCTTATTACAGAAGAAGAGCGTTATCGTGCAGTAGTTGAAACCTGGTCAGAAGCAGATGCTCAGCTTACAAAAGACCTTCTTGACGGTCTTGATAAGTACAACAACATCTACATGATGGCTAACTCCGGTGCCCGTGGTTCAAACCAGCAGATCAAACAGCTTGCAGGTATGCGTGGACTTATGGCTGATACAACCGGTCGTACAATCGAACTTCCCATTAAGTCAAACTTCCGTGAAGGTCTTGACGTTTTGGAATACTTCATGTCAGCACACGGTGCTAGAAAAGGTTTGTCAGATACCGCTATCAGAACAGCCGACTCAGGTTACTTGACCCGTCGTATGGTAGACGTATCACAGGAACTTATCATTCGTGAAGTAGATTGCTGCGAAGGCAAAGATGAAATCCCCGGAATGGATGTATATGCATTCATGGACGGTAAAGAAACAATTGAAGGTCTTAAGGACCGTATCCAGGGCAGATACACCGCTGCTGATATCCTTAACAAGAAGGGCGAAGTAATCGTTAAGAAGAATCACATGATTACACCCGCTCGTGCGGAAAAGGTATTAAAAGAAGGTGTTGACGTTAACGGAGTACCTGTTACCGATGAAGAAGGTAACTTGAATCCTAAGGCCAGAATCAAGGTTCGTAACATCTTAGGCTGCCGTTCACACAACGGTATCTGTGCTAAGTGTTATGGTGCCAACATGGCAACCGGTGAAGCTGTACAGGTCGGCGAAGCTGTAGGTATTATCGCAGCTCAGTCAATCGGTGAACCCGGTACACAGCTTACAATGAGAACATTCCATACCGGTGGTGTTGCCGGTGGCGATATCACACAGGGTCTTCCCCGTGTAGAAGAATTGTTCGAAGCAAGAAGACCTAAGGGACTTGCAATCATCGCTGAATTCGGCGGTGTAGCAACCATTAAGGATACAAAGAAGAAGCGTGAAGTTGTTATCACCAACGAAGAAACAAAGGAAACAAAGGCTTACTTAATTCCTTACGGTTCTCGTATCAAGGTTATCGACGGACAGAACATCGAAGCCGGTGATGAACTTACAGAAGGTTCAGTTAACCCTCATGATCTTCTTAAGATCAAGGGTATCCGTGCGGTACAGGATTATCTCTTAAGAGAAGTACAGAGAGTTTATCGTTTACAAGGTGTTGATATCAACGATAAGCACATCGAAGTTATTGTACGTCAGATGCTTAAGAAGATTCGTATCGAAAACAACGGTGACGCAGACTTCTTACCCGGTGCTATGATTGATGTTCTTGATTTCGAAGACATCAACGAAAAGCTTATTGCAGAAGGCAAAGAACCCGCAGAAGGTACAAGAGTTATCCTTGGTATCACAAAGTCAGCTCTTGCAACCAACTCATTCTTATCAGCCGCTTCCTTCCAGGAAACCACAAAGGTTCTTACAGAAGCAGCTATTAAGGGTAAGATCGATCCTCTTATCGGACTTAAGGAAAACGTTATTTTAGGTAAGCTCATTCCTGCAGGTACAGGTATGAAGCGTTACAGAGACGTAGAACTTTCATCCGACGAAAGATATGAGCAGATGCTTGAAGCTATGGCAAACGCTCAGAACAACGCGGAAGCAGCTCCCGAAAGCGAAGATGCTGAAGAAGCAACAAGCGCATTCGAAGAAGAAGTTGTTTACGAAGAGGAAACCAACGAGGTTCCCGCTGAAGAGCTTGAATAAGTGATTCATAAGTAAAATTAGTAAGGGCATGAACCTTTCGGTTCATGCCCTTTTAAATTACTTAAAAAATTAATGAAGTACATTCAAATGATCGTCGTATTCAAGGGTGCCGGTGGTTTCAACGGCCCATTTGGTGACTTCATAAAATGAATCATTACTCTTTTCAGGATAGTTAATCTTTACTTCAACAATTAAGGTCTGATACTCACTTAATGGAAGAGCAAAGGATTTTTTCTTTCCTACCTGCTCATAATACCCTACTCTTGAAATGCCGCTATCATATAGGGATGAAAGAGTGGCATCAAGCTCTGCCAGGCCTTCCTGAGCTTCGTTGCAGGCTTCGAAATAGACTTCCGAATTAGACTTAACCTTTTCTTCAAGCTTATAATCGCTCATGGCGCTTGCAAGGGACAGAGTTGAAAATGATACAAGGCATAGGATAACGAATATAAACAGTATTGAGGATACGCCCACATTTAAAGAAAATTCACGTTTCTTTTTTCTCATTTTGCCACCTCCCTAATGCCTTTTTTGAAGGTGTATGTATAGATTTCTTTTTCAAGTGAACCTTCGTAGAATGTGAAGGTCATATAGTCAAATGCCTCGTCCTTATTGAAGGTTAAGATGTATGAGTAGTCTTTAAGGTCGAAGGCTGACTTTAAGGTGTCATTTATCTTTTCTTCGTCATCACCAAACTCGTAGAAACATTCACTGGCGTTATCAGCCCATAGAACGGCGTAATTAAGCCCCTTGGTTTCTTTGGCAACCAAATGAGCCTTCACGAATACCTGAAGGCATACGGCGCTTGTGAGAGCGAAAAAGAATATGACGATTATTAGCTCCATTAAAAAGAGAGCGGATTTTGATTTTTGCATTAGTTTGTATCTCCGCTTTTAATATGCACAAATAAAACTTCTTTGTCTAAGCCCACGGGCTTGTATTCAAACTTATAAAGAGTGTCGGTTACTTTAGACATGTCGAAGGATTCAAGCTTAATCAAGGTGGTGGCATATTTGGGGTCAAAGACCTGTCCCTGCCTTGTAAATAGCTCTTTTAATTCTCCTTCATATTCATAAAGATAAGTGCAATATGTAATGTTGTTAATATCTTCCGAAATAATTAAAGCATCAAAGCCGTCGTAAGAACCCATTGAGATCTTTCCGGCTTCATCGCTTTGATGAATTTTGTTTACCACATAAGAGAAAGTGGTTCTGGACCCGTAATTAAGGGTCATCTTTTCAACTATGCTTGAATAGATTCCTGCGCCTATACCCGTAAGCGACATAATGGAAAGAGCAAATACCGCAAAGAGGGTAATTACAAACAGGATATCAATTGTATGAGGCTTTTTTTCTTTATCCATTATTGCTCCTCTTTCCTTAATACCGTTACATCAGGGTAGATGTTTGAACCTATTGCCTGATAGTCAACAAAGAAAACATCTTCATCATATGTAAGACCGTAGTGGTCTTTAATGTACTTTAAGCTGGGAGGATAGGTGCCTTCTACGCAATAACAGGAAACGATGCTTCTGTTAAGGGCGGTCTTTAAGCTTTCCTCCTGACGGGCAAGACTGTCGTCTTTTACGTTTCCAAGAACTCTTAAAAAGAAAACAAAGAGCGCAATAAATAAGAGTATGGAAATGTGTAAGCCCGATATTTTGTTTCTTATTCTTGAAGCTCTGTCAAAACTGTACATAATTTTCCTTTAACCTATAGTTGTCATGATACCCATCAAAGGTAATATTACAGAGAGTAAGATAAGTCCTACGATGATAGAAAGAATGATTACCAAAGTAGGTTCGATAACTGAAATGATTTCGTTGATTTTTCTTTCTGCTTTCTTTTCGTATTCATCGGCAATCTTTGTCATTACCTTGTCGATTTCACCTGTCTTAAATCCGACAGCCACCATTCTGTTATTTACATTTGAAAAGATTGCTGCTTCTTTTAAAGCTTCCGCAAAGTTGTCTCCGTCAAGAAGTCTTTCTTTACAGATTTCAACTTTCTTTTCTGTTTTCTTGTGTTCAAGAAGCTTGCTTACAAGGTTTAAACCTGCGAAAGTATCAAGGCCTGCGGAGAGGGCAAGGGCCATACCGGAAGCAAATCTTCCGGCTGCGATGCCGTCATAAAAGCCCTTAAATAAGTGAAGCTTTTGAGCACAGTTTTTAGCAACCTTTCTTCCGTGAGCTGTCTTTGAAACATAGAAATATAAAGCTATCAAAACCACCAGGATGGCGATAAAGACAACCGAATATGTTTTTAATACGTCTCCGAAATGAAGTAAGGATGCTGCAAAGCCGGTCATTTCAGAGCCAAGTTGAACAAATACCTGATTGAAAATAGGAAGAACCTTGGTAATCAAGATTATGATAACGGCAAACATCATAACTATCATTACCAAAGGATAAGTGATGGCGCTTCTTATGTTGTCGGAGATAGCCGCTTCTCGCTCATAGTAAGCGGAAAGAGATGACATTATCTCATCCAGGGAACCTGCTTCTTCCCCAAGCTTAATGGTGTTAACAACATAATCCGGGAACACGCCCACAACCTGTAAACTTTCTGCAAAACTCGAGCCTTCGTTAACGGCATCGATTATTGCCTGCAACAGTTTCTTTCCGGATTGATCCTTTGTGTCTGAAAGCATGATTCTTATGCCTTCGATGGGCGTTATGCCCGCATGAAGCAAAATTGACATCTGTGAGCAGAAAGAAGCCAATTCTTCGTTTGTAAGTTTAGATTGAGTACTCATCGAGATATTCCCCCATGTGATTAATAAACGTACTTTGTTGAGTAGTTAGTTCCGTCTCCGATATATTCCTTTAGTGTTCTTTCGTTGGTGCTTGCTCCGAAAGTAGGATCCACAAGCGACCACTCTTTTCCGTCAAACTGGATGATGCCGTTTAACCATCCGATATCTTTGATATATACGCTTATCCATGCGTGATATACCATATCTTTACCCACATATCCGACCTCAAGTCTTGTGGGGATAGATTGACTTCTTAACATACTGGTCATTACGGCGGAATAGTCAAGGCAAATGCCGGTTCCGCTGTCCAATATCTCATCTACGTTTGAAATGTATCCGCTTTTAACGGTGTTTGCTTTGTCGTAGTCGTAGGTGATGTGCTTTGTTATATAGTTGTATACATTTGTGACAACATCAAGTTCGTTTGTGCAATTGGCGGCAAGCTCTGCGCCTTTTGCAACGGTCTTACAGTTTTTGTCAAAATATACGTATTGATTGGGGTAAAGGTAAGGCCCGAATGTGGAAACTTCGGGAGCATTGATGGTGGTTTTAAAGGCAAGAGAATAAGATGTACCTTCAATGTTTTCGCAAACGCTGATTTCATAATCGCCTGCGCCCGATGTTAACGGAAATGCGGCGTAGCCTGTCTGAATGTCATAAGTATATGTAACGCCGTTGGGACCTGTTATCTGAAGCTTAACCTTTGGAGAAGAACCAAAGTAATCAACGATGATATAGCCTTCTTTGGTGTTTGAATAATCAACGGAAGCATAGGCGTTTCCGTCTACCAATAGTCCCGGTGCCGATGTCTCAAGACAAACGGGAGTATTGTCACGCAAAGAAGCGGGATCGATAACCGTTTGAGAATTGGTCAAAGCGGTATCGCCCTCTGAACTTTTAATTGTAGTTACGCTCACACCTGTGTCATCGTCCGGAAATTCAACGGGCGCATCGCAGGCGGTTAAAGTTAAGGCCAAACCTAAAAGAAAAAGCAAATGATTCTTTTTCATGACCTGTTCCTTTCTATCTACTTGCGGGGCGTTAAGAGAAGGTGAATGCACTTTCCGTTAACGTCATATACGTAAATGTTGTACTCTTTTTTGTCATAAGGGAATGTAACGGTGTTTGTGGAATCATCATAAGATGAAGCATAAACTACGGTTCCGTCTGTACCCTCCATGTAACTTGAAGCAATATCTATCCTGTTTCCTTCGAAAGTAATATTGAAAGAATTTTCTTTCATTTCATGACTTACCACACTCAAAGGACGTCCCAGTGAAGGATCTACCGAAACAAAGGCTGAGCCTTTGGGTAAAAACAGGGGCGTTACAAGAGTAAGTATAAACAGTAAAGCTGTTATACAAATTAACAATCTTTCCGAGCGAATGTCGGTTTTGTTTCTTAATACAATTTTATCAAAAGGGACCTTGTTAGGCTGCGTGTCACAGGCGGCAAAGACGTTTTGAAGCATCTTGTCGGCTGTTTTTATGTCCATTTCGTATCGCTTTTTAGATTTAAATCCAAACATCTTCCCACCCCCTATCCTTTCATGATTTTGTTAAGCTCATCGATCGCGGCCTGAAGCTGTCTTTTTACGGTAGATCGACTCATGTCGGTAACGTTAACGATTTCGTCAATCTTCATGTTGTTAAAGTACCTTAATGTAATAAGCTCTTTCTTTGTGGAGGAAAGAGAATCGATGGCTTTCTTTAATCTTGCCGATTCATCATTTTTAAAGGTTGAAGCTTCGGGATTTGAAGAAAGCTTCGTGTCGCATATCTCTTCCAAAATTTCCGAATCCACTTCACCGTAGTCGGATTTTAAGGATTTTTGCATGTCAAAACATACATGGAAAGCAATCTGGTTTAACCACGCTATAAATAGAGTGGGATCGTTTAAAGTTGAAAGCTTTCTTAATGCAACTATAAATATTTCCTGCACAGCGTCCTGCGCAAGAAATTCATCTCTTAAATAATGTCGCGAGTAGTTGTAAATCTTATTAAAGGTAAGGCTGTATAACTGAGCAAAAGCATCGGAGTCTCCGTTTTGAGCCATTTTTACAAACTCGCCGATATATTCGTGCGAATACTCCATTTCTACCTACCTGCCAAGTTTTTTATACGCTCGGGCAATTAATTCTGAGAAGGTGCCGACTTCTTCACTGTCAAATAAAACGTACTCAGAATGAACCACAATATTGCAATCATCATGAGCCTTGTTATATTCTCCGATGGATGATTCCAACTTATTAATAAAAGAAGCCATCTTGTCGTTATTACATTTTTCTATAACGGTGATAAATTCGTTACCGCCGTTTCTTCCCACAAACCCAAAGCCGTCGGCGCTCTTTTCGTAAATCTGAGAAAAATCTCTGATTGCTTTGTCGCCGGTTGCTTTACCGCTTACGGAATTAATTTCTTTAATATTAGCAATTTCAGAAACCACGCAGCCGATTCCCTTCATGGAATCAACGGTGCTGTAGTTTTCGAACAAGAGGTTAACGCTTGTTCTGTTGGGAATGCCGGTCTTTCTGTCAAGGAAAGCAAGCTGTTCCAAATTATGGTCTTCAATCTTAAACTGTTTTAATTTGATGAAATCAATAAGCAAGATTGCCAATGTAACTAAGACCGTAAAATACATAATGGCGCAAAGAATAAACAAACTTCTGTCAACAAAAATGCTTGAACGCATTGTTTTGTTAGAAATAAGAATCACAAGAAAAACAATTTCCATTAATAAGAAGAAACTAAGTTCACAGATTTTTGTAACCTTGTAACTCTTTATACTCTTTTTCATTATTAATTCCTCCAAGTTCCCACTTAGCTACACTTCTTATTATAGTATAGAAGCGTTTAATGAGTAAAGTTATCTTTATGTATATTAGCGCATATTTAAGGGGCTTTTGACTACCCAAACGGATGGTTTTGAAAAAATTTTTTAAAAAAGTGAACCTTTTTTTGAAAATGTATCGTCTTTTATTTATGAAGACCACGAAAGGGGAATAAAAATGAAACTTGGCAGCATAAAATCGGTAGTGCTTTCAGCCGTTTCATCTGTGGTATGTACAACAAAAATAATACTTGAGGGATATGACCTCTTAATCATCGAGGATGGTAAGACGCCTTTATCAAACGGGCCCGGAGGAGCAAACTACTTCCCACTTACCTGCGGAGTGATTGCAGCAATCATAATAACCACCGCTTTGGTATTATGGCTTGTTAACAGAGACAGATACGTAAAACGACTTAAAGACTTAAACCGAAAGCTTGAAAGAAATGAAAAGATTCCGTTCTTTGTAAAAACTATAAAAGAAGAAATTACAATAGCGGAATCGGAACTCGGAGCAAAAATTTTTAAAAACGAATAAAAAATGTGAACCTTTTTTAAAATATATATCGTCTTATATTTTTGGAAGGCTAAAAAGGAGAATGACTTATGGAAGAAAGAAGACGAATTAACCGAGTGAATTTTGAAGCAAAGAGCGTCATCGTTCCTTGCGACTCACTTAAAAAAGTATATGCGGACGTTTTAAACGTAAGCCCCATGGGCATGGCCGCTAAGGTACTAAACGATACACCTTCACTTCTCGGAAAAGATGTAATCGTTGTAGCAGAAACATTAATCATGTATGCAGACGTTGTTCGTGAAGATGAAAACACGGACGGCACTAAAACAATTGCATTAAATGCAAGAAAGTTCACAAACGACGTTTTAAAATATTTATTTGAACACATAACAGAGGAAGAGTAAAAGGGAGAAGTTAAAATGAAAAAAGATTTAAGATCATCAAAGCAGATTATCAAAGCATTATCAATCGGAATTTCAGCAACAATGCTTTTACAGCCTATCTCAGCTTTCGCTGATGATACAAGCGCAGCTGACAAGCTTCACACAGTAGGATTAAATGGAGATGAATCTATCACAAATTCAACTGTAGCAGCAGAAGTTAGAGCAGCAGAAAATGCTGATAAGGCAGCATACGAAGCAGAGCAGGCAGCTGAAAAGGCAACAGAATTAGCTGAAGAACTCGTTGAAAAGGTTGAAGGAAAAGACAAAACTGAAACAGAAGAGGCAGTTGACGG
Source organism: Lachnospiraceae bacterium (assembly GCA_016291405.1). Lineage (GTDB taxonomy): Bacteria > Bacillota > Clostridia > Lachnospirales > Lachnospiraceae > UBA1258. The sequence continues at coordinate 26,258 of JAEEXG010000016.1, forward strand.
TATTCTTGATAAGGATAATAACAAAGACGGACTTACATTAGAAGAAAACGTTGAAGAAGCTAAGGAAGCAGTTTCTGATGCAAACGATGCAGTTGACAATCTTCAGACAGAAGTTGATGCAGCTCTTGATGTAATTGCAGAAGAAGCAACAAACGATGTAAGCGCAAACGTTACAGCAACCGAAACAGCATACGATAATGCTGACAAGGCTGAAGATGCAGCAAGACTTGCTCTTGAAACATTAAGCGGTAACGATTCAATTGTATATAAAGAAGATGCTATGGTTGAAGTTAACAAGGCTATTGAAGCTGCAAACACAGCAGATCAAGAAGCTAAGAAGGCTGAAACCGCATTAACTGAAGCTCAGGAAAGATACAATAAAGCAGTAGAAGACTACGAAGCTTTACTTGCTCAGGCTGACGTATCAAGAAACGAAATCGAAAAGTCAGTTTCCGACAATGAATATGCAGCTGCTCAGGACGAACTTGCAAAGGCTAAGGAAGCAATGGAAGCTGCTAAGGCAGCTTACGATACAGCTCTTGCAAATGTTGGAACAGCTGAAGCAAATGCTCAGACAGCTTTTGAAAAGGCCGGTATTGCAGATGAAAACGCTGATGCAGTTGTTGATTACCTCACAACTGTCAAAGGAACAGAAAGCTATGAAACATTGAAGCAGAAGCTTGCAAATGCTCAGGCTAAGTATGACGGTGAAGACTTAACAAGGAAACAGGCTCAAGACCTTTCGGATGAGTACGCTCGTAATATTGGTGAAGCGCAAGCTGAAATGAATAGACAGAGCGCTAACATGACCAATGCGTCAAATACGATAAACAACTGGTCATTAAATAATCAGGCTAATGGTGGTATAAAGGAAGTAAAGGATCACTATTGGATTAATGAATATCATGTAGACGGCTTCTTTTCTGGTCATTACGAATGGCGTGAAGTTACAGCGCTAGAGTACTATGGCAGATTTCTCAAGTTCGATAAGGAAATAAGGCAAGAGAATATTTACTATAACGAAACAGAGCAACAGGCTGCTAGGAATGCAATTAATCAAGCTAGATTGAATTATAGCGAAGCCGAGACAGCATATAACAACGCTTCATCTGCAAAGACAACAGCTGAAGACAATAAGAAAATTACCGATGAAATCGTAAGCGCTCATGACAGCCTCGAACTCATCGAAAAGTATATTTACAGCAGTGATGCAGATACAACTTATGAAGACAAGGCTAAAAACAGTGAGTACGACCAGTTGATTTCTGATATTGAAAGAGAATATAAGCAGTATGTTGAAATCAACACCGACTTAAAGAAGTACAACGATGCTGTTAATAACAGAAATTGGGGAGTAATCAGATGGCTCAAGGATAAGTTTACTGAAGTTGGTATCGAAGCTAAGTATATTGACTGGAACTGGAAGATTGAAAACGATAAGGAAACACACATCATTCTTGCAACCAACTCAAGCAACTTGAACTTCCTTATTTCTGTAGATCAGGGTAAGCTTAAAATGACAAGCATTGAAGAAGCTGAATTTGCAACATTCTCAGCTACATTCGATGCAGTAGCAGCAGCTCAGGCAGCTAAAAAGGCAGCTGATGCAGCTGAAGCTGAAAAGGATGCTTTACAGAAATACAATGCTGCTGTAGCAAGACTTTCAACTCTTCAGGCAGAAGTTGATGCTCTTCAGGTTAAGGCTCTTACTAACGATGCAGTAGTAGATGAACTTGATGCTGCATACAGAAGACTTGCAAGCGCATTTGCTATGGTTAACCAGGCAAGCCAGAATTATAACGATGCTAAAGACGAAGCTAAGAAGGCAAAAGAAGCAGCTGACGAAGCTCAGAAGATTGCTGATTCTAAGGCTTCAAGACCTACACCGGCACCTTCAGACGATGATGATGATGACTATGTAGTACCCACATCAGAAGAAACAACTCCTGCTCCTATTCAGACAGTTGTTCTTCCTCAGGGTGGCGTTACAGTAGCTCAGACTCCCATAACTGTAGTAGATGAAGCAACACCTCAGGCAGCAGCTCCTGTAACAATTAAGGAAGAAGCAGCTCCTAAGGCAGCAGCTCCCGAAGTAGCAGAAACTAAGGAAGATATTCCTGAAGAAGATGTACCTTTGGCAGCAGCAGATCAGAGCAAGATGAATTGGTGGTGGCTCCTTGTAGTACTTGTTCTTGGTACAACAGGTGCAGAACTTTACAGAAGACACATGATCAAGAAGAACGCAGATTCTGCAAAGACCACAAAGTAATTTCGGGCTTTTATAGAAACTAAAACTTGGCGCTCATTTAAGTGAAAGCTTAGATGAGCGCTATTTTTAAAACCAATTTAAAAAAATAAAAATTTTTTTCAAAAAATGTGAACCTTTTTTGTAAGATTAAAAGTCTTATTAAGTGTAAGGGTAAATCGATAGGATTAAAGTCCTACGACAAACCGGTTGTGTAAATGTAAAAATGTGTAAAAGGGAGAAAGAAATGAAGAGACAAACAAGAACTACTAAGCAGATTATTAAGGCTGTTTCAGTTGGCCTTAGTGCCAGCATGTTATTACAGCCTGTAACAGCTATGGCTGACGGTCTTGACGAGAACGCACCCGTTCTTCCCGACGTGGAAGAAAAGGAAGAAATTCCTTACGTAAACGCAGGCGATGAGTCTTGCGAAAGTGAAAACATTGAAAGCTTAGAAAACGCAAAGGAACTTCTTGATGATGCTGAAAAGAAAGAAGATGCTACAGAAGACGCTGCTAAAAAACTTGAAAAAGAGCCCAGCTACGTTGAAGAAGATATCGTTCTTGAAATCATCGAAAACTTAGAAGATAACGACATCAAAGTTCCTCAGCACTTCTGGGATTGGCAGGGAAAAGATGTTGATGACAGCGCCAAGGAGTTTGACGAAGCAGCTGAAAAGCATGTTGAAGATGCTATCAACACTCTTGAAGATGCAGAGAAGACTCTTACCGGCGATCCTGAAGCTAAGGAAGAAGAAAAGCAGACCGGTATTTTAGATCAGTTTGAAGAAAACATTCAGAATAGCGAACAGGCTTCTTTTAACAGCGTAGAAGAAGCAGCTAAGGCAGCAGCAGAATTATTAAAGGCCGATTCAGCAACCGTATCTGCAAATGAAGCTACTTCCAGTGAGGAAGCAAAGAAATACGCAGAAGTTGCAAAACAGGCAGCTGAAAACGCAAAGAATAATTCTGTATCTTCAAACGAATTCGCAGCTAATGCCCTTGAAGAATACAATAACGCAAAGATTCAGTTGGATGCAGCTAAGGAAGCAGCAAAGAAGGCTAATGATGCGGCTAATAAGGCTCTTGAATTAGGCCTTGAAGATGCTGAAGATGCAGTTGCTATGGCAAAGGCAGCAGAAAAGGCTGCAGAAAGCCTTGAAGCAATCGTTAATTCAAAGAAAGAAGCAGCAGATGCTTATGTTTCTCAGGTTAGCGCGGAAATCACACGAATCACTGATGAAATAAACGAATTAACAAACAACATTAATTCTAAGAAGAACGATAAAAAGATTGCTGAAGGCGATGTTGCAACGGCATCGGGAGAATTATACCAAAAGTTCGTGGAATTAAAAGGTGCAGAATGGGCTTCGGTGTTTATGGCTCCTTCCAAATGGGATATTGCAAAAATGGAAAGTGACCTTACGAATCTTAAGACCGCTATGGATAATGCCGAGAAAGCATTGGCAAAGCTTAAAGGCGAAATGGAAGAAGCGGGAAAAGACAATGAGACAGCTAAAAAGGCACTCTCCGAAGCTACCGAAGCTTACAATGAAATCAAAGATGCTTATAACAAGGCTGTAGCTGATGCTAAAGCTGCAAGTGAGAAAGAAACCGAATTAAACGGTACTGTTTCAGAACTTAAGAAGCAATACGGTGATGACATAATGGATAAGCAGAAGGCATTAAGAGAAGCTGAAACAGATGAAGCTAAAGCTGCCGCTGCTAAGGCATTGATTGAATATGTCATGGGCGCTGAAAACGCAAGCGTAATCACATACGAAGCAATTCCTAACGGAATTTTCATGATTAAGAACGGTGAAGTAGCTTCTTATTACACATACGAAATCGATGATAAGGGCGTTATCACAATTAAGAACTGCACATACGAAGTAATTGAAGGCACAACACAAGCAATTGAAGAAGTGACCGAGACTGACCTTACAGAGGAAGAAAAAGAAGCTCTTGTTAAGAAACTTGAGGATGGATCATTCTTCGTAAAGGTTAAGTCGAGCGAGACTGTATATGAAGTAACATATAAGGCTGATAAAGGTTATTTTGGCCAGGTCGCATACGTAGATATTAATGGCGTAAGAACTAGGGTTGTTTGCGCTCCATACTATGGCAACGACCTTTGGTGGTGGACTGTTGATGAAAACGGCACAAAGAGTTGGATAGGACATGCTTTAGAAGCAAAAGTTTATTCTGTAGAAACTTATGATGAGTATGACGATGCTGCTATGATGTACGGCATGTACCTTCTTTTCGATGTTCATCCTGATGCACAGATGAATGAAGTAACCAATAATACATATGATGTTACTTCAAACGTAGAATCCAAAGAAGTTACAGAGGAAGAACTTGCAAACGGCGAATGGCTTTACTATGAAAAAATCTCTGATGAAAAAATAGGTGGATATACTGTTACATCTAAATATGATCAGCCTATCGGAGCTCACAACAGGTTTTACTATCATGCTCCCGAGACAGTAGAAGCTACTGGAGAGTACTTATACTTATATACTTTTACCGATGCTTATGGTACGTTCTCAACAGCTGATGGATCAATGTATTGGGATCCGAATTACAAGTCATTTAACCATACGGGCAGCTGGGTAATGGTTAACTATTACGGAGAAGGAAGGGATTTGGTATTTGCGAACTATATCTACAAGGAATCTTCTCGTGGTACGATAATAGCTCATTGCAAACCGTCTGTTTCAGGTCTTACAGCAGAAGAAGCTAGGAAGTCAGGATATACAAAAATGACAAAAGAAGAAGCAGCACCCGCAAAATACCGTGTATACTGCAACAAGACCGAATCACAGCCCGGCGAAACATCATACACGGTTGGAAACAACGCAGCATCACTTGCAGACCTTGCAGCAGAGCTTGGCGCAATTTCACAGGCAATCATAACTGCTAACGGCGTTATCGAAGCAAATAAGGATGTCGTTGAAAACTATAACAAGGCAGTTAAAGCTGCTAAAGACGCGGATGATAAATATCAGGATCTTGTTAAAAAGTATAACAAGGATTCAAAGGATTTTGATGATGCAGATTATCAGTACAGAATCAATAATCTTGACAAGCAGATAAGAATTGCAAAGAGCGCCAGAAAAGCAGCTGATACTAACCTTGAGAATGCACGAAAGGCATATTATGACGCACTTGGAAAGTGGGGCGCTGCTGCAGCTAGATTAGATGCTATTAATGGTCAGATTGCAAGACTTGAAGGATTAAAGACCTCTGATAAGGCTTACAGAGCAGGTTTATATGTAGAACTTAATGGTGCAAAGAGTGCAGCTAAGAATTGGGCTGATAAACTTGATAAGGTTGGAAAGCTTGAAGACAAGGCTGAGGAAGCTAGAATCGCAGCTGAAAAGGCTCGTGATGCTCTTAAACTTCTCCAGAACACTTCAAACGTTGGCGAAGAAGCAATCAAGAAGGCTGAAGCAGAATTAGCACTTGCACTTGCTGATTACGAAGAAGCTGACAGACGTGCTAAGCTTGCAACAAAGGATGCTGAGGATGCTGAAACAGCATACAATAACATTCTTGATAAGATTGAAGAATTGTTAACTGAAGAAGCCAGAAGACGTGGCAGCGATGAAGGCGGCGATGAAGGTGGAGAAACAACTCCTACCACACCTGCACCCGGAACTATCTTAGTTGCTCAGGCAGGCCCTGCAGTAGTGATTCCCGCAACTGCAACCGCAACAGCAGGAGCTTCCGAAGATACAGCTTCAGAAGAAACAGTTGATAATACAACTCAGCAGACAATCACTGAAAACTTAGTTCCCATGGCAGCAGCTCCTACAGAACAGACTATCAATGAACAGGATGTTCCTTTGGCTCCTATGGATGAACAGGCTAAGATGAGCTGGTGGTGGATCATTGCAGTATTGGTTCTTGGCACAACAGGTGCAGAACTTTTAAGAAGACGCATGGTTAAGAAGAACACAGCTACATTAGAATCTACAAAGTCAGATAAATAATTACTTGATTTTAAGGCCCGGTGCGAACGCATCGGGCCTTTTTCATGCTTTTGATTTAGCGTTTTGCACAATTGAATATATCGCATTTATTTGCTATAATGGAAACGCGGAGGCAAAAACAAGTTTCCGCAATTGGAGGGTTAGAATGAAATACGATGTAGTGATTATCGGGGCCGGTGTAATCGGCTCTTGTATTGCTCGCGAGCTGTCTAAGTACGATGTAAAGGCATTGGTACTTGAGAAAGCAAGCGACGTGTGCGAAGGAACATCGAAGGCTAACAGTGGCATTGTGCATGCAGGCTTTGATGCCAAATCAGGCACCAAGAAAGCTTTCTTTAACGTGGAAGGCTGTAAGAAGATGCCTGCATTATCAAAAGAACTTGACTTTGCCTACAAAAACAACGGCTCTTTGGTGCTTTGCTTTTCTGAAGATGACATTCCCAAATTGGAAGAACTTAAAAAACGTGGCGAGGAAAACGGCGTAGAAAAGCTACAGATTCTTTCTAAAGAAGAACTTTTAAAGAAAGAACCTGCTTTGTCTAAAGAGGTGGTGGCTGCTTTGTATGCGCCAACAGCAGGCATTGTATGCCCCTTTAATCTAACTATTGCGATGGCAGAAAACGCTTTTGTAAACGGCGTTGAGTTTAGGCTTAATACAGAAGTTAAAAACATCGCTAAAGAGGGCGATTCCTTTAAGATAGAAACAAATAACGGCACCTTTGAAACAAAGGCCGTTGTAAATGCAGCGGGAGTTTATGCTGATAAAATCCATAACTATGTATGCAGTGATAAATTAAAGATAACAGCAAGGAAAGGCGAATACTGCTTATATGATAAAAAGGTTGGAAATCTGGTTTCTTCTACCATATTCCAGCTTCCGGGAGCCTACGGAAAAGGCGTTCTTGTGACACCTACAGTTCACGGCAACTTACTTTTAGGCCCTACTGCCGAAGACATTCAGGATAAAGAAGCCGTTAACACCACAAAGAACGGTTTAGACAGCCTTCAAAAGACTGCGGCTAAGAGCGTGGAGGCAATCCCTTATAGGTCTGTAATCACTTCATTTGCAGGCTTAAGAGCTCACGCCGATACAGATGACTTTATAATCGGTGAATCAAGCGTAAAGGGCTTTTATGACTGTGCGGGAATCGAATCGCCCGGCCTTACGGCAGCCCCTGCAATCGGAGCTTGGATGGCGGAAACCTTATCAAAAGACCTTTCTTTAAATAAAAAAGAAAACTTCGTCGCAAAGCGAGAAGGCATAAAGAGTATGGCCCTTGCGTCTAAAGAAGAAAAAGAAGCTCTAATAAAAAAGAATCCTTTATATGCAAACGTGATTTGCCGTTGCGAACTTGTAACTGAGGGTGAAATCGTGGATGCAATAAAGAGACCCCTTGGGGCCACCACTCTTGACGGCGTTAAGAGGCGCACAAGAGCCGGCATGGGAAGATGTCAGGCAGGCTTTTGCTCACCTAAGACCTTAGAAATCTTAGCAAGAGAATTAAATACGGATATGACAAAAATAACAAAACATGGCGAAGGCTCGGAGTTTTTATCTGAGCACAAGAGCTTGTAAGGAGGCCTATATGAAAACCAAAATAGCAATAATAGGTGGCGGCCCCGCAGGCTTGGCAGCAGCCATCGAAGCATATGACAAGGGCGTAAAAGATGTGGTTATTTTGGAAAGAGATTCACTCCTTGGAGGAATCTTAAACCAGTGTATCCACAACGGATTCGGACTTCACACTTTTAAAGAGGAGCTTACAGGCCCTGAATACGCTCAAAGATTTATTGATAAAGTTAAAGAAAGAAACATTCAGTGCTTGCTTGAAACCATAGTAATCGATATAAGCGATAAAAAGGTGATTACCGCCATGAGCAAAGAACGGGGCATATTCACTATCGAAGCTGAGGCTATCGTCCTTGCTATGGGATGCAGAGAGCGCCCGAGAGGAGCCCTCAATACTCCCGGATACAGACCTGCGGGAATCTATTCTGCGGGAACCGCTCAAAGATACGTAAATATCGAAGGCAAGATGCCCGGGCACAAGGTAGTTATCTTAGGATCCGGTGATATCGGCCTTATAATGGCAAGAAGAATGACCTTAGAGGGCGCAAAAGTTGAGGCAGTGGCAGAGCTTATGCCTTATTCCGGCGGGTTAAAAAGAAACATCGTGCAGTGCCTTGATGACTTTGGCATTCCCTTAAAGCTTAGCACTACGGTTATAGATATTGACGGAAAAGACAGAGTTACTTCAGTAACCTTGGCTAAGGTCGATGAAAAGATGCAGCCAATTCCCGGAACCGAAGAAAAGATTGAATGCGATACTCTTTTATTATCCTGCGGACTTCTTCCCGAAAACGAGTTATCAAGCCAGATGGGAGTTGATTTAAGCCCGGTTACGGGAGGAGCTAAGGTTGATGAAAGCCTGGAAACTTCCATTGACGGCGTATTTGCCTGCGGAAACGTGCTTCACGTTCACGACCTTGTTGACTATGTATCAAAAGAAGCTTCGGAAGCGGGTCGCCATGCGGCAGAGTATGTTTTGGGCAATAAAACAAAGAGAAGCGAAGAAGTTGTCAATATAAGCACAGGAAACGGAGTCAGATACACCGTTCCCGTATGCGTAAGAAAAGACCGCTTGGAAGACCTTCTCACCATCCGCTTCAGAGTGGGTAACGTTTATAAAAATCCCGAAATCTGTGTATATCTTGGAGATAAATGCATCCAAAGAAGAAAGAAACAGATTTGCGCACCGGGTGAAATGGAACAGGTAATTTTGAAAAAGGCGGATATTTTAGCCGATGATGGCGCTAAAGAAATAAAGATCGCCATAGAGACTAACTAAGGAGGCAATTATGCAAACAAGAAATTTAACATGTATAGGTTGCCCCATGGGATGTGCTTTGACAGTTGAATACACACCGGGCGACAAAGACAGCATCAAAGTTACGGGATATACCTGTCAAAGGGGCTTAAAATACGCAATCGACGAAGTTACAAATCCCACAAGAACGGTGACGGGCACAATCAGAGTGTCTAACAGAAAAAACCTTGTGGTTTCTGTTAAAACAAAAGATCCCATTCCTAAGGATAAAATAGATGCGGTGGCAGAAAAGCTTAAAGAAATAAGTGTTAAAGCGCCTACAAAAATAGGAGATGTAGCTTTATCAAACATCGAAAATACAGGCGTAGACTTAGTGATTACAAAAAACATCGACTAGGAGAAGCACATGAAAAAATATGTAATGGCATTGGACCAGGGGACAACAAGTTCAAGATGTATTTTGTTTGATGAAAAGGGCGCTATCGTAAATATGGCCCAAAGAGAGTTTACTCAGATTTATCCTCATCCCGGCTGGGTGGAGCATAACGCAATGGAAATCTGGTCTTCTCAGCTAGCGGTTTGCTTAGAAGCCATGGCCCTTGTAAATGCAACCTATAAACAGATTGCATCAATCGGAATCACAAACCAGCGTGAGACTACCATCGTGTGGGATAAAAAAACAGGGGAACCTGTATATAACGCTATTGTATGGCAGTGTAAAAGAACCGCTGACTACATAGAAGAAGTAAAAAAAGAGGGAATGAGCGATTTAATCAGAAAGAAAACAGGTCTTATTCCCGACGCTTACTTTAGCGCCACTAAGATTAAATGGATTTTAGATAACGTGGAAGGCGCAAGAGAAAAAGCGGAAAAAGGCGAGCTTTTGTTTGGTACCGTTGATACCTGGCTTATGTGGAACTTAACAAAAGGGAAGGTACACGCTACAGATTACACAAACGCATCCCGCACCATGTTATTTAACATCAATGACCTTAAGTGGGATAAAGAGCTTTGCGATTATTTTAAAATTCCAATGAGCATGCTTCCAAAGGTTACTAAATCAAGTAATCTTTTTGGCATGACAGATCCTTACGTTTTAGGCGGAGAAATCCCCATCGCAGGTGTTGCGGGAGATCAGCAGGCCGCACTTTTCGGACAGTGCTGTTTTGAAGCGGGAGATGCCAAAAACACCTACGGAACAGGCTGTTTCCTTCTTATGAATACAGGAAAGAAAGCAATCTTTTCCGATAACGGCCTTATCACCACCATAGCAGCTTCTTTGTCTGATAAGCCCGAATACGCTCTTGAAGGCTCTGTATTTGTGGCAGGCGCAAGCGTTCAGTGGTTAAGAGACGAGCTTAGAATGGTGGAATCCGCAAGGCAGACAGAAGAGTTTGCAACCGTCGTGCCTGATACAGGCGGCGCATACGTAGTGCCTGCATTTGTGGGCCTTGGCGCTCCTTACTGGGATCAATACGCAAGAGGCACAATTGTAGGAGTTACCCGTGGCACAAAGAAAGAACACTTTATTCGCGCGACCCTTGAATCAATCGCTTACCAGACTTATGATGTTTTAATGTCTATGGAAAAGGATTCAAATATTAAGCTTAAGTCATTAAGAGTAGACGGCGGAGCAAGCGCAAACAACTTCCTTATGAAGTTTCAGTCAGACATCTTAAATATCGATGTGCTTAGACCTAAGTGTATTGAAACCACGGCTTTGGGTGCAGCGTACCTGGCGGGCCTTGCTACCGGTTTCTGGAAAGATGTGGATGAAATAAAAGAAAACTGGAAGCTTGGAAGAAAATTTGAAGCCTCCATGGATGCTGATGAAAGAAAGAAACTCCTAAAAGGCTGGCACGTTGCCGTAAAGTGTGCTAGACTTTACGGAGAGGCTATGAATGAAGAAGATGAGCCTTAAGGCTCATCTTCTATCTTAATGTATAAACGGGCGGGTTTGGCTTGCCCGACATTCTTGTGACGAAGTGGAAAACCTTCTGGGAAAGAAACGGAAGAAAAATGGGAAAAAACATATTTAAGTTTAATAAACGACACGGCATCCAATATGGATTTATTGCCGTTTGTTTGCTTACAATAATCATGGTTGTTTATTCAAACAGCCATAAACCGTTCCAAAACGTCAACTATTTCAAAGACTACGACAAAATTCAAAAATATAACGACGGATGGACTATACAAGACGGCGATAAATCTTTTGAAACCTCATTCCCCTCAAAAGGCGAACTTGATATTACTAATAATTCGGTGTTGCTTTTGAACAAGCTTCCGGATAATCTTCCTGCGGCCGCAACCTTGCTTTACGGCACATCTTTGCAGGAAATTCACGTGTATGTGGATAATGAGCTTATCTATGAATACGGCGGAAGGCAGTACTCTGCATTCGGACGTAACTACGGAAGTATCTGGCATTTAATCACTCTACCGGAAGGAAGCTCGGGAAAAGACTTAAAGATTGAAATAGTAAGCCCATATGATGAATATAAGAATCATTTTGCAAATTGCTACATAGGCAGCTATGGAGAAGGTGTTGCCCATCTTGCTCATACCTACGGCGGAAATTTAATTTACATTTTCATCACTGCGATGATTGGTTTTATCCTTCTTATTTATTACATTTTCTTAAGGGCAACCCATGTTAAATCCGCAGAGCAGATGCTTTATATTTCCCTTCTTGCAATCATTGCATCCATTTGGGAATTTACGGAATGTAAGCTTACGCCCATTCTTGTTTCAAATATAACCGGTAATACGGCGGCTAACTTTTTGTTCCTTGCGTTAGTTGCTATTCCTTTGGTGCTTTATACGGATTCCGTTGAAAAAAGAACCTATCATAAAATCATGGCGGTTCTTTTATGTGCCCTTGAAATAAACATCGTTGTACAGATCATCCTTCAGATTTTCGGCGTAAAAGATTTCTTTGAAATGATGCTTGTAACTCACATTTTGATGGGCTTATCAGGAGCTGTCTGTGCTGTTACTTTAATAATTAGATACATTAAGGAACGTGAAAAAGAACTGATAGTTCCCATTGTGTCTGTAATTGTGGCGCTCGTCGGAGGCCTTGGGGAAATCTTTTGGACCTATATAACAGGCGTAGTTAAGGTTGATTTTGTTAACATCGCCATTATGATAGTTATCTTCATGACAGGTCTTGAGACCGTAAGAGTTGCTTTTGAAAGCATAAAAGAAAGCAGACGTGCACTTGAAGAAAACGCAGCAAAGAGCACCTTCCTTGCAAACATGAGCCATGAAATCAGAACGCCCATGAATGCAATTTATGCTTTAAGCGAACTTTTGGTTAACGCTGAAGATCTTTCTGCAGGAAGCAGAGACTTTGCAAAGACGATTCATTCATCTGCCGCAAACCTTTTGGAAATAATCAACGACTTGCTTGATTTTTCAAAGATCACGGCTCAGAAATACGATATTATAGACGAAGAATACGAGCTTTCAGAGCTTGTATCTGACGTAAGAGAAATGATTGCTATTCGTGCATGTGAAAAAGAGCTTAAGTTTAACATGTACGTAAATCCCGATATTCCTTATGAATTATACGGTGACCTTGGAAGAATCAGACAGATTCTTTTAAACCTTTTAAACAACGCCGTTAAATATACAGACGAAGGCGAAGTTTCATTAAAGATTGATTATGAAATGCTTCCAGACAACAAGGTTCGCTTAATCTTTACGGTATCTGATACAGGTATCGGTATTAAAGAAAGCGATATGAAAGACCTTTTCGAAGCCTTCGTGCAGGTTGACAGAGCAAAGAATAAATCAAAAGAAGGTACAGGCCTTGGCCTTGCAATCTCAATTGCTCTTGCAAAGATGATGCACGGAAACATTACGGTTGAGAGTGAATACGGAAAAGGCTCCACCTTTACCGCAACGGTTGAACAGGTAATCAGAAGCCGTAAGACCTACAAAAAAGAGGTTATGGACTATTTTGAAAAGAATGGTTCACTTCCCTTTATTCTTGTGGAATCAGACTTTGAAACAACAGGCTATTACAAAAAGCTTTTAACAGACTGCGGAGCAAAGTTTGTAACCTGCGCAGAAGAAGATATTTCCGATGAGATTTTCTTAAAGGAAAGCCCCCTTGTTTTGTTTACCACAAAAGAGCATCCTTACTTATTCTCTGAAGAGTTTAGAGCGGAAAATCCTTTTGTAAGGGCCGTAGGCGTTGCTTGCTGCATGGAATTCTTAGAGCCCGGAAGTAACGGAGAAATTATAAGAAAGCCCATGACAAGCGCAGAGGTTTACCTTCTTACAAAGCCTCACAAGGTAGAAAAAGAAACAATAAGCTTTGCGGCACCCGATGCCAAAGTCATGGTGGTAGATGACAATATAGTTAACTTACGTGTCATGAAAGAAATCCTTGGAAAGTATGAAATCAAGCCCACCCTTTGCTCAAATGCCACTCAGGCAGTTGCTGCAATGGAGCTTAAGCATTTTGACTTTATCTTTATGGACCACATGATGCCCGAAATCGACGGTATCGAAGCCACTGCCCGAATTAGAGCTTTGCCTGATGTAGGCAACAAAGTTAAAATCGTAGCCTTGACAGCTAATGCTGTAAAAGGCGTAGATAAAATGTATAAAGAGAATGGAATGGACGGCTTCTTGGCTAAACCTATCTCTATAGTCGATGTAGGAAAAGCATTAAAGAAGCATCTTCCTAAAGAATTAGTCAAAGATATAGAATAACCAATTGCCCCCTGTGTTTCCCACAGGAGGCAATTTTTATTGGGCCGGGAAAGATTAGTATATATTTTTTTCGACCTCTTTTTGCGTTGGTGCTTAGCGAGGTATTAAATGCCTGATTCTTGCTCCGCGCTCGGGGCGAGAATCGGGTATTTACGAGCTTAGCATCCGCTACGCAAAAAGAAGAACGAGAGTGTGCGAAAAAAAATATACTAATTTTCCCGGCCCTTAATGCAAAGAAAAACCCCTGTGGGAAACACAGGGGGCAATTGGTAATTCTATGTCATTCTATTTGCAATTTAGGCAAGTGCTGCTTTTTTAAGCCTTGCCGACACCTTCCTGAATATAAAGAAAATGCAAATGAGATGTGCAATTGTCGTCACCGTCCAGGATATAGGATATGAAGCGTATAGGCACTCCAAGGTGGGGATTTTGGTAAATACTGTATATATCCACAATATTCTTAAACCGCATGCTCCAAGTAGTGATACAATCATGGGAAGTACCGAGTAGCCAAGACCGCGGATGGAGCCAACGCAGGTGTCCATGGTGCCGCAGGTAAAGTAGGTCATCATGATGATGGACATACGGATCATACCGTATTTAATGACCACGTCTTTGTCATCGGGGCTTGCATAAATTGATAAAAGCTCGGGGCCGAATATGTATGATAGAAGGCCTAAAGCAAAGCCCACAACCGTTACACAGGCTAGACACGTAAGTAATGTTTTCTTTACACGGTCCATGCGGTTTGCACCGTAGTTTTGGCTTGTAAAGGAAAGACAAGTGTGATGGAAGGCGTTCATTGATACATATACAAAGCCTTCAATGTTGCAGGCTGCGGAGTTTCCGGCCATGGTGTCTGAGCCAAAAGAATTGATGGTTGACTGAATGAGCACGTTTGAAATCGAGAAAATCGCGCCCTGAAAACCTGCGGGAAGTCCAAGCTTTAATATAAGAATTAACTTGTCTTTGTATATTCTTAGTTTATTTAATTCAAATCTATAGCATTCATCGCTTTGCATTAAGCATTTTAAAGTAAGAACTGCTGAAAGCGCCTGAGAAAGAATGGTTGCATAGGCAACACCTTCCACTCCCATATGAAAAACTATAATAAATATTACATTACAAATTGCATTTACTGCCCCTGCTATCGTAAGATAAGTAAGAGGCCTTTTTGTATCGCCTATGGATCTAAGGATTGCGGCGCCAAAGTTATAAAGCATTGACATCGGCATTCCCAAAAAGTAAATCTTTATGTATAAAGAAGAAAGATCCAAAACATCGGTGGGGGTGCCCATAAGCACTAACAAATCAGGAGCAAAGGCAATTCCTATGGCGGCTAGAATCACACCGCTTATAAGGGATAAGGCGATTGCCGTGTGTACGGTTTCGTGAACGTCTTTTTCCTGCTTTGAGCCAAAGAAACGTGCCACGGAAACGTTACATCCTACGGATAGGCCAAGGAACACATTTACAAGTAAGTTTATTAAAGAAGAAGTGGAGCCGATTGCGGCAAGAGCACTTTTCCCTACATAACGTCCGGCCACTATCATGTCGGCTGCGTTAAATAAAAGCTGTAATAAACTTGATAAAATTAGGGGTAGAGTGAAGGAAATAATTTTGGGGAATAAAGGTCCTTCGCTCATGTTCATACTGTATTTTTTGTTTTTCATGATTAGTTTATAATAAATCATAAGAATTAAAAAAACAATTAAATACTTTTATTGAGCGATTTTTATAAAAATAAGGGTAAAAAACTATAAAAGGGTATTTGACGGAGGGAAAATGATTACAATATCGGCTTGCATGATTGTAAAAAACGAAGAAAAAGTTTTAAAAAGGTGCCTTGATTCCTTAAAAGGCATCTGGGATGAGCTTATTATTGTTGATACCGGCTCAACCGATAAGACCAAAGAAATTGCTAGAGAATACACAGACAAAGTCTACGATTTTGAGTGGAACGACGATTTTTCAAAGGCCAGAAACTTTGCCATAAGCTTTGCCACAAAGGACTATATCTACCTTCCCGACGCCGACGAAGTGATAGATGAAAAGAATCAAAAAAGGTTTCTTTTGTTAAAAGAAAACCTTATGCCCGAAATCGAAGTGGTGCAGTTTAGATACGTAAATCAGCTTCAAAAGGGCACTGTATATAACTTTGATAAAGAGTATCGCCCTAAGCTTTACAAGCGCTTAAGAGAGATTACTTTTATTGACCCTGTGCATGAAATGGTGCGCTTTGACCCTGTGGTGTTTGACTCTGACGTTGACATCATTCATAAGCCGGAAGCCGTGCATTCCGCAAGGGATATAAAGATTTTTGAAAAGGTTACAAAAGAAAACGGAATCTTAAGCAAGCGCTTAACAAAAATGTATGCAAGAGAGCTTATGGTATCGGGAAAAGAAAAAGATTTTTCAAATGCCAAGGGATATTTTAAGGCGGTTTCTTTAAGCGAAAACGATCCTGAAATTTTGAAAGTATGCCACATTATTTTGTCAGAGGCCGCTTTGGTTGAATCGGACGTAGCGTCTTTAATGAGGTATGCTCTTAAAGATGTGGCGGATGATGGCACTAGTGAAACTTGCACAATACTTGGGGCATATTATGAGTCGATTAAGGACTATACGGAGGCTGCAATATGGTATTATAACGCTCGATATGAGGTGCAACCTGAAATAAATATACGCTATAAAAACGAGATCCCTCTTAAGGGTTTAGTCAGAGTTTATGAGGCTTTGGGGGATGAAGAAACTGCTCACAACTACGAAGAAGAACTCAATAATTTATAAGCAAATTTTAAGCAAACACTCGTTTAGTGAAAAAGTGACATTGATTTTTGTATAGACTCAATTTAATATACGTTTTGTTACCTGCATATGAACTGTTACCCTCCGATATTTGGAGGGCAGTTTTTATGGAGGTTTTTTTATGTTTAAGTCAGTAAATAAAGGCGTGATTTTTAGATGCCTTTTTGCGTTTTTTCTTTTTTTAACTTTAAGTTTTTTATTCTTTACAAATGATTCCTATGCGGCTTCTTTTGCCCACAAACACACAGATGCCTGTTATGGCGAAGTGCAGGCCCTTGCACATCACTGGCACTCAAGCTTTATGGCAAAGGAAGTGCATCATTGCCCGGTTTGCGGCACCATGAAAAATTTTAGCGTAAAGGTTTATACAAGGTATTGTGACGGCCCTTGTGAGCCTATCGAGTATGCTTATCACACTGTTTGTTCTTCTTGCGGATATGTGGACAGATGGGATGATGCCGGAACGGAAACGGACCACTACTACACGAAAAGAGCTCTTATCTGCGGAAAGACAGATACGGTAAGCACACCTGCCGCAACGGTTTCTTTTACCCCATCAACAACAGCCCCCACAAACACATCGGTAATCCTGGATGCTTCAGTGGAAGTCTTTGACGATAACTTTGCCCTTGCCGATGCGCCCTACGATTTCGGAGCAGGATACGGCACATCGTCATCCTTTGAAGTTACGGAAAACGGCACCTACACAATCAACGTAAAAGACAGCCAGGGAAGGGTGTCAAGCACTACGGTTGTGGTTGATTGTATCGATAAAGATGCGCCGATCATTAATTCAATTTCAAAGGACACAAACGCCTGGAGTGAAGAGGGCGTGGTGATTACCGTAGATGCAGGGGATGAAAAAAGCGGCCTGGCGGAAGCACCTTATTCCTATGAAGGAAGGCCCTACACGGCGGACAACACTTACCGCGTCACTCACAACGGAGACATTTTGGTGAGGGTAAAGGATGCGGCCGGAAATGTGACCGAGACTGTAATAAGGATTACAAACGTTGGAAGAGACCCGGAAGTGGTTGCAAGAGAGGAAGAAGCAAGAGAATATCGCTTAAAGCTTGAAAGAGAGCGCCTTTTAAAGGAAGAAGCGGAAAAGCAGGCTCTTTTACAAAAGCAGGCCCTTGAGAAAAAAGCCTTAGAGGAAGCTAGAAGGAAAAAGGAAATTGCGGAAGCATCTAAAAAAGAAACCGTTTCTGATAACAATCTTTTACCGGGAGTAACGCCGCCTAAGAAAAGAGCATACATGACTGCCGACGGAAAGTATAAGGTTTATATCGGAAAAGATGCAGCGGGAAAAGATATATTTAAAATCTTAGAATTCGGAAGGACGGTTTCGGGGAATGATACAGGCAAAAGGGGAGAAAAAATAAATGTAAATAAAAAGGTGAATTCAGAGGGAAACGATAATACCAAAGAGGAAATAAGCGACCTGACCTTTGCGGAAGAAAACAAAAGCCCTAAGTGGGTGTATGCATCTGTCGGAAGTCTTTCTTTAAAGGTTGGAATGGGCCTTGCTTTAGTCGGAATCATTTTCTTTACTTTCTTTAACTACGTATACATTCGCGAAAAATCAAAGGTTAAGCTTGTGACACTTACCAAAGTTAAGATTGTTGATAACAAGGTGATTGTAAGCGTAAGTTCAAAGAGATTTAAGGGAAAGGGAAGATATTTACTCTACTTTTCACCTTGGGTAAAAATGAAAGCCAAGAATCTTCCCGTCTACATTAAGATGGACGATTCAAAGAATTTAATATACTGCGATAACGCTCAGGCGTTTATTTATTAAGAGTTTTTTTACTTGAAATTATCATAAAAACCACTTACACTAAAAGAAATCAGCGCGTGGAAGGCTTTCCACGCGTAATCTTTGATTTATAAAAAGGGAAAAAGTATGTGGGAAGAAAATGTAAGAAAGGTTGAGCCTTATGTTCCGGGCGAACAGCCTAAGGTAAACAATCTTATCAAATTAAACACTAATGAGAATCCTTATCCACCGGCTCCGAAGGTTAAGGAGAGACTTTTAACTTTAAACTACGAGGACTTTAGAAAATATCCCGATCCTACATGTGATAAGTTAAACGCTGCAGTTGCAAAAGCTTACGGCCTTAAAAAAGAAAAAGTATTTTCGGGCGTAGGTTCAGATGATGTGCTTGCAACCGCGTTTCTTACTTTCTTTAATTCAAAGAAGCCCATTCTTTTTCCCGATATTACATACAGCTTTTATGACGTGTGGGCAAACGTTTACAGAATCCCTTATAAAGAGATTCCTTTAAATGAAGACTTCACAATTACCGTAGAAGACTATTTACAGGAAAACGGCGGCGTGGTGATTGCAAATCCCAATGCCCCCACAGGAGAAGCACTTCCCCTTTCTTCTATAGAAAGAATTATTAAAGAGAATAAAGAAAGCGTTGTGATTGTAGACGAAGCTTATGTTGATTTTGGGGCTGAGTCGGCGGTTTCTTTGATCGATAAATACGAAAACTTACTTGTGGTTCAGACTTTTTCTAAGTCAAGATCCATGGCAGGCTTAAGAATCGGCTTGGCTTTTGGATGCGAAAAAATCATTAAGTACTTAAATGACGTTAAATATTCAATCAATTCATACACCATGAACATGCCGTCCTTGGAACTTGGCTGCCTTGCTGTGGAAGACGAGGCTTACTTTAAAGAAACGGTTTCAAAGGTGGTAACAACAAGAGAATGGACAAAGAAAGAGCTTAAAAAGTTAGGCTTTAGCTTTGCGGATTCAAAGACCAATTTTATTTTTGCTAAGCATAAAAGCGTAAACGGCAAATTCATTTTTGATGAATTAAGAAAGAAAAATATCTTGGTCAGAAGATTTGACAAAGAGAGAATAAAAGATTATCTTCGCATATCCATAGGCACAGATGAAGAAATGAAGTGTGTCGTTGATGCGTTAAAAAATATATTAGGAGAGTAGATTAATGTTAAAGAAGTATTTATTTGTGTTCTTTTTATCGATGGTTCCCCTTGTGGAATTAAGAGGTGCGATTCCTTTCGCATACGGCTTTAAGGCTGATGACCCGGCTTTCAATTTGCTTACTGCGTATATTATTATTGCGATAGGCAACATGCTTCCGGTTCCATTCATTTTCTTCTTCGCGCGTAAGGTGCTTGAATGGGGAGCTGACAAGCCTGTAATAGGAAAGTTTTTTAAGTTCTGTCTTGAGAAAGGCCATAAGGGCGGAGAAAAGTTAAAGAGTAAGGCAGGAAAAGGTCTTTTTGTTGCACTTCTTCTTTTTGTAGGAATTCCCCTTCCGGGAACAGGTGCGTGGACAGGTACTCTTGCCGCATCAATTCTCGATATGGATTTTAAATCAAGCATTCTTGCAGTAATACTTGGTGTTGCTTTGGCAGCACTCATTGTAAGCGCTGCATGTCTTTTAGGATTCGGAGCTTGGCTCGGAATCACGGGGTAATATTTTTTCATGGAAGCTTATACGGATTTTGCATCTTTGTATGATGAGTTTATGAAAGAAACTCCATATGAAGAATGGTGCGAAATGATTTCTTCTAACTTAAAAGAATACGGAATTACGGAGGGCCTTGTGTGTGAACTTGGCTCAGGAACCGGTAAAATGACAAGGCTTTTAAGGGACAAAGGCTTTGATATGATAGGCGTTGATTCTTCCGAAGAAATGCTTATGATAGCAAAAGAAAAAGAAGGCGCAAAAACCGATATTTTGTACCTTTGTCAGGACATGAGAGAGTTTGAATTATACGGTACCGTAAAAGCCGTTGTAAGCGTGTGCGATTGCATCAATTATCTTTTGGAAGATGAGGATGTGGTTCAGACTTTTAAGCTTGCAAACAATTACCTTGACCCTAAGGGCATTTTCTATTTTGACTTTAACACAAAGTATAAATACAAAAATGTCATAGGCGATTCAACAATTGCCGAAAACTTAGAGGATAAGGCTTTTATCTGGGATAACTTTTATGATGAAGAAACCGCGATAAATCAATACGACATTACCTTCTTTACTAAAGAAAAGGGCTCCGATTTGTTTAAACGCTTTTCTGAGACCCATTTACAAAGAGGGTATACTTTGAGTGAAATGAAGAAGTTTATAAAAAAGGCCGGCCTTGAGTTTGTAAAGGCCTTTGATGTTGATACAAAGGGCGAAGTTACTTCAAAAAGTGAGAGAATCGCCGTTATAGCAAGAGAGAGCGGAAAGTAATGGATACAATAATTAGAGCTACGGCAGCAGGCGCTAAAATAAGAGCCTTTGCCGCTACAACAAAAGAAATGGTTGAAACCGCAAGAGCGGCCCACAACACAAGCCCCATAATGACGGCGGCTTTAGGCAGAATGATGACTGCAGGCGCTATGATGGGAATAATGCAAAAAGGCGATAAAGATATCGTTACCCTAATGATTCAGTCAGACGGCCCCGCAAAAGGACTTACTGTTACTGCCGATTCACACGGTAGAGTAAAAGGGTTTCCTTATGTAGCCGATGTTATGCTTCCTCCAAATGCCAAGGGAAAGCTTGACGTGGGCGGCGCCATAGGAAGAGGCTTTTTAAGAGTAATAAAGGATTTAGGCCTTAAAGACCCTTATGTGGGCGAAGTGGAACTCTTAACAGGAGAAATCGGAGACGACATTACAAGATACTTTGTGGAAAGTGAGCAGGTGCCTTCATCCGTAGGCTTAGGCGTATTAATGAATAAAGATAACACTGTAGCGGAAGCAGGCGGATTTATTATTCAGGTAATGCCTTTTTGCGATGATGAAATTATAGATAAGCTTGAAGAAAACTTATCAAAGATTACTTCCGTAACTGATTTGTTAAAATCAGGCAAAACTCCCAAAGAAATCTTGGAACTTGCTTTAGACGGATTTGACATTGAATTTAACGACGAAGTAGAAACCAAGTTTTACTGTAACTGCTCAAAGGACAGATTTGCAAAAGGCCTTATTTCTTTAGACAGAAAAGAAATGAAGGAAATGATCGATGAAGGAAAGACCATCGAAGTTAATTGCAGTTTCTGCGGTAAACATTATTATTTCACCAAAGAAGAGTTAATTGAAATTGATTCTTTAAGATAAAAAACGGAGCCCTACAAGGGCTCCGTTTTATTTTACTCATTTATAAATTCATAAAACTTCTTTGCAGCATCTACATGCTTTGCATTTGCCCAGATGCCAAAGTAAACTTTGTCTGTTGCATAGCAAAGGTTTTCTTCGCTCTTAAGACCTTTAGCATCGCTTACATCAATAAGGAAGGGGATTTCTTCTCCTACGGGCTTATCGGTATCGGGATCGTTTAGCTTAAGCCAGATGACTTTGTCGCCAAGGTCTTCTAAAAATTTCTCATCATATACTTCTCTTAAATCCATAAACATATCGGACTTTGCGTAGTGCTCACCGTACTCAGGGGGAGTAAGGCAGGCATCTGCGGAAGCGGAAGCAACAACTGCCATAAGCTTTTGCATGCTTGCGTATGTTGTCTGG
>JAEEXG010000065.1 GCA_016291405.1 Lachnospiraceae bacterium
TTATATATTTCAGCCTGGGTTACATTTGTATCGTTTTTTGCCCAGAAGGTTATTTCATATTGCTTTGTTTCATCAAAAGATTCCGGCACGCTAAAGGGCTCAAGGCCTTTATTTCCGTGGCATCCTGTTAGCATAGAAGAAACAATAAGGGTAAGCCCCAAACATAATAATCGCTTTTTCATCATCCCTTTGTGCCTCCTCTTGATACACCTTCCATGATCTTTTTATGGAAGGCTAAGAATAAAACAATAAGCGGAACGGAGATAACCACAACAGCCGCCATCATGGCAGGAATGTTTTCTCTACCGAAGCCGTTTTCTCTTATTTCCTGAATTCCGTTTGACACAAGAAAATACTCTGAATTATCAGTAACAAGTCTTGGCCATACGTATGAATTCCAGCATTCAATAACCTTTAAAATAAGGATTGTTACAATTGTAGGCTTACACATGGGTATTAAGACCTTAAGTAAAAACTTAAAGTCGCTTGTGCCGTCAACTTTTGCGGCTTTATATATTTCCTTTGGTACCTGCTCAAAGTTTTCTTTAAGCAAATAAATATAGAAAACAGAAGCAACGGAAGGAAGTATCAAACCTGCATATGTGTTTCTCATGCCCCAGTTTGTGATTGTTACATAGTTTGTGATTACCACAAGTTCAGTGGGAATCATCATTAAAGCTAAGAAAAGAGCGAAGGTTACGTTCTTTCCTTTAAAATTAAGCCAAGCAAAAGCAAAGGCAGAGAGCACTGTAATTATAAGCATTATGGCCGTTGTAACCACTGTAAACACGAATGTGTTTAAAAAGTATCTTGCAAGATTTACGCTTGTAAAAGCGTCAAGATAGTTTTGAAATGTAGGGTTTGTGGCATAAAACTTCGGCACATATTCTAAGTTATAGGAACTGTAGCTCTTAATTGAGGTAAGAAGCATCCAGTAAAAAGGAAAGAGCACGATTATAGCCCAGACCGATAAAAAGATATAAGTTCCTGCGTTTGAAAGGGCCTTCTTTACGTAAGGTTTTTTCTTTATTTTTTCTTCCATCATATCCTCCTTACGCCCTTGCATTGCCTTTACTGATTAAAAGGTTGATTACTGTTATTGTAAATACTATTGCAAACAAGATTAAAGAAGCCGCGGAAGCATAGGAAGGATAACCTCCCGAATTTCCGTAAAGCATGTCGTATACGTAACCTACGATTGTATTCATGCCGGCTGCATTAAGGTTTGTTCCAAAGATTGCAACTTCATCCGAATATGCTTTAAACGCTCCGATAAAGCCTGTGATTATAAGGTAAAAGATCATGGGGCTTATCATTGGAAGAGTAATCTTATAAAAGATTCTAAACTTTCTTGTGCCGTCGATTCTTGCGGCTTTATAGTAGTCTTCGTTAACTCCCGCAAGGGCGCTGGTTAAGATTAAAATCTTAAAGGGCATTACCACCCAGATCGTATAAAAGCACATGACAAAAAGCTTTGCCCAGTAAGGACCGTCAATAAAGTCAACGGCTGAGCCTCCGAAGGCTTTTATAAGCAGATTGATAAGGCCGTCCGAGTATGCGGTTTTCTTAAATAAAATCATGAAAACCAGACCTACGGCCAGAGTATTTGTGACGTATGGTAAAAAATAGATTGTCTGAAAAGCTTCTTTTAAAGGCTTAATGGAATGAAGCTTTAAAGATATTAAAAGTGCTAGTCCGGTAGAAATGGGCACTGTGATGATAACGATTATGAATGTGTTTTTTAAGGCCTGTAAAAAGAAAGGGTCTCTTAAAACATATTTAAAGTTATAAAGCCCGTATCCAAAGAAGGATTGTGAGGCAAAGTTGTATCCTTCCTCCGCAGAGTACACCAGTACATCCGCCAAAGGATACACCATAAAAAATCCAAGAAACAAAAGGGCGGGAAGAAGATAAAGCCAACCCTTTAATTGTTTTAGCTTAAGCTTTTTCATCTCTTACCCCCTAAAACAAAAGTCTTTCTTCGGTTTCTTTGTCAAAAAGATGCACTTTGGAAGGCTTTAGTGAAAATGAAATTTCTTTAAGGTTTGCATCGGGCCTGTCTTCAGAAGCTATGATTGACCTAATGGAAGAAGAGAGCATGCCTTCGTGAGTGCTTACAACGGAAGTATCACGTCCCATTACTTCGACAGCCTTTAACTCACACTTAAAAGGTCCCTTTTCATCAATAACAAAGCCTTCCGGGCGAATGCCGACAAAAACCTTTCTATCGGATAATCTATCTGCCTTTAAGACTTTATCTTTTCCTATATAAAGAAAACCGTCTTTAACTTCCCCTTCAAAAGTATTTATGGCGGGAGTTCCCAAAAACTTTGCCACAAAGAAATTTGCAGGCTCATCATAAACCGACTGAGGCTTTCCGATTTGCTGTAATTTTCCGTCCTTCATAACCACGATAAGGTCAGAAATGCTCATGGCTTCTTCCTGATCGTGAGTAACAAAGATTGTGGTAACACCGGTCTTTTGCTGAATTCGTTTAATTTCTTCTCTTGTTTGAAGTCTGAGTCTCGCATCAAGGTTTGACAAAGGCTCGTCAAGTAAAAGCACTAAGGGAGTCTTAATCAAAGCTCTTGCAATTGCTACACGCTGCTGTTGACCGCCCGATAATTCGGAAGGTTTTCTTTCCATGTAGTCTTCAATCTGCACAAGCTTAGCCACTTCTAAGGCGCGCTTATCCATTTCTTCTTTTGATAACTTATCCTTACCCCTTAAGTTTTGAAGAGGGAAGATGATGTTATCATGCACCGTCAAATGGGGATACAACGCATAGTTTTGAAACACAAGGCCTATGCCTCTGTTTTCGGGAGCTACGTCCGTTACGTCCTCATCTCCAAAGAAAATGCGTCCGGAGGTTGGCGCCTCTAAGCCGCTTATCATATTTAATGTGGTGCTTTTTCCGCAGCCCGAAGGCCCTAAAAGCCCTATTAACATTCCGCTTGGAATTTCAAAATCGAAATTGTCGACAGCGGTAACTTCTGCCTTAGATTTTTTGTCTCTTGAGGGAAATTTCTTAGTGAGATTTTTAAGAACGACTTTCATATAAGACCCCTTTTTTATAAAGATTTTAGTGATTTTATGTTTCACATATGAGCTATTTTAGATTATATTAGAATAAGATGAAAAATTAAAGACGTTAAACGGAGAATATGTGATGAAAGATCCTATCGATGACGCATTAAATTCCATAATGGGAAAAAGAAACAACTACACGGAAGAAGAGATAAATCGCGCCACCGCAAGAAAGAAGCGCTACGGCGGCACACTCTTTGAAAACCTGGAAGCCGTGACCGGAAGAAGCATGGCCCCTTCCATAAATATCGATGCTGTTTCTTTGGAAGAAGAAATTAATGCTTTTTCAAAGGAATTAAGTGATTATAAAGAAGACAATCAAAAGATAGTTAAGGAAAACACCTGCGAAGTGCTATCGACCGATGATGCTCTGGCAGAGTTTTCGAAAGTTTTCGAAAAGGTAAAAGAAACCGTATTCGGCCAGGATGAGTTTTTAAAGAAGCTTATTATTTCTTTTAAGCGCCCCTTTATTTTGCCCCCTGAAGGTTCAATGGCTAAAAATACTATTTATATTACGGGTAGGGACAATACTGGTAAGCATTTATCTTTAAGGACTCTGGTAAACGCCTTAAGAGAAAAGAGAATTTTAAAAAGCGACATTATAAGTGAAGTGGACTTATCGCTTTATCAGTCGGCAGACCAGGAAAAGCTTTTCTTACAGGATTTGTATTCAGCCCTTAATTCAAAATCAGAAGTCATTCTTTTTGAAAACTTTGAAGCATGCCATTCTTCAATGGCAGCCCGTCTTTTTGACCTTGTTACAACAGGAAAGGTAGCCTTAAACGAAAGATACGTAAATCAAAACGGACAGCTTGTAAATGTTCCAAATGCTTTATCGGGAGAAACAGTGGGAGCCCTTTTTGCAAAGGATAAATACCTTGTAATTATAAGCGAAAAGCCCCTTGAAAAGCTTGCTGATAAATTCGGAGCTTTATTTATAAATGCCCTTGGAGACATAGTAGAAACCGAAAACTTAAATGATGAAGCCTTAAAGAAAATTTCCGAAAAAGAAATGGAAGAGTTAAAAGAGGTTTCTGAAAAGAAGTTTAAGTTTAAGCTTACAGATGCTCCCGAAATTATTAATTATAGCGTCACTCTTGCCGGAAAGAACAGAGGCTTAGAGGGAATTCTTTCTTTTTACGATAACTGCTTAAAGGCTTTGGCGCAGATTAAGCTTGAGGGAGATTACCCCGCAAACACCAATATCTCGTTAAGCCTTGAGGATGATAATATAGTTGCAAAGATAGGGGATGAAGATAAGAAGAAACTCTTTGACGCCCTTCCCACTCAGTATCTTGGCGAACTTGATAAGGTTAAGGCAGAGCTTGATAACATTGTTGGCCTTAAGGAAATTAAGGAATATATACTTAGCCTTGAAGAATACTACAGTGTTCAAAAGAGACGTAAAGAAGCAGGCTTAAAGGCTTCGGAAGTAAGCAAGCACATGATATTTACAGGTAACCCCGGTACAGGTAAGACAACCATTGCCCGCTTAATAAGCAGATACTTAAAGGCAATCGGCGTATTATCAGGCGGTCAGCTTGTTGAAGTGTCCCGTGCCGATTTGGTGGGTAAGTATGTGGGCCACACAGCTCCTTTAACAAACCAGGTTATTAACATGGCAATCGGCGGCGTTTTATTTATAGACGAAGCATATTCTTTGTACAGAGGAAAAGACGATTCCTTTGGTTTGGAAGCAATCGATACTTTGGTTAAGGGAATAGAAGATAACAGAGATAACCTTATTGTTATTCTTGCGGGCTATTCAAATGAAATGGAAGAATTCTTAACTTCAAACTCAGGTTTAAAGTCAAGATTTCCTAATGTAATCAATTTCCCCGACTACACGGGATCGGAACTTTTGGATATTGCCGTAATTACCGCAAAGAGTAAGGGATACACAATCGATGAAGGCGCTAAGACTTCACTTTTAATTTACTTTAACGCAGTTCAGGCAGTTAGAAGCAAAGACGCCGGAAACGGCCGACTTGTAAGAAACAAGATAGAAGATGCTATCTTAAATCAGTCAAGGCGTCTTTCAAATTCAGTAGAAGCGGATCTTTCGGTTTTGGCATCCGAAGATTTTGAACTTGATGATATAAACGGATAAATTTTAGAGGTTAGATAATGGGAATTACTGTATTTGGCGCAGTCTTTGTGGATATTAAAGGCTATCCCAAAGACACATTCATACCCGCAGGAAGAAACGTGGGTGTGGTAGAAACGGTTTACGGCGGTGTATCAAGAAACATTGCCGAAAACATAGCAAATGTTGAGCTTAGGCCCACTTTTGTAAGCCTTGTTGATGATAATGCGGAAGGCGAAGAAGTTATAAAGCAGCTTAGGCGTCACAAGGTTAACACAGATTATATATTAAAAACAAAAGACGGCATGGGCACCTGGCTTGCTATCTTTGACAATTCGGGAGACGTGGTTGCTTCTATTTCAAAGCGCCCCGATTTAAGCCCCATTCTTAAAATCTTAGAAGAAAAGGGCGATGAGATAATGGAGCAGTCTGACAGCATTGCTCTTGAAATCGATATGGACAAAGAAATCGTAAAGAAAGTGTTTTCTTTGGCTGATAAGCATGGAAAGAAAGTTTATGCCGCAGTTTCAAACATGAGCATAGCTTCTAAGAGAAGAGATTTTATTAAAGATACAGGTTGCTTTGTGTGCAATCGACAGGAAGCGGGAATGCTCTTTATGGACGATTATTCAGAAACAGACCCTGAAGAGTTAAAAGATATTATCTATAAAAAGGCCACTATGGCAGGAATACCAAAGATGGTGGTAACCCTTGGCGAAGCGGGAGCTATCTATGCGGAAGCAGGTGTGGGATGCGGAATCTGCCCTTCAAGAAAGGTGGAAGTAAGAGACACTACAGGTGCGGGAGATGCTTTCTTTTCGGGAGTTACTATCGGCTTAACCTACGGAAAAACCTTGGAAGAATCCTGCGCAATAGGTTCAATGCTTGCAGCATCCGTTATCACTTCAACAGAAAACGTTTGCCCCAGGTTCTTACCTTCGGAATTTGGAATAGAAGTTTAATCAGGCATTCACGATAACATCTATTCTTATGGCTTTTCCTTTAAGTGAATATGAAGGCTTTACGCCTGCTAAGAAAGGTCCTTTTAAGGGCCTTTTTATTATTATCTTTTTAGGCTTAAGATTCATTGCAGCATGTAGGAGTGCTTCTTCTACATCGCAGGGGCTCTCAAGCTTTTGTAAAAGCTGAAACTTTTTCTTTATTAAGGCTGACTTTTCGCGCTTTGGAAACATGGGGTCAAGTAAGATTACATCGGGCTTTTCTGATTCACTTAATGAATTCATGGCCTTTATGCTATCGCCGTTTACTAAAGTCATTCTGTTTGCAATGTGAGCATATTCTAAAGTGTTCTTTGCTCTATAAACGCTATCTTCAAGCAAAGCAAAAATGATTTCATCGTATTCATATAAAGTTACGTTAAAGCCTGCGGCGCTAAGAATTATTGAGTCTTCCCCAAGGCCTGCCGTGGCATCTAAAATCGAAACGGTTTCTTTTCCCTTAATTTTAGCAGCCTTAACAAGCAGCTCACTTTGAAGATTATTTTTCGTAAGCCTTCTTTTTAAAGATTCAAAGTTCCCTTTTAGCTCTAAATCATCGCATTTTAAAGAAAGGCCCTCCGTTGAAAGTTCAAGGTAAGGAGTGCTTTTGTCTAAATTTAAATCATCCGTGAAAACTAAAGGATCAAGAATGCTTTTTATTTTCTCAACTCTTTCTTTATCCGGATTATCAGTTATTAAAAGTGCGATTTTTTGGCTAGAATCCATATATTACCCCTATTAAAGCCTTGTGTTTTACGTCTATTTTAATCTTTGTTTAGTACACTTGGTGTGATAAATTATCATTATGAAAATAAAAAAAGACCATTTTGACTTAAATCAAATAATGCGTAGCGGTCAGTGCTTTCGAATAAAAGAAATTGCTGAAAACGCATATTCCGTTGTCTATAAGGATAACCTTCTTTTAATAAAAAAAGAAGAGGATTCTTATGATTTTTTATGCTCTGAAGATGAGTTTGAAAAAACCTGGAAAGACTACTTTGACTTTAACACAGACTATAACGAAGTTGAAAAAATGGTTAAAGGCGCAAATGATCCTCATTTAAACGAGGCTTTTTCTTTGGGAAGCGGAATAAGGATTTTAAAGCAGGATTTATTTGAAACAATAGTTAGTTTTCTTATTTCTCAAAACAACAACATCCCAAGAATCAAAAAGAGCATTGATTTAATTAGTAAACGCTTTGGGAAAAAGGTTTCTTCTTACGATGGAAGCACTTTTGAATATACATTTCCAAAGCCTTCTGAAGTTGATTCTTCCGTGTTCTTAAAAGAAAACTTTGGCCTTGGATACAGAAACGAGTATTTAAAGGAAATCTATGATTTTGTAAAAGAAAACCCTGAGTGGTTATCTTACTTAAAGACTCTTAATTATGAAGAAGCAAGAAAAGAGCTTTTAAAAAGAAAGGGAATAGGGCCTAAGGTGGCTGATTGCATTTGTTTATTTTCCCTTCACCACGTGGATGCTTTTCCAATAGATACACATGTAAAAGACTTACTTAATAAGTATTATAACGGGAAGTTTAACGTGGACGCCTTTAAGGGAAAGGCCGGAATTATCCAGCAATATCTTTTTTACTATGAGATAAAATAGTTGATAATGGATTTTCCAGGATATATACTTATGAAGTTTGAAAAAATATATGGAGATTATTATGAACAAGTTAAAACCTAAGTTGTTTTCGGTAATGAAAACATACACTAAAGAACAATTCATTAAGGATGTTGTTGCAGGTATCATCGTTGCAATAATTGCACTTCCTTTATCAGTTGCCCTTGCAATTGCTTCAGGTGTTGGCCCCGAAAGAGGTATTTACACAGCAATCGTTGCAGGCTTTGTGATTGCTTTCCTTGGAGGAAGCAGAGTGCAGGTTTCAGGTCCTACCGCAGCATTTGCCACCATCGTTGCAGGTATTGTGGCGAGCAAAGGAATGGGCGGACTCATCATTGCCACCATTATGGCAGGTATCATTTTGATTCTTATGGGTCTTTTTAGACTGGGTACCTTAATTAAGTTTATTCCATTCAGTATCACAACCGGTTTTACAGCAGGTATCGCGGTTACACTTTTAATAGGTCAGTTAAAGGATTTATTCGGATTATCAATTGTCTCTGAGCACCCCTTAATCGAAACCGTGGATAAGCTTAAATATGACATTCTTTTTATCAATACTTTTAACATTCAGGCATTTTTGGTTGGTGTAGTAAGTTTAGCCATCTTAATCGTATGGCCCCTTGTGTTTAAGAAAGGTTTTCTTTCAAAGATTCCGCCTTCACTTATTGCGGTAATCGTTAGTATCTTCATGGTGTTAGGACTTAGCATGAACGTAAACACCATCGGAGACCTTTACACAATCCCCACAGGATTACCTAAGTTTAGCGCTCCTCATTTTAGCTTTTCTCAGATAAAAGAGCTTTTACCCGATGCATTTACAATTGCGGTTTTGGCAGCTATTGAATCCCTTCTTTCATGTGTTGTATCGGATTCAATGATTAACTCCCGTCACAACTCAAACATGGAACTTGTGGCTCAGGGTACAGGAAACATTGCTTCTGTATTGTTCGGAGGAATCCCTGCTACAGGCGCTATTGCAAGAACAGCAGCGAATATTAAAAACGGCGGAAGAACCCCCATCGCATCAATGGTGCATGCATTAACACTTTTGCTTGTGCTTGTGGTGCTTATGCCTTACGCATCCCTTATTCCCATGCCCACAATTGCAGCTATCTTAATTATGGTTGCTTACAATATGAGCGGATGGAAGACCTTTGTTAATATGTGTAAGACAGCTCCTAAGTCAGACATTATCGTGCTTGTTGCTACCTTTGTTTTAACTGTTGTATTTGACCTTGTTGTAGCAATCGAAGTTGGTATGATCATTACATTCGTTTTATTCGTAAAGAGAATGAGCGATGAAACACTTGTAAAGGGTTGGAAGCTTGTGGAAGATGAAAACGATCCCGATTCCATCACCTTAAGAAAGGTTCCTAAGGACACAATGGTTTACGAAATTTCAGGACCTATGTTCTTTGGCGCAGCAGATAAGATTTTAGGTATCACTGTAGAAGATAAGATGGAAAATCTTATTTTAAGAATGAGAAGCGTTAACGCAATCGATGCCACAGCACTTAATTCACTTTCAACCTTGGCTAAGAACTGTAAGAAGAATAACGTTAGATTGATTTTCTCTCACGTAAACGAGCAGCCTTTGCAGGCCATGAAGAAGAGCGGACTATTTAATGAAGTTGGCGAAGAAAACTTCTGCGTACATATCGATGACGCTTTAAAGAGAGCCGAAGAAGCTTAAATAATTCAGACTTAAAACTCGCAGTTAATCTGCGAGTTTTTTTGTTGACTTTTTTTAGTAACCTGTTTTATACTAAAACAAACGTTTTAAAACACGTGTTTTAGAAAGGAATCGTATGCCTCAAAAAGCAATGTTTTCAAAAGAAGAGATTGTAGAAGCCGGTATTAAAATACTTAGAAAAGACGGGCCTGAGGCTGTTACCGCAAGAGCCATAGGCGATATGTTAAACAGTTCCGCAAGGCCGATTTTCACTGTGTTTGAAAGCATGGGTGAAGTCCTTGAAGGTATTAAAGAAAGGGCTATGGATATTTACACAGAGTATGTAAACAAAGGCTTATCAAAAGAAAAAGCCTTTAAAGGCGTCGGTGAAGAATACATACGCTTTTCAAAAGAGGAGCCAAAGCTCTTTCAGTTTCTTTTTATGAACAAGGTTGAAAAGACCTATGATATTTCGAATATTCTTCCGGGAATAGACGATAACTACGAAAAAATCTTAAAGTCCATCACGGATGAATATCCGGTAAAGAAGGAGGACGCTCTTTCTTTGTACAAACACCTATGGGTTTATTCTCACGGAATAGCCACATTAATCGCATCCGGAATGTGTGATTTTTCAGACGGCGAAATAGGAGACATGCTTACAGAGGTATTTAAATCAATTCTAATTGAAAAAATGAAGGGGAGATAGAAATGATAGAAGTAAAGGATTTAACCAAGTATTACGGCGACAAAGAAGGAAGATTTAAGGCCTTGGACAATGTGTCCGTTTCAATTAAGGACGGAGATTTCATTGTTATACTGGGAGCTTCGGGATCGGGAAAGTCCACATTTTTAAACGTGATTTCAGGTCTTGAAACAATTGATGCAGGCTCTGTTAGTTTTGACGGTCATGAGCTTTCAAAAATGAGCGAGAAGGAGCTTACAAAGTTTAGAAAGGATAATACCGCATATATTTTTCAACAGTATTATCTTCTTCCTCATTTAAACGTTGAAAAGAACGTTAGAATGGGCGCAGATTTGGCGGGCACAAAAGATTTTTCTTCTTACCTCGAAGCCGTGGGGCTAAAGGAAAAGGCTAAAAAGTTTCCTTCTCAATTAAGCGGAGGAGAGCAGCAAAGGGTAGCAATCGCAAGAGCTTTGGCAAAAAAGCCCAAGGTTTTGTTTTTGGATGAGCCAACAGGAGCTTTGGATGAAAAGACAGGAAGAGCGGTGCTAGACTACATTATTAAGCTTAAAGAGAAGCTTAACTTTACAATGATTATGGTTACTCACAACGAAAATATCGCACAAACCGCTGACAGAATTATAAAGATGAACAGCGGAAAAATCGTAGACGTCTCTGAAAATGCCTATAAAAAAGACGCTTACGAGATTGGATGGTGATTGTATGGTTGTAAGTATAAAAGATACAAGCAAAATGCTTGGAGTATCCATAATGACATTTTGCGCCGTTGTGGTTTGTAATCTTTTTTTAAACTTCTATATTGATTTAAAAGCAATTAAAGATACGGTCACGGATCCATTTGCGGTAAGCATGTATGAAGCCCAGGTTATGACTTCAAAAGTAGTGTGTTCTTTGGCCGGAGGGTGCCTTGCACTAGCAACAATCGTTTTGCTTTTTTTCTACATTAAGCATTACATCGATTCTCATTCCAAAGAAATCGGAATTTTAAAAGCTTTGGGATATTCGGATTTAAAGATTTCAAAGAGTTTTTCATTGTTTTCTTTAAGCGTGTTTATAGGTTGCCTTTTGGGATTTGGATTTTCATTTATCCTTATGAGAAAGTTTTACGAGCTTCAAAATGCGGGGCATTACTGGGAAGATATTAAGATTGGATATCATCCCGAATTGTTTCTTTTATTAGTAATAGTACCCACGATTCTTTATGCTTTGTTTGCTTGCGTATACAGCCTTTCTAAGCTAAATCGCCCTTGTATTAATCTTTTAAAGGGAATAGTTAAGGTAAAAGAAAAAGAAAGAGATTCAAAGGATAGAAAAGACTTTGTAAGTGAAATGAGGTCATCTGTATTAAAGAGCAAAAAGACTTTGGTTTTCTTTATAGCCTTCTCCGCATATTGTTTTTCATCAATGATACAGATGTCTGCCCATATGGACGAGCTTGCAAGCGACTTTATGGGGATGATGATTCTTTCGATTGGAATAGTGCTTGCATTTACCACTTTTTATATTTCTGTTTCCAGTGTTTTGTTTTCAAACAATAAAAACATTGCCATGATGAGAGTGTTTGGATACAGTGCGTCGGATTGTAAGAGAGCGGTTTTGGACGGATACAGAGTGGCGGCTTATATAGGCTTCGCGGTAGGCTCGCTATATCAGTATTATTTACTTAAAATCATGGTTGAAATAGTGTTTAAAGACATAGCAGATGTTCCTGAGTATAACTTTGATTTTAAAGTCTTTTTTATTACATTGGCCGTATTTATACTTCTTTACGAAGGCACCATGCTTTTGTATCAAAAGAAAATAAAGAATATTTCTTTAAAAGAAATTATGCTTGAATAACAAAAAGCTCCAAGCGTTTTTGCCGCTTGGAGCTTTTTAATGAGAAAAGGGAATCTTTATGCAATTGCAATGTACTTAGATTCGGGAACCTTAGGCTGAGCTTCTTTCTTAGGAACGAAGATGTTAAGCACACCGTCTTCAAATTTAGCTTTGATATCTTCTTCTGTAACTTCTTCGCCTACATAGAAGCTTCTTGAGGAAGTGCCAATGTAACGTTCACGTCTTAAGTAGTGGCTCTTCTTGTCTTCCTTGGTTTCTTTCTTCACATTGGCAGAAACTGTTAAGTAACCTTCCTTAAGTTCAATAGAGAGATCTTCCTTTTTATAACCGGGAAGTTCAATCTCAAGATCAAATCCGTCATCAAGTTCCTTAACATCGGTTTTCATTATTGCAGCATTGTAATAATTCTTGGAAACTACGGGTCTAGAAAAATCATCAAAAAATTCATCAAATAAGCTGGGCATCAACATAATAACTACCTCCTTAATATAAATGGCGGAATCAAACCGTTGTGATTAATTTTTATTGCCTCGAGGTTTCTTTCTTTCCTCTTGACATCTTTGTTATAAACCCATATTTAGCACTCGTCAAGAAAGAGTGCTAATAATTTATGAATTGTTTATACATTTTATTTTTTTGAAATAAAAAACTGAAAAATCCCCTTATTTAGGCTTTCTCTTGATGTTTTAAAGCTAAAATAATAACATTTAGCTATGGAAAAAATCCCTTATTATTCACTGAATCAATATTTAAAGAAAAAGTTTGGCTGCAAGGTCTTAAAGGTTTCTTTGGACGCAGGATGCACATGCCCAAACAGGGACGGAAAGCTTGACACAAGAGGCTGCATCTTTTGTTCTAAAGGAGGCTCAGGGGACTTTGCTGGAGACAGAAGGTTATCTATTAAAGAGCAATTGCGCTTGGGAAAAGAGTTCCTTAAGGCTAAAAATCCCAAAGACGGTAGCGTTAAATACATAGCCTATTTTCAGGCTTTCACAAACACTTACGGAGACATCGACGAGTTAAAGAATAAGTTCTATGATGCCATAAGTGACCCTGAAGTATGCGTTTTATCAATTGCCACAAGGCCTGATTGTCTGGGAGAAGACGTGCTATCTT
>JAEEXG010000066.1 GCA_016291405.1 Lachnospiraceae bacterium
TTGCTCAAAAAGAAAAGAGAAGCTGCGTTGCTGCATCAAAGAGATTTTGAAAAAGAGGGCAATAAAGACTGGTTTGATATGCTGATGCTTCAAACAGATTGCGTTACGGATCCTTACGATGTATTTGCACAGAGGATGGCAAGGTACATATATATTGCCAGAAAAGAGATTAATTAACAAGATTTTGCGTCTAAACAGATAAATCGGAACATATTCCGGTTTTGCAAGTTATGAAAAGAATGAAACGGAATTCTATGTGTCTGGGAGTATGTGAGGTACGAATATGCATAAATTAATCATGCTTCGCGGGAATTCAGGGAGCGGAAAAACAACGGTAGCCAAGGAGTTGCAGACACTTTTCGGACGAGGTACCATGGTCCTTTCGCAGGATATGATACGAAGAGAAGTGCTTAAAGAAAGGGATGGAATAGATCCGCCGGCACTTCCCCTGATAAAGCAGATGCTTAAGTACGGAAGCGAAAACTGCGAAGTGGTCATATTGGAAGGGATATTTATTGCGGATTGGTATCGAGAACTGTTTGAAGCAGCGATCGAACTGTATGGCGCCGACATATATGCGTATTATTTTGACATTCCTTTTGAAGAAACCGTAAGACGGCATCAGACCAGATCCAAAGCAGCTGAGTTTGGAGCCGATGAGATGCGCGAATGGTGGAAAGAAAAGGATTATTTAGATCTGATAAAAGAAACCACCATCACTGAAGATAGGAGCAAGGATGAGATCGTAAACGAGATTTATTCAAGAGTTTGTAATGGGTGATGGTAAGTTATCTCGGATAAAAGCGCAGGACCGTGACATAATGCGGCATATCTTGCCCGATGAACATTTTCTTACTACTAAAAAACTACGATTCACGAAAGATGAAATGATAGTAATTATATTTCAGTTTTATTCGCTATATCTTTGAATACATATTTTTTAAGATTTTTCTTGAAAAAGATTTTTAATTCGATTAGCCTTTTCTTAGGACGTCCGAATCTTTCCTAAGAGGAGGCTTTTATTTTGACTAAAGAACAACTACACAGGTACATTTCCGAGAGCACCGGAAATGAGAGCAATATATGCCAGATTTATGCCATTAAAGACAATGAGGTGGCACTTGATGATTGTTGGCATGGGTTCAAGACTCTAGATGCGATGAATGTCAATTCCGTGACGAAAGGTATTATGGCATTACTGGCAGGGATTGCTTTGGACAGGGGATATATCAAAAACCTGGATCAAAAGGTTATGGATTTCTTCCCTGATTACACCGTAAAACGTGGGGAGAAAACTATCTATGACGTTACAATAAGGCATATGCTCACAATGACAGCCCCGTATAAGGGTAAGTCAGAGCCATGGAAGAAGGTATGTACTTCCCCGGACTTTACGCTTGCAATCCTTGATTATCTTGGTGGTCGGAGCGGAATTACCGGAGAATTCAGGTACGCAACACTTGGCATTCAGATTCTTGCGGGGATTATCGAGAGAGCAACGGGCGAAAAATGTATAGATTTCGGTAACAATAATCTGTTTGAACCACTTGAGCTTCCCAAGCGGATACCTCACGGCGACAGTTCTAAAGAGGATCAATTTGATTTCTTTATGAATAAGAAACCCAGAAAATATGAGTGGTACGCTGACCCACAGGGCGGTGTCACCGCAGGCTGGGGATTATGCATGTCGGCAAGAGACATGGCTGTGATAGGGGCGATGGTTTTAGGCAGTGGCCTATATAATGGGAAAAGAATTATCTCAGAAGAATATATAAAAGACATGCTGACACCGCATATTAAGCTTGGTGAGCGCTTTGGCTTCATGAACTATGGATACTTATGGTATAAACCTTACGATGACAAAGATGTATATGCGGCAATTGGTGACAGCGGAAATATTATCTACGTAAACAAAGAGGAAAATGTATCGGTTGGAATGACAGGTACATTTAAGCCGAGAATCTTTGACAGAGTTGAATTTATTGAGCAAAAAGTATTGCCTTCACTTAATGAGTGATTGCCGATTATATGGAGAAATATCATGGATATTACGATAAGAGGAATAAACATAGAAGATCATTATAATATTGAGTGCATGACAAAGAGGGCATTCTGGAATCTGAATATGCCCGGATGCGATGAGCACTATTTGGTACATAGAATTTGGGACGAACCGGATTATGTTCCGAGTGTATCTCTGCTTGCTGAGGCAGAAGGTGCAATAGTAGGGGTTATTTTGTACACCAAATGCAGGGTGGAGACGGAGAATGGAGATTTTCCCGTTTTGACCTTCGGACCTTTATGCGTTGATCCTGAATATCAGAATAAAGGTATAGGAGGCAAGCTTCTCGTTGAATCCATGGAACTTGCAAGACAACAGAACTTTAAAGGTATTCTGATATGTGGTGTGCCGACATATTATCCTAAGTTTGGATTTAAAACAGCAGATACATTCGGAATAACAATGCCTGACGGATCGAATTTTGATGCTTTCATGGGTTATGAATTGCAGGAGAATGCTTTATCGGAAAATAAGGGGAAATTCTATGAACCTGAGAGCTTGGATTGTGATATTCACGATGGAGAGTATATGCGCAGGTTAGAAGAGTTTGACAAAGACTATCCCTATATGGAGAAAAAAGTGTTGCCGGGACAGTGGAGATAACCTTGGATTGGAATCAGAAAGGTGAATGAAATGGATAAATATATTGAAGGAAATAAACAATAAATTTCAGTAAAACTTACTATCGAAGGAGTAAAAATGGGGTATAGGATTAGAATAGCAATTCCTCAAGATGAACAGAGAATTCGTGAATTGTTTAAAGAGATGCTGCAGACAATTTATCATACAGAAGATGCGAAGGGCTACGAATCAGGCTATTTGAATCGTTATTGGACAAATGGCGAAGAACGGATACTGGTAGCAGAGGATGAATCTGTTGTGGCTTTTTTGTCAATAGAAGTTCATCATGAGCCGGAAGCAGATTATGCATATCTTGATGATTTGTCTGTTACAGAAAGGTATCGCAATATTGGAATCGGAAGTGCTTTAATCCACGAAGCAGAGGCCTATGCACAAGAAATTGGTATACAGCACATTCTATTTCATGTTGAAAAATCTAATACTGAAGCATTTCGTTTATATGAAAGGCTTGGCTATAAGATTTTTCGTGATGACGGCAACAGATATATGATGAAAAAAGATCGGATTCATATTGCGGAAGAACGCATTACTGCTGAGGAATATGTTGATTTTTTAAAGAGGACGGATTTGGGGTCACAATATCCAAAAGAGCGTTTTGAAGAACGAATCAGGAAACTTGTCAAGAATGTTTCCATCAGCCTGATTGCGCGTAATGATAAAGGTCTAATTGTTGGGGCTTTGTTTGGGCTTACAGATTTCTGCTATTGGTTGTACGTGACAGACCTTGGGGTGGACAGGAATTATGAGAGACAAGGTATCGCAAGCAAGCTCATGAAGACTGCACATGAAATTGCCGGTGGAGAAAAGGATATAGCCATATATCTGATTGCCAATGAAGATGCTGTAGGTTTTTATGAGAAAATCGGTATGAAAAGGGCTAACGATGTAATGAAATACAACCACATAGAATGGACTGAATGGACAATATGAGTGGCTGGCAGACTTATATTCCGGTTTTATAGATGATGACAAATCGAGTTTTAAGGAGAGAGATTAAATGGATCTGAACAAGATTATTTCAAAAGTAGGCTCATCAGTTGTAACTGTAACAGTATTTCTGTTTGCATTGTTTTTGATAATCAATTTTCCTACGGGCTACTTCTTTGTCTGCCTGATTTTGCCAATAGGGTTTATCATGATGACAGCAGGTATTCAAAATGAGTGTGAAGGTGACCGCAAAGTCGCCGCGAATATTGGTTTAATCCTTGCAGCGGTGTACGCCACGTTTATCATGCTCGTCTACTTTGCACAGCTGACTACGGTAAAGAATGAACTTCTAAACGAACAGGCGGCAAATCTGTTAGTGTTCGGCAAGTTCGGGCTTATCTTCAACTACGACCTGCTCGGCTACGGTGTGATGGCGCTATCTACATTCTTTACGGGGCTATCGATGAAGCCGAAGAACAAGACG
Source organism: Lachnospiraceae bacterium (assembly GCA_016291405.1). GTDB lineage: Bacteria > Bacillota > Clostridia > Lachnospirales > Lachnospiraceae > UBA1258. The sequence continues at coordinate 4,116 of JAEEXG010000066.1, forward strand.
GATAAGTGGCTAAGAGCGCTGATGCTGATACACGGAGTATTCTACTTTAGTTGCACATTTATGCCGATGACGGGAATGTTTGCAAAGATGTCTTCTGGTGGCGATGGCATCGGTGGAAGGCTTGCGCTTGTTGTTTGGTGTGTATATTTTCTGCCTATTGGAATACTTTCATTTATACATTTCACAAAAGATGAAATGCGGTTTTGGAGGTAAGAAATGCCTATAAAAGTTTTATTCATCTGCCACGGCAATATTTGCCGTTCTCCAATGGCGGAGTTTATGTTTAAAGATATGGTTGAAAAGCGTGGGATAAAGGACGACTTTTATATAGCATCCGCTGCCACTTCAACGGAAGAAATCTGGGGCGATGTGGGAAATCCTGTTTATCCGCCTGCAAAGGAAGAACTTAGAAGGCGAGGCATAGGAAAGACAGATTATACCGATTTTTCAAAAAAGAGAGCGGTTCAGGTTACAAGAAGCGACTACGATAAATACGACTATATTCTTTGTGCGGAAAATACAAATATCAGAAACACAATGCGAATAACCGGAGGAGACCCTGACGGAAAGATAAAGAGAATACTGGATTTTTCGGATAGGCCAAGAGACATCGCAGACCCTTGGTATACAGGGATTTTTGATGCTACCTACAGAGACTTAAAGGAAGGGCTTGAAGCATTTCTTCAATATCTTGGATACTAGCAAATCGTTTTACTTGCATATTCGCTAGTAATACTTTAAACTAAGAAAGTACTTTTATATTTTGGAGGAGAGATATATGTCAGATTTAGTTTATTCACTTGTTTTTGGTGGAGCTGCATTAATCGTTGGTATTATTGTTCTTGCAGTCTACGCAGCCTTCTACGTATGGTATTCATTTGTTACCTACAGAACATTACAGTCCATGAACTATGATAAAGCATGGATGGCTTGGATTCCTTACGTTAGGTATTATGCTTTGGCTGATGTTACAAAGGACGAAGGTGAAAACACCAGAGTTTTAGGTTCATTTGAAGTTCCCAACTGGCTTTATCAGTGGGCATGGGTGCTTCCTCTTGTGCTTAGCATTCCCAAGGTTAATCTTCCCGGTTTCCTTGAATGGGCAGTAAGAGCAGCTTTCGCAGTTATCTTCCTTGGAACATGCTACGCCAAGATTTTTGCTTGGCATGACGGCGTTTCAGAAGATGACAAGAGAGGAATCGGTATCGCAGGCGGTATCTTCGAAATCATTGCTGTCATCATCATGACAGGTTGGAAGAAAGAAGACGTTATCGAACGTCCCGCTAAAATCGAAACAGTAGAAACACCCGAAAATAACGATTTTAACTAATTGAATATTGAAACACAAAGGACGAGCATTAGGCTCGTCCTTTTTCTATTTTATCTAAAGTTTCTTTCTTGATAACTTCCCTGAAAGCTTTTAAGTATGGATGATCGGCGCAGAGGTCTTCTCCGTAGGTAACATTAAGAGTGTACTCTTTTTCAATCCATGTGGATAAATCCGACTCGTTGTGGGATATTACGGCCTCTAACTTATCAAGCGTCTTATAAAGCCTTGCTTCTTTGGTTTCAAGGGCATCCATTTCTTTGTACAAAGAAGCCATCTCGCTTGAGAAAGGTTCAGGTAAACTCTTAACCCAATCATTTAAAAGCTTTTCCTCAGTGTTTTCGTTTTCTTTTGTCTTATCAAAAGAAGGAATATCACCGGTAAAGACTTCTCCCAAATCGTGGATTAAGCACATTTTTATGACCTTATCCATATCAAGGTCAGGAAATTCGTCCTTGATAAAGTAGGCCATGGCAGTGATTCTCCAAGAATGCTCCGCAACGCTTTCGTGCCTTCCTCCCGGAGTGTAACAGTGCCTGGTGGTGTCTTTTAACTTATTGATGGTGTGAAGGGTTTTAAGTAATTCTTCAGGCTTCATTTTTCTACTCCTACAACTGTCAAAATGTTTTCAAAAACCTTAAACTTTATATTTAAATTTTTAAATGCCATACCGTAGATTCTGTCGGGATCCTTTTGATAGTGGGGACGAGGGTCTTCCTTTAGCAAAGAAAGAACAGTCTCTAAATCACCGGAATCAATCATGCCTCTATACTCTGTAGGAAAACTAACTTCAAGTTGTTCATAAACATGGGCACTCGCGAAGCCGTCCTTGGCATCGGGATGAGAGTCTGCGTAAGCTAAATATGGCTTTATATCAAATATCGGAGTGTTGTCCCTTAAATCAATCCCGGAAACCACAATAACAGGTCCGTCAGCTGTCTTTTCGATGCCTTCAAGCATTACACTTGATAATCCGATTGGATTTGGTCTAAAGGGTGACCTTGTGGCAAATACACCCATTGTTTCATTGCCCCCAAGCCTTGGTGGGCGAACAGTTGCATTGAATTTATCTTGCGGCACACCTTCAAATTCCCATAATAGCCAAAGATGGCTGAAGTCATCCAATCCCTTAACCGCATCGTAAGACCTGAATTCAGGCTCAAAAACAATGCGCCCGGTTAAAGACTTCACAACACCGCTTTGCCTAGGTATTCCGAATTTTTCGGGCATGTCTGTATGTATATGCGCAATTACTTTAAGTTCTTTCATATATTGATACTAACACATAGAAACCAAATAAAAAACCCTCTTTACAATTAGTAAAGAGGGTTTTAAGCCAATTTTTTATTCTACTGTTACAACATCTCTTAAGTGATTAAGAACTGTGTTTCTGATAGCAATCTGCTTTAAGTATCCGACACCGTACTGTGCTACGTTTTCTTCTCCGCCGATCATTTCAAGAATGTTTGCATATTCTTCATCGCAGTTAAGATTGTTGTTCTTATAAACTGCTTCGTATGTTAAAGAAGAAGCTGCCATTTTCTTTGCTCTTTCGGAAAGATCCTTTTCGTATTCCGCATCGGTCTTACCGGTGAAGTCTTCAAATGTTTCGTACATCTTTGAACCGTAGTAGTTTGCTGACATCTGATTCATGTAGTCAAACTGCTGAGTGTCATCATACTTTGTAACTGACTTTAAAGCCTTAATATACTTTCCGGGAACACTTGCTTCAGCATTGTCGTCAATGTATTTTGAAAGATATGTCTGAAGGTTTGCTTCACGACCGTCTTTTCTGATGGCTTCTCTTAATTCTTCGGTAGTTGAACCGTATTCGGAATAGTTTTCCTTAACAAACTCATCTGTAAGTTCGGGAATAACCTTAACAGAATTTACCACACAATCAAATACTGCGGGCTTTCCTGCAAGATCAGGGTTGTTGGGGTATTCTTCAGGGAAAGAAACCTCTACCTTCACAGAATCACCGGGATGTGAACCGATGAGCTGTTCTTCGAAATTATCGATGTATGTGTGGCTTCCGATTGTAAGTGTTGTTCCGTTTCCGCCTGTGCTTCCGCCTTCAAATTCAACACCGTCGATAGAACCTACATAATCAAGATTAATCGTGTCACCGTCTTTAACTTCCAAAGAAGCATCGTCGCTAAAATCAGCCTTTGCATTTAAAAGAGAGCCGATTCTTGCATCGATTTCATCATCGCTGTACTCAATGTCGCTTAAAGAAACCTTAAGTGTTTCAAGTCCGAGGTCCTTAGCCTTTGAAATGTCAGCGCCTGAAATAAATCCGTTATCATCAAGACCTAAGCTGTAGTTATCGGCAGCCGTTGTCTTGCTTACCTGTGTGTAAATGCCCATTCCGATTGCACCGACTACGATAACGGCAATTAAAACACCGATTACCCATGCAAGAGCTCTGTCGAAGCCTTTCTTAACCTTTTCAGCCTTAACTTCGGCCTTTCTTGCTTCGCGTTTTTGTTTACTTTTGCTTACAGAGTTAGCTTCATTAACTTCAGCAGCTACTTCTGTAACTGTTTCATTCTTTAATTCTTCGCTCATAATTATTCCTCTCCTTGTGACCGCGTGTAAAAAGCGGGCACGCATACTATTGAATTATACGATTATTTTAAAGATAAGTAAATCCCAAAACCGTTTTATTATGTGAAAAAACAGTGAAAAAAAGGTGAAAAAAGAAGCCGTGAGTGTTATGATTAGGTGTGAATATACAAAGGAGAAAAAACATGAAAGAACTACTTGATTTTATAAATGCAAGCCCCACCGCATTTCACTGCACAGAGAACATTAAAAACGCTTTGGAAAGCGAAGGCTATAAAGAATTAAAGGAATCCGAGTCCTGGAAGATTTCAAAGCCAGGAAAATATTATGTAAAAAGAAACGCTTCAAGCATAATCGCTTTTTCTCTTCCCAAGGGAAAAGCAAAAGGCTTTAGAATTTTCAGCGCACATTCCGATTCACCTTCTTTTAGAATAAAAGAAAATACGGAGATGGTGTTTGAAAACAACTACGTTCGCTTAAATGTCGAAAAATACGGCGGCATGATAATGGCTTCTTGGTACGATAGACCATTATCCGTTGCGGGAAGAGTGGTTGTAAGAGAAGGAAATGAGTTAAAAGAAAAGCTTGTTAACATCGATAAAGACCTTTGCGTGATTCCAAATGTTGCGATTCACATGAAGACAGATTTAAACACGGGCACAACCTACAGCGCTCAAAACGACATGCTTCCTTTGTTTGGCGATATCTCTTCAAAGGATAAGTTTGAAGATTTGATAGCCAAAGAAGCCAAAGTCGATAAAAAGGACATTTTGGGAAAGGATTTATTCCTTTATGCCCGTCAGAAGGGAACCTATGTAGGCTCAAAGAAAGAGTTTATTTTATCCCCAAGGCTTGACGACCAGGCCTGCGTATTTTCGGGATTAAAGGGAATTATTGAAGCTAACGCAAAGGATTATATAAACGTTCTTGCAATCTTTGATAACGAAGAAGTGGGAAGCGGCACAAAGCAGGGCGCAGCTTCAACCTTCCTTGAAGATACACTTTTTAGAATTACAGATTCACTTTCCTTGAACAGAACCGAATACTTAAAGCTTTTATCAAACAGCTTTAACCTTTCTGCGGATAATGCGCATTCCGTTCACCCCGCACTTACATCAAAGGCAGACCCGGTTCTTCGCCCTTACATGAACAAGGGAATTGTTATAAAGTTTAACGGAAATCAGCGCTACGCAACCGATGCTTATTCAGCTGCATTTGTAAGAAAGATTGCGGAAGATATCAAGATTCCTGTTCAATGCTATGCAAACAACTCAGACGTAGCGGGAGGCTCAACCCTTGGTAACATTTCAACCTCTCAGGTTTCTGTAAAGACCGCAGACATTGGCCTTGCCCAGCTTGCTATGCACTCAAGCGTTGAAACCATGGGCTCTAAAGATGTAAAAGACATGATTGCTTTGGCAAAAGCTTTTTATGAGGAAGATTAATGGAAAAAGAACTGATACAGGAGTACGAAAACCCATATTATCCGGTGGCCATAAACTTCTTTGAGCGAAAGAAAGAAGATTGCAATGTAAGCGAATGGTCTGTCAGAAAAAACGACATTGAACTTATTGTCGTAAACAATGGTGAACTTCGAATATCGGTTAAAGACAGGACTGAGCGAATTACTGCGGGTCAGGCATGCATGATTGCCCGCAACACTCCGCACAAATTTGCTTCGTCGGCAAAAGAAGACACAGCGTTTTTCAGCGTTGTGTTTTCTCCTGAATATGTGCAGGATTTGGACAAAGAAAACGAACTCTCTGACCGTTACTTTTATAAAGTAATGGAAGATGAAAGAGCGGCCCTTGTAACCTTGGATGATGCAAACTTAAGGGATGAAAGCGCCATTGACAGAATTAACGATATTATAGCCGCAAACACTTCAAAAAGAAGAGGATATGAAATTTTAACCAAAGGCTATATCTGCATGCTTTGGGCCATTTTGATAGACTACATTTACTCAAAAAAGGCTTCTTTTAACGGAAAGAACGTGCCTTCCCAAGATGAATTAAGAGTAAGAAGTGCCATTACCTACATGCAGGAAAACTATAGTGACCCCATAACGTTAGAAGATATCGCGGGCAGGATTCACGTAAGCAGAAACGAGTGCTGCCGATGCTTTAAGCGCATAATGATGACCTCCCCGGTTGAGTATTTAATAAGGTTAAGGGTGTTTGAGGCTACAAAGATTTTATACAAAGATCCGTTAAGTATTGATACCATTTCCGAACTTAGCTTCAGAATGGGATTTAACAATACAAGTTATTTTAACAAAATGTTTAAAAGGTATTTAGGCTGTACGCCAAAGGAATTTTCCAAAATGTTAAAGATTGATGAGGACAGAGCAAAGAAACTATACGACTCACTTCAGGAATCTGTAACGGGAATGCTATAAGAAATGCTAAAAGAAACGTGAGGAAAAGGTATGAACACAGAAGCACTGCATTTATTTCTTCAAGACCCCGAAAATTTCGGAGAAAACAGACTCCCCGCTCATTCGGATCACTTTTTCTATGAAAGTGAAAAAGACATTGTAAAGGGCGAGGATATGCCCCTTAGGCAAAGCTTAAACGGAATATGGAAGTTTAAGTATTCGGTTAATCTTTTTGAAAGACCGAAGGACTTTTACAAAGAGGATTTTGACATTTCAAAATTTGATGATATTAAGGTGCCCGGTCACATTGAGACGCAAGGTTATGACACCATTCACTATACAAACGCAATGTATCCTTGGGATGGAACAGAGAAGCTTGACCCTCCCTACATTTCAAAGGACTTTGCACCTGTAGGAAGCTATGTTACCGATATTAAGCTTAAAAAAGAGTTTAAGAACCGCCCCGTATTTATATCTTTCCAAGGCGTAGAAGTAGGATTCAGATTATTTGTAAACGGTAACTACGTAGGATACGGGGAAGATACCTTCACCCCCACGGAATTTGATATTTCAAATTTCGTAAAACCGGGAAAAAACAGAATTGCTGTAGAAGTATATAAAAGAACTTCCGCATCATGGCTTGAAGATCAGGATATGTGGAGATTCTTCGGAATCTTTAGAGATGTTTATCTTTACACGATTCCTTCTTTGCATGTTACCGATATCTTTGCAAAGGCAGGCCTTGACGAAGCCTATGAAAAGGGCGTTTTGGACGTAAGCGCAAAGGTTGTCGGAAAGCCTTCTTTGGCTGTATTAAGCCTAATTGACTTAGAAAGTCAAGAGCGCGTTTTTGAATCTTCTATGGAAGTTTCCGGCGAAGAAGCAAAGCTTCACATGGAAGGACTTGTTATAAAGAAGTGGAGCGCCGAAGAGCCCAACCTTTATGAATTAAGGATAGCTTTAAAAGACGATTCTTCAAATGTAAAAGAAATCGCGGTTACAAATGTTGGATTCAGAACTTTTGAACTTAAAAATAAGCTTATGCTCATAAACGGTAAGCGAATTGTATTTAAGGGCGTTGACAGGCATGAATTCTCAGCTTTAAACGGCCGTGCCATCACCAAAGAAGAAATGCTTTGGGACATTAAAACATTTAAAAGAAACAACATAAATGCGGTACGTACATCTCATTATCCAAATCAGTCAATGTGGTACAGATTATGTGATGAATACGGCATTTACGTAATAGACGAAACAAACCTTGAGACTCACGGAACCTGGTGTACAGAGGAACAAAGAAAAGAAGGATATCCCATCCCCGGTTCAAAGCCTGAGTGGAGAGGCGCAGTGCTTGATAGATGCAACAATATGGTTGAAAGAGATAAAAACCATCCAAGCGTTGTGCTTTGGTCTTTGGGAAATGAGTCTTTCGGCGGTCAAAACTTTATTGACATGCATGATTTTATTAGGGCCAAGGATGACACAAGAATCGTTCACTATGAAGGCATAATAAATGACAGAGAATTTGAAGCCGCAAGTGACGTTGAATCAAGAATGTATCTTAAGCCTGCGGGAATCAGAGAATACTTATCAAACGACCCTAAAAAGCCATACATTTCCTGTGAATACATGCATGCTATGGGAAATTCTCTTGGAGGCATGAAGTTATATACAGACCTTGAAGATGAATTTGATATGTATCAGGGCGGTTTTATCTGGGACTTTATCGACCAGGCAATCTGGCAGGAACACGACGATGAAATGCGTCTTGTTTACGGTGGCGACTTTGGGGACAGACCGACGGAATACTGCTTCTCAACAGACGGTATTGTGTTTGCAAACAGAACCGAATCTCCGAAAATAAAAGAAGCAAAGAACCTTTACGCAAACGTTTCTTTTGACGTAACAGAGAATGGATTTAGCGTTAAAAACAAAAACCTTTTCATCGATTTAAGTAACCACTACTTTGTTTATACAATCTTAAAGAATGGAAAAGAAATTTATTCTAAGACCTTTGATAATATAAGCATTGCACCCGGAGCCAAAGAAACCTTTGAGGTTAATCATAAGGATGCTAAAGACATCAACGCAGACTATGTATTCAGGGCCGAGATGCGCTTAAAGAAATCAAATAAGTGGGCTGATGCCGGATACTTGGTTGCCTTTTCGGAGCATGTTTCTTTGGCAAAAGAAAATCCTGCTTTGGCAGTTTCTAAGGAAGCTAAGTTTAAGCACGTGGCAGATGGCACCAACAATAGCGGCGCAGTGGCAGGCGACTTTAGCGTAATCTTTTCAAAGGCATACAAAGGATACGGCGGTATGGTTTCTTGGAAGGAAGGTGGCAAGGAACTTGTTACAATGCCTCCCGTTCCTACATATTTTAGAGCCTACACTGATAACGATAAGGGCTTTAAGTTAGAAAGAAAGTCATTTTTCTTTGATACTTTAAGCAAGTATTCGGAAGCCACAATGGTTTCTTTTGAAGATAAAGGCGAGTATATTGAGGCAGGTTACGACTACACGGCTCCCGGCGAAGAAGAAGTTATCGCTAAAATG
>JAEEXG010000067.1 GCA_016291405.1 Lachnospiraceae bacterium
AAAAATGCTTGTTTCATAAGAAGCATTAATTGAAAGGGTGATTGTGAAAAGGGTGGTAAAAAGGACTGCCGTTAAGACAATCGCCGCCATCGTGATGACGTTTCGCCTTTTATTCGCTAAAAGGCACCGTTTTGCGATCTTTCGAACGCACTTTTTGTTGTTAACCTTCATGGCGCCTATTTAACCTCTCTTTCCGAAACAATCTTTCCGTCTTCAATTCTTATTATTCTGTCCGCAAGCTGAGCAATTTCATCGTTGTGAGTAATCATTACGATAGTCTGAGAAAACTTTTCGGCAGATACTTTAAGCAGACTCAAAACATCCTGACCTGTCTTAGAATCAAGGTTTCCGGTAGGTTCATCCGCCAAAATAATGGCAGGTCTAAAAGCCAGCGCTCTTGCAATTGCCACTCTTTGCTGCTGTCCTCCTGACAACTGATTGGGAAGTGATTCTTTTTTCGACGTAAGCATCAAAGTATCGATTATTTCATCCACATAGGCTTTATCAATCTTTTCTCCGTCAAGCTCCATGGGAAGCACAATGTTTTCATAGACATTCAAAACAGGCACCAAGTTATAGGCCTGAAACACAAATCCGATCTTCCTTCTTCTAAAAATCGTAAGTGCATCATCTTTTAAAGAAAAAATGTCTTTTCCGTCAATTTCCACCTTTCCGGATGTGGGGCGGTCCAAGCCTCCAAGCATATGAAGAAGCGTAGACTTGCCGCTTCCGGATGTTCCGACAATCGCAACAAACTCTCCTTTTTTAACTTCCAAGTTTACTCCGTCCAAGGCCTTTACTTCGCTCTCGCCCTGTCCGTATACTTTCTTTAAATCTACTGCTTTTAAAATACTCATTTTCTCTCCCTCTACTATTTCAATAAAAAAGTGCGTGGTTTTTCCACGCACTTAGTATCTCATTTAAATCTTTCCAAAATCTTTCCGAGTACACGCTAAATTCTTTCAGTTTTGAAAGATTTGAATTTGGGGGGCGAAGATACATTTATACTCCCAAAACGAAGCAACACTCCGTTGAACTAACCCACGAAAATGTATCTTCGCCCCCGGTAAACATTCTTTGAAACAAAACTGAAAGAATTTATCGTTTAATGTATATAAAGAATTCAGAACCTACACCCTTCTTGGATTTAACTTTGATATAGCCTCCTTCTTTTTGAAGGATTTCTCTTGCCAGATAAAGGCCGATACCGACGCCTTCTTTCTCTTTGGAGGATTGGAGGCGTTCAAAGCGGGCAAAGATTTTTGGAATGTCTTCTTCCAAGATTCCGATGCCTGTATCTTTAACGGTTATGCATACAAACATTTCTGAAGCCTGCAAGGAGATATTTATTCCACCGGCTTCGGTATATTTGATGGCGTTATCCACAATGTTACTAACAGCTTCAAGGGTCCATTTATAGTCAAAAGAAGCCTCGGCGCTATCTTCTGTCACATTTAAGTAAAGCCCCTTTGCTTCAGCTTTCTTTCGCATTGGCAGGGCGATTTCTTTAATCAGGCGCCCTACGTCTTCTTTTTCGGGGCTTAGGGTCAAGATTCCGTTTTCAAGTCTTGATAATTTAACCAGCGCATCCACCAAGAACCTTAATTTCTCAGCTTCAGATGATATGGCATTTAGGCTTTCCCGCTGCTCAGCCGTTAAATCAGATTCCATCAAAAGTTCGCTATGTAAAAGTAAATTTGCGATGGGAGTCTTTGTTTGGTGAGAAATATCTGAAATGAGAGTCTTTATTTTATCTCTGTCTTTTTTTACGTTTAAAGCTGACAAAGAAGAAGAATTTAGAAAATCTGAAAACCTAGACTCAAGCTTTGAAATCTTTTCTTCGCTAAATTCCTTTTCGCTAAATTCGCCCTTTATGGCGCTATCAAGCATTTCTTCAATGCCTTCAATTGTTTTATTTGCCTTAATGGTTTTATAAACGCAAAACGCTATCACCAAAACCATTAGAGCGCACAAAGGAATCAGTACATATAACATCCAATCACTCATCGCTCTTCACCCACTGATATCCAAGTCCGTAGATTGTCTTAATGTAGTCTTTGGCTTCAAGCTTATCTCTTAGCCTTTTTATAGCAACGGAAAGAGCGTTTTCATCAACAAACTCTGCCCCGTCGGTCCAAAGCCTGTCTATAAGGTCATCCCTTGAAAGGGTGATGCCTTTATTTAAAACAAGCATCTTAAGAAGTCGCTGCTCTGTCTTACTAAGGCTCACTTCACTTCCGCCAACAGTAAATAACATTTTATCAAAGTCAAAAGAAAACTTATCAAACGCAATAACATCGCCGTTTGATGTGGTTTCTTCTATCTTTCGAAGCTGAGCATTCACTCTTGCTCTTAAAACACTTAAAGAAAAAGGCTTTGTGACATAATCATCAGCACCTAAATCAAGGCCCATTACTACGTCTGCGTCGGTGTCATTGGCAGAAAGCATAATCACAGGCACTTTAAGGCCTTCTTCTTTTATCTTCTTTAAAAGGTCTAGTCCGCTTCCGTCAGGAAGATTAATATCTAAAAGCACTAAGCTTGGAGTTGATAAGAATATCTGCTCTTTCGCCGCTTTTATGCTATCGCAAGATACAATGTTTCTTCCTTCGCTTTTAAGGGCTTTGCAAAGCCCACTATTTAAATCTTTGTCATCTTCAACTATTACTATCTGAATTGTCTTACTCATTTTTCTTTCCCTTTAGCACCGGCCTTGCGACTTTTACATTGAAAAACTCAATTAAAGGTCCCATGAAGAACGCCGTGATGATGGTGCCTACGCCTGCAATTGTGGGTATCATGCCGATAGAGCCGCCTGCAAGTAAGAAGAGACCTACGCCCAAAAGCACGCACACGATGTCGGTTATGATTCTTACGTATTGGAATTTGCCCTTTTTCCAGGTGTTACAAATGATTAATGCAATGGCATCATAGGTTGACACTCCAAGGTCTGCTGTCATGTAGAATGCAGAGCCAAAGCAGATAATCACAACACCTACTACAAGGCAGATTATTCTAACAATAATTGAAGGGTTCACAATCACCTTTTGAAGAAGTTCAAAAGTGAACTGTGTGATGTATCCAAGTAAAAATAGATTTATGAAGGTTGCGATTCCTATGTAGTGCCTGTCAAATATGAGGGCAAAAAGTAAAAGAACCGCATTTGTGATCACATACAAAGTACCGAATTTAATGGGCACCAATGCATCAAGGCCTGCCATAAAGGATTGGAAGGGGTCCACTCCAAGGGCCGCTATTTTAAATATTCCCACGCTTATGGCGCATATAATAACGCCAAAAAGGGACATACCGATTCTCTTTTTTAAATTGTCGATTTTAATATTCATAGTTAAAGTCTCCTTATGCACATTATAAAGGGAAATGCATGCATCGGTAAACTTATAGATATAAAAATAGAGATTTACCTAAATTTATGCGCGAAATTTAAACAGCCCCTGTATGGAGGCACATACAAAGGGCTGTTTAAAGATTTGTGTATTGGTGTTTGCTATTAGTCTGTAAATAATGCTGTTGAATAATATCTGTCGCCTGAGTCGGGAAGAAGAGCTACGATTGTCTTTCCCTTGTTTTCAGGCTTGTTTGCAAGTTCGAACGCTGCGTGAAGGGCTGCGCCTGAAGAAATGCCTACAAGGATGCCTTCCTTCTTTGCCAAAAGCTTTGCTGCCGCAAAAGCGTCGTCATTTTCTACAGCGATGATTTCATCGTAAACTTCTGTGTTTAATACATTGGGCACAAAACCTGCGCCGATACCCTGAATCTTGTGGGCTCCGCTTTCTCCCTTAGAAAGTACGGGTGAAGAAGCAGGCTCAACAGCCACTACCTTTACAGAAGGCTTCTTAGACTTTAAGAATTCGCCTGTTCCTGTAACTGTTCCGCCTGTGCCAACACCTGCTACAAAAATATCAACTTCTCCGTCTGTATCTGCCCAAATTTCGGGACCTGTTGTCTCTCTGTGAGCCTTTGAGTTAGCGGGGTTATCAAACTGAGCGGGGATAAAGCTGTTGGGGATTTCCTTTGCAAGCTCTTCAGCCTTTGCAATTGCTCCCTTCATGCCCTTCGCACCTTCCGTAAGCACGATTTCAGCGCCGTATGCTTTTAAAATGTTTCTTCTTTCAACGCTCATGGTTTCAGGCATTGTAAGGATAATTCTAAGTCCTTTGGCTGCTGCGATTGAAGCAAGGCCGATACCTGTGTTTCCGCTTGTAGGCTCGATGATAACCGAATCAGGCTTTATCAATCCCTTCTTTTCCGCATCATCAATCATATAAAATGCTGCACGGTCCTTTACGCTTCCTGTGGGGTTAAAGTATTCAATCTTTACTACCACCTTTGCGTCAAGCTTAAGCTCTTTTTCAATATTTGAAACCTCCAATAAAGGTGTGTTACCGATGAGGTCTGTTGCTGATTTATATATCTTTGCCATAATCATTCTCCTTTTTCTTTGCCAATTCGTTTCTATGCATCTATCATATCCCCAAATCTAAAGTTTGAAAATTCGATAGATTGTATCGCCTGCGATAAAGAAAAGTTATCGCCTATATTTCCTTAAATTTCTGCAAGTTTTCAACATATGCCTTTCCGTACTTTGAAAGGTCGGCGCCCTTTCTAACAATGTATCCGATTGTAAGGGGATCTTCTTCCTTTAGCTTAATGGACACAAGGCCTGAAAGCACCGCATTTTCGCCGGATAGCATGCCGGATCCCACGGAGTATCCGCCAAGAGTGGCCATAAGCTCCATTGTGGTGGCTCTGTCGTCTGACTTTATCATCTTTTTAAAGTCGTAGTCCGCCATGGCTTCTTCGTTTAAGTAGAAATTTGAATCGTTTGACTGGTCAAAAGAAATGCAAGGGTAATCCGATAGCTCCTCTATGGAAATCTCTTTTCTGTTTGCAAACTCATGATCTTTCCAAACGTATATGTAAGTTTCTCTTCTCATAAGGGGCGTAAACTCAAGCTGATATTCTTTAAAGAGCTTCTTTAACACGCTCTCATTAGCTCCGGAGAAAGAAACTATTCCCACTTCACTCTTTAAGCTTCTAACGTCTTCAAGCACATCGCGGGTCTTTGTCTCGTGAATCGAGAAAACGTACTTTTCACAATTTGCACCCTTTATAACTTCCGTAAAAGCCTTTATGGCAAAGTTATAATGCTGTGTGGAAACCGAGAATCTTTCTTTATCAGCGTTCCTTGAAAGATACCTATCTTCCAATATTTCATACTGGCCGATTACTTTCTTTGCATACTCCATAAACTCTCTGCCCGCATCGGTCAAAGAAATTCCTTTGTTGGTACGCTCAAAAATCACGATTTCAAGTTCTTCTTCCAATTCCTTAATGCTTGCGGAAAGGGCCGGCTGTGAAACAAAGAGCTTACTCGCCGCTTCTCTCATGGATTGTGACGCCGCCACTTCCAAAACGTATCTAATCTGATTAATGTTCATAAGCTTTGCTCCTTACACATATCAGTATATTACCATTTTTAGCTTTTTAATACCACGTTTATGGGAGAAGATGTAGTATATAATTAAATAGAAGGGGACATTTCTTCTAAATACTAGACTTGATTGGGGATAATTAATGAAAAAATTAAGACGGTGGCTGGGGCTTGAAAAGCGCAGTGAATACGTTAATAAATACTTCGATACAGCTAACTTTAAGTCAAGCATCTATATGTCGGTAGTGATAATAGTCCTGGAGCTTTGGATGCTTGGAAGCTTACTAAAAAGATGGATAGAAGGCGACCCCACCAGAAGCAAAGCATGGTTTGCAGCGCACTTTACATGGTACACGATTTTCCTTGTGACGGCGCTATGCATGCTTTTTTTTGCTGTCTTTTACCTTAAAGGCACCTTTAAAAAGCGCCTTCCCGGAAACATCATAATGGTCATTTTTTCGGGTGTGGCCCTTTACTTTGGCATAAACGTTTCTTACTCAGATTACACAAGAGGCGAGCAGATTCTTTGCTTTGTAATGATGATTGTGTTTGTGGTGGGCCTTATTAACTGGCGCCCCATCATATCCATATTGGCTTCAAGCTTTGTGTTTGTTCTCTTCTACGTGATGATGCTTAAAGCTCCGGAAGTAGAAATGACTTACGCCACAAAGGTTAATTTCTTTTCATTCTGGATATCTACCGTGATGCTTGGCCTAGCTGTTTATAACCAAAGGCTTACGGAGGCTGAGAGCGATGAAAGCTTAGAAAAATCCATGATAATGGATGACCTTACGGGCATTGCAAACATGCATTACTTTAGAAAGAAAGCCGCCGAAATCCTTAAAGAAGAAGGATATGAAGATAAGATTTTTCTTTTCTTAGATATAGCAAATTTTAAAGCTTACAACGAAGAATACGGATACGATGCGGGTTCTTTGTTTATAAAGAACCTGGCAGGGAAAGTGGAAAACTACTTTAAGGATGACCTTTATGCAAGGTTTTCAGACGATAGGTTTGTGGTGCTTACAAGCAAGAAGGGCGTGGAAGCAAGGGCAAAAAGACTTGTAACGGACGCCGAAAACTTACTTCACACAGCACAGGTTTTCTTTAAGGTTGGAGCGTATGCACCTAAGAGCGCAGACACCGACCCCGCCATTGCCTGCGACCATGCAAGATACGCATCATCCACCATAAAGAAACACGCTGACCACTTCTACTGCGAATACGATAAGGAAATGGACGACGCCTTCCACCTTCGCCAATATATCGTGACTCACCTAGACGAAGCGGTTAAAAAAGGCTACATCGAAGCTCACTATCAGCCCGTAGTGTGGGCTCATGACAGGTCACTTTGCGGCCTTGAAGCTCTCGCCCGCTGGAACGACCCCACTTACGGATTTTTGTCCCCCAAGGATTTTATCCCGGTTTTGGAAGAATACAGATTAATCCCCCGCCTTGATAAGGCCATATTTGAAATCGTGTTAAGAGACTTAAGAGCAGGCATTAAAGCCGGCAAAAAAGTGGTGCCCGTATCCGTTAACTTTTCAAGAATCGACTTTGAGCTATCGGAAATGAAGAAAAAGATCGATAAGCTTATTTCTAAGTACGAGGTGCCTTCAGAATTAATTCATGTGGAGCTGACGGAAAGCGCCCTGACCCTTAACGATAAGAGCCTAAAGGCCACCATTCAGATACTTAAAAACATGGGCTTTCAGCTTTGGCTTGATGACTTTGGAAGCGGCTACTCTTCTTTAAACATGCTAAAGGACTATTCCTTTGACGTAATGAAAATCGACATGGTGTTTTTAAAGCACTTTGGGGAAAACGATAAGTCAAAGACCATCCTTCAAAGCATTGTAAACCTTGCAGACTCCATCAATATGGAGACTTTAACCGAAGGCGTTGAGGAAGAAGAACAGGCAGAATTCCTAAAGTCCATAGGCTGTAAGCGCCTGCAGGGATATCTATTCGGAAAGGCAATGCCAAAAGATGAATTAAAAGAAAAATACGAGTGCTTTTAAAGTCACTCGTATTTATCCTTTAAAATACATTATCATGTTTTTTCGTTTCATTTACCTATTGTTTTCTTTAATTGAATAGTGTTATGATAATAGTCGAAGCTTGATATGTTTAACATATCACATGAAAAACATTGCTTGATTGCGCCAACAATCTATGCGATGTTTTTCTTTTTATATAGTTTTTTTATCAATCTTGATACATTTATCCTTACGTTTGTTTCTTTACACACAATACGTGCGTCAAAGAATTCTGTTATCTGAAGCAACCTTCTTAGGAAGAAATCCTCTATTAAGGCAGAAGAACAATTGGGGAAATAATCAATTTCTATTTCAACAACTGATTGTCGGATTTCCTCTATTTTTGATTCGTCATCCATTCTTAAGATAGCCGTTATCGGAATCGCACTCTCATGCGCCAAGCCTATGCTTTCAACGTTCGGCGGGCTATTCGGAATGGGCTTTCCATCCCAGAAGGCACCAAATAGTTTATATGTACTTTTCATAATACCTCCTACAAATCGATTGCTATTCCGGTATTTAATTCAACAGCCCTGGTTGCAAATTCTTTCATTTTTTTTATTAGCTCTTCAACTTCTTTAGATGAATTAGCTAAATTAAACTTACCCAAACATTTTAATAAGATTTCGCACCCATGAGCGTCTATAAAATCATAATCTCCGTCGTCTAACAAGGTGTTGCACTCAGCGTTAATCATATCAACGAGATTATTAATTAACCATTCGCTTTCTCCTGACCCAAATTTGAAAGACTCAACTCTGTCCTCAGATTCCATGGTTAAATCATATGTAGGGCCATATAGTTTCATGTTTTCCAAGGTCTTTGCCAAATATAATTCCATTTACATATCCCTCCTCTTCAAAACCTTAAAATGAGTTTCTTCATTTGTTCCCGGTTTCCCGTTCATTTTAATGTACTTTCCTACCTTTTTATCAAAAATGCGAAGATAGCCTGATGCCATATCAACCTTTACGCTATAATTAGCGTTCTCAAATACGTATTTAACGCCTTTCGCCTTCCCCTGCGTTCCTGGGGCAAATTTAGTTACAACAGTATTTAGGTTGACACTATTCTTCTTCCAATTAGCATCATACTTTGCTTCGCGAGATTTGCTTTTGAAAAAGCGAAAAGCATCTGTCATCGAAGTATGTCCGGTGTTTCTTGAATATGATTTTGCAGCTTTAGAATAATTTGTTTTACTGTCTGCCATGATAAACCTCCTTGCTGAGTCTGTGAAAGTCTTTATATACTCTAAAAGAGATCCCCATGGTATCAAGCTGTTCTTCAACCTTAGAATCATGCTTGCCGTATATTATTAACTTGCCAGGCAAAAGGGACATTACTTTTTCCAAATAAGAAAAATCAAAGTAATTGTTAATCTTGTCACAGCCCAAGAACCCTGATGCTATCATCACACCCTGCGGAATGCTAGGTGTCTCATTATAAGCAATTAATCCTTGTGCTCTCGTATTTGCGATTACCTTAATTCCATTCACCGCCAAAACAGCTAAAAAGAGTCTGTTAAGAAGTGCTATCGCCTTCTGCCATTCTTCATCCATATCAGCAGTCAAAGTAACGTCTAATTCAACAACACCCATATACTGCCTATACTCTTCTATTTCTTCAAAAACCTTTGTGAGCCTTGGATATAACTTAGAATCGCTGTCAAAGAAACAAAGTACTGTTTTCTTTTTATCAACCACCACTCTGTTTTTTCTTTGCGAAAATGGAATAACTAAATCGGGCCATTCGGAAAGAAACATTTCTTTTTTTAGAACGGGAAGCCCATTTGAATCGAAACTGATATTATTCTTTCTTAGATATAGATAAAGTTCATCTATCTCACGGAAAATATCTTGCAAATTGTGTATCTGCATACTCTTCCTCCTTTTTAGATTCGAAATGACATGCGACACACAAGAAGCTTGATATGTTTAGCACATCATTATATGTTAGTATTTTCCCTTTTACATAATCACGGCATGTATGCGCCAACATACATATGTCATGATTCTTTATTGTCAATCATAAGCACCACACTCCTTTAATACTTTTTTCTCGATTCCGCAAAGCCTTTTGAAACAATATACCTCTCCATTATTTCAGGAATAGACATTCCCTTTGTTTCTTCATAGGGCATAGCAATTTCTCCGGTAAGAGCTTTGACCTGCCACTCCACGCTATAGTAAGGAGGACAAACCTCAAAATTTCTCTGCAAAATTGGAGTATACCCAATCATATACATGAAGATATGCACCATTTCATGCAGAATGAAGCCGCAACACGCGCCGACCTTATCCATAGCTCCGTCATAAACAGATTTCTTAATCAACACAGTAAAACCTCGACCCTCGTTCACGACGCACCGAGCCATCTCCTTAGGCGGAAGAGCATCATCTTCCAAAACTTCGTAAGTACTCCCCTCAAAAACATCATGTAACTTTTCAAGAGCCTCCAACACAGGAAACGCTCCTGTGCCGGGAACATCAAAAAGCTCTCTAAAAAGAGGAGCATACTCTCTCAATTTTGCCCTGCTTACAGGGCGAGTAATGTAATCCATTTCTAGTCCCTTCCCTTCTTTTTATTTCTAAGTAGAGCTAAAATCTTCTGCGCAGTTTCATCATCGATATCCTCGAAAGAACGAGCAAACTGAACAGCCACCTTTCTTTGCATCTGAGAAGAATCCTTCATATCAATCTTTGTTTGAATTCTTGATTCTTCAATGGCATTTTCAAGTTCATTTCTATCCGCCGTAGACAGATTGTAATGATTTGAAATAATCTCCGCCCATTCTTTAGGAACATTCTTTCTTCCGTTTTCGACGGCCGATAGAAAAGGTGTTGTGGTTCCGAGTAATTTCGCCATATCCCCCATTACTTCGTGGTTTTTTACCCTAAGAATTCTTACGTATTCTCCGAACTTAGTATACATATTGCCCCGCTCCTTTCCTTTGTCTTCATACTAGCAGTTGTGCTCCAATTTGTCAATAAAATAATTAACCTTTTTTTGGTAGGGTTTGGCTTATAAAAAAAGAAGCCTACTTTAGTGGCTTCTCTTTCCATTTGTCACGATTGTTACATAATTATCGTGACAAAACAACAAGCAACTTAGACAAGTGCCTTCTCGATTGTATTCGTGCCAGTCACCAACTTTCGTGATAATACTATAGCTCGGATTAGCACAAAAGTTTAAATTATGGAATACATTTCTCCGTTTCTTTCATTACAGCACTGATAATCTCTATATTCGTAAGCACATTCTCCGTTTCAATCGAATGATTTCCGCCCTCATATGTGTAAAGCAAAATTCCATTTTCATCAGCAACCTTCTTCATCTCATCAACCTTCGATAGCGGATCGCTTGTACCAAGAAACGCGACTGCATCTTTCTCGCCAAAGGTGTATGTGTACATTAAAGGCGTGTACCAAATGTGACGCACTTTTAATTTATGTTCAGAAGCATAACGCGCAGCATATATCGTGCCAAGGCTTTTACCTATAAACACAACATCTGCGTATTCTTTAAAATCAACTTTTGAAAGAGCCTCAGTCACCATGTCATAGGACATTTCGGACGCTTTTTGCTTCTCTTCGTCTGTATATTTTATCCCTTCAAAGAACCTATTATATTCAATGGGAAGCACTTCATAGCCCTTTGATGCTGAGAGCTTCCCCGCATAATATAAAAGCGGCTTATCCTTCGTGTATCCCATTCCCGGGAATATTACTGCAAGTTTTTTTGAACTCATATCAATGCACCTTCCTATTCCACGCATGGTCTTTCAGGCTCAAATCCTTCCTCTTTGCACCACTCCAAATAATCATCAACAGATTTCCTAAACTGAACCTCTGCCTCGTCCTCAGTACTTCCGTGAAATGCGATAACAGTCTTTACGTTAATTACACTTCCCGTATAAACGTTGTTTTTATCGTCATATTCCGCTTTTCCAGTGTATCCCCTATAATTCATCATAATCCAGTTCTCAACATCCTCTCTATGCCCAACGCGGTCCCAATTAGAAATCAGCTATCTCTTTCGCCAGGGAAAAAGGAATAATCTCTCCCTGCTTTGTGTAGATATATGCTTTCTCTTTGTGCATGTATTCAACGATATCTTTCGTCTTATAATTTCCAAATTTCTCAATTACATCATCAAGCGTCTTTTTGTACTCAACAGTCAGAACATCATAACTAATATCTTTAGACGGATAGATGTGCACCATAGAATCATTGGTAAAGCTCTCTTCAATCTGCACATTTAGATTTTCAAGATTCATAAGGCTATAATGCCCTACAGGAAGGGCCCCCATCGGCTGATGCCTGTACACCATTCCTGTCATAGCAGCGCCGGTTCGCTTGTAAGAAAGGGCATCCGTATACCAAAGCATCTTCATGAGTTTTACCTTGTATAGCGCGTCCACCTTCTCGGCGATATAAGAAATAGCCGCTTCCAATTTGTCTATATTAAGCAATGTAAATCCATTTGAATCAGACGGCTCATCGTAGTAAACATATTCGCCTTCCAAAGCCTGCCTTGTTAAATACTCTTTTCCATAAGAATCTAGCTTCTCAAGAATTTTCGAACGAATCTCCGCTCTCTTTAAGCCATTGAACTTATCACTGTTTTTCTTGAGAAACTCCATCGCCTGAAGGGGATTGTCTTTAATCATTCTAAGCATTGTGTCATACGCTTCATCCTGGATAGCCTTGCTCTCATAGCGAGAGATTGTGGCTTCTCCCCATCCCAAAAGGCGAGCCAAATCAACCTGCGAAAGGCCATAACTTTCTCTGATTGAAACAATATCATCTGAAGTGAGCAAGCCGTGTTTTTCACGATAAGCATTTCTCGCATTGAGCAAGTTTTCATTCATCATCTCGCCGGTCATGAACTCGTTTTCCTCTTCATCAGCATTGGAACAGAAGAAATAGCGCTCTTCATAGTGAATTTCCTCACCCTTTATATCAACAACCGAAATGCGCTTTCTTTCTTCGAGCTCATGAACTTTATCACATAACGGACAATCCATATGTACACTTCTGATTACTTCATATTTTTCCATCAGCACGCTCCCCACTATCAATTGATAGTATACCAATCAAATGATTGTGCGTCAACCCGAACACCAAGAATTTTCTGCGTAAGCGATTAATAACATAGTGCCTACCCAATAAATAGAGGATGGTTTATAATCCCATCCCCTTCAATCATTTCTGTGAACATTCTCTTCCCAACAGCTCAATCTTATGCTATCATATATATCAATTTGATACATCGCCAAGGAGACTACTATGGCAAACGACAGAAAAATAGATTACGTAATACTTGGGCTTTTAAGCCATGAAGACTTGTCAGGCTATGAAATAAAGGCGCGCA
>JAEEXG010000120.1 GCA_016291405.1 Lachnospiraceae bacterium
GGGGGAAAAATACCTTTTTCTTCCCGCAAATGTCGACTCTTTCCAATTTGAAAATATCGATGAAAGCCTTGGCTTATCCCTAAACGGTAAGGAATATGCATCCTCTGATTTTATTCCCGTAGATAACGATTTAACTCTTTCTCTTACGGCTGATGGCGAGCCCCTTGAAACCTTAAATGTATATAAATCAGAAAACTTAGATGCATTGTTTTTGCAAAGCGAGTTTTCCGTAGAGAAAATCGGCACCACAAACGGCGATGAGTTTGACGCATTTTATTCTTTTTGCAAAGAAAACTTAAAGCCCATCGAAAACGAAGAATTAGAATATATCAAAGCATACGCAAATGATTTTCCCAATACCGAAAAGAAATCCTACGAAATAAAGTTAAAGGTCACAAAGGAACTTGCCACAAACGTTAACTCTTTAGAGTGGGTTCTTTTGGCTAATCCTCATGATGATACGCTTCTTAAGAATCAAATGGTTTATGACTTTGTACGTGAGCACATGGGAATCAACAGTCCCAAGGGTGAGTACGTCGATTTGTACTTTAACGGCGAATACCTTGGAAACTACTACCTTTGCAACAAGCCTCAGTTAGATAGCGGTGCATTGGCACTTAAGGATAGCGATCCTTTAAAGGTTAAAGAAAACAAAGGCACCGATTTAAAGGACATTCTTTTTGAGTTAAGTGACGATAAATCCGCTTACGGCGTCACAAATTTAGATGCGCCCGAAGACATCACAGGCGGATTTGTTGTTGAAATCACATCAGAAGACGATTTAACCCTCACAGATGCCTGGTTTAAAACAAAGAGAGGTACTGTCGGAAAGATTTTAACTCCTAAGTATGCAACATTAAGACAGGTTAAATATATTCAAAGCTCCTTTAACGAGCTTGAAGACGCTATCATGTCCCCCGACGGCATAAACCCCGATACCGGTTGGAGTATCGGAGATTATTTAGACATTGACTCTTATACAAAGCAGTGCTTTATAGATTTACTATTTGCAAACTCAGATAGGAAGCTAACAAAAGTTTTGTTTTATAAAGACTCTGATAGCGTTGACACAAAGCTTTATGCCGGCCCTATATGGAATTACGATATGTCGGCCCTTGATTGCCTATATGCAGAAAACACAAGCATTGAAGCAGCAAAGTCATTTTATCAGTCAGGCGACATGTTTAAGCATCCGGAAGTTACGGCTTCTTTAAAAGATGTATTTAATACATATCGTGACGCCGCTATTTCAGAGGTTCTTCCCCTTTTAAGAAAAGGAAGTGCGCTAATCAATAAGTCTCGAATCATGAATGATTTAAGATGGGGCAAAGAAACCGTTAACGATCACTTTGTGCTTGAAGCCACCGATAATTACATTGATTCCAGGCTTCAGATTATAAAAGATCGAGTGCTTGAAGATGACCCATACTTTAGTGTAAACTTTTATGATATGGAGGGCCTTCTTCACTACTCAAAAGAAGTTAAAGGCGGCACATCTGTAGGAGATGTACCGACATGTCCCTCTTGGACAAGCCTCTTTAGAGGATGGTTTGACAAAGAAACCGGAGAGCCTGTTACGGCAGATACGATTATTTATAAAGACACGGAAGTTATTTCAAAATGGCTTGATGTAAGCATCGTGGTGCAAAACGCTCTTGACGGCGCATCCGTAGAGGCAAGTGACATTAACGTGCAGGAGCTTGAGGCCGTTTTGGAAGACATAAAATTAAGGCAGGGAAATGCCAATGAGTGATAGAGAATATCCTATGTTTCGGCATGAAGAAAAGTTTCTTATCACAGATTTTGATGCCGAAATAATAAAGCGACAAATTTCCATGATTTGTATGCCCGATTCCCACGCAGGTGATGATGGATACTACAACATAAAAAGCATTTACTTTGATACCATCAACAATAAGTTTTTGCGAGAAACCATCGATGGCGTTGATATAAGGCATAAATACAGGATAAGGGCTTACAACAATGATTTAAGCCGAATAACATTTGAAATTAAGTACGCCGAAAACGGACTTAAGAGGAAAGAAGCTGACCTGATTTCGGAAGCGACTTATAAAGAGCTTATAGGTAATGACCTTCTTTCAGTTGATTCAGATAATACAACGGTAATTAGGAAAATACAGGATGAAAGCCTTTTATACCCAATAGTTCCCGTTGTGATGGTAGGCTACAAGCGAATGCCTTTTGTGCATCCCATGGGAAATGTAAGAATCACCTTTGACAGTGACGTAATCGCTTCTTCGGACTTAGGTTCTTTTTACGAAGAAAATGTCAGAAGCTACACAGCCGTCCTTCCCGGAAT
>JAEEXG010000068.1 GCA_016291405.1 Lachnospiraceae bacterium
CTATGGTTAGTCTAGGCTTAAGAAAATATATTTGTCAAACTGCAAACATTTGTTCGTAAAAATATTGAAATACTTTCATTAAGATGATACACTCTAAACAACGTAGCAATTATTAAAGGATTTAATCAGATGGATTTTAAACTGCATTCCGAGTATAAGCCTACGGGTGACCAGCCTAAGGCCATAGAGGAACTTGTGAAAGGTTTCAAAGAGGGTAACCAATTTGAAACCTTACTTGGCGTTACAGGATCCGGCAAGACCTTTACCATGGCAAACGTAATAGCAGCTTTAAATAAACCGACTCTTATAATTAGCCACAATAAAACTTTGGCAGGGCAATTATATTCCGAAATGAAGGAGTTCTTCCCTGAGAATGCGGTTGAGTATTTTGTATCCTATTATGATTACTATCAGCCTGAAGCTTACATTCCGTCCACTGATACCTATATAGAAAAAGACTCTGCAATTAATGATGAAATCGATAGATTAAGGCTTTCAGCCACCGCATCTTTGACAGAAAGAAAAGACGTAATTGTGGTGGCTTCCGTTTCTTGTATTTACGGCTTGGGTTCGCCCAAAGAATTTAAGGCCATGAGTGTGTCATTAAGGCGAGGTCAGGAAATTGACAGAGATGAGGTAATAAGAAGCCTTATCGCCATTCAGTACACAAGAAATGATGCAGAGCTTACAAGAAGTAATTTTAGAGTTAAAGGTGACGTGCTTGAAGTAGCTCCTTCAACAGCTTTTCACGGGCCTGATTATATAGTTAGAATAGAGTTCTTCGGAGATGAAATTGAAAAGATTTCGGAAGTTGATGCTCTTACGGGGAAGGTAATAAGGACCCTTGAGCATGTTATTTTGTTCCCTGCTTCTCATTACGTTGTGGACCCTCAGGAGATGGAGAGAGCACTTAATGATATAGAGAAAGAACTTCACGCCAGAGTAAAAGAGTTTAAAGCAGAAGATAAGCTTATTGAGGCTCAAAGAATCGCTGAGCGCACCAATTTCGATATGGAAATGCTTAGAGAAACAGGCATTTGCTCTGGAATAGAAAACTATTCAAGACACCTTGCGGGAAGTAAGCCAGGGGAACCTCCGAAATGTTTGCTTGACTACTTTGACGGAGAATTCCTAATTATAGTAGATGAATCCCACATCACTCTTCCTCAGGTAAGGGGCATGTATGCAGGTGACCGCTCAAGAAAGACAACCTTGGTAAATTATGGCTTCAGACTTCCTTCGGCTTTAGATAACAGACCTTTAAATTTTGAAGAGTTTGAAACAAGAATCGACCAAATGATGTTTGTATCCGCGACTCCCGGAGATTATGAGGCAGAGCATGAGCTTCTTAGAACCGAGCAGGTAATAAGACCTACAGGCTTACTTGACCCTCCTATAGATGTGCGCCCTGTCGAAGGACAGGTTGACGACCTTATAGGTGAAATAAGAAAAACAACCGAAAAAGGCCATAAAGTACTTGTTACAACACTTACAAAGAAAATGGCTGAAGACTTAACCGAATACCTGGCAGAAGTAGGTATCAGAGTTAAGTATTTGCATTCTGATATTGATACTTTGGAAAGAAGTGAGATAATAAGAGACATGCGTCTCGATGTCTTTGACGTGCTTGTTGGAATCAACCTTTTAAGAGAAGGCTTGGATATTCCCGAAATTGCACTTGTTGCTGTACTTGACGCTGACAAAGAAGGCTTCTTAAGAAGCGCCACTTCTTTGATACAGACAGTAGGTCGTGCCGCAAGAAACTCTGAAGGCCATGTTGTGATGTATGCCGACACCATAACCGATTCCATGAAGACGGCTATTGATGAAACAAACAGAAGGCGTGAAATTCAGATAGCGTATAATAAAGAGCACGGAATCACACCTACCACAATCAAGAAGCCTATAAGAGATGTTATAAGTATTTCTTCTTCCGAAGTTCGTGATGAAATGAAGGATGCAAAAGATGCAGAATCCATGAGCCGCGAACAGATTGAAAAAGAAGTTGTTAAGCTTGAAAAGAAGATGAAGAAAGCTGCAGCAGAGCTTGCATTTGAAGAAGCTGTTGTATTAAGAGACAGAATTATAGAGCTTAAGAAGGCCTTATTAGATTTATAAAGTTTTCTTTCACTGACAAACACAGTGAATTAGGGTATAATTGCCTTGGACTAAAAGTCCAAGAACACCTACAGAGGTATAAATGAAGTACGATAAAATAATCATCGGTGCGGGCCTTTATGGCTTGTATGCCGCTAAAAAAAGCATAGAAAAAGGCGAAAAGGTGCTGGTTATTGAAAAAGACAAAGCGCCTTTTATGCGTGCAACTTACATTAATCAGGCAAGAGTGCACATGGGATATCATTATCCAAGAAGCCTTACCACTGCCATGAAATCGGCGGGATATTTTAAAAGATTTTTGGATGACTATTCATTTTGCATCCACACTTCTTTTGATCAGGTTTATGCCACAAGCGCAGATTTTTCATGGACTGACAGAGCCCAGTTTATAGACTTTTGCAATGCTGCCGGAATATATTGTAAGGAAGTACCTGTTTCAGAATACTTTAAAGACAAGATGTGTGATGGCGCGTATTTGACCAAAGAGTATACATATGATGCCTTTGTATTAAGAGATTACTTTTTAGATTATTTTAAAGATAAGAAAGATGCAGAGTTTATATACGATGCGGAAATCGAAGAAATATATAAAGATGAAGATGAGTTTCATGTAAGCTTCAAAAAAGACGGAAAACTTATAACACATGAAACACCCTTTATTTTAAATGCCACATATGCAAGCGTTAACCAGATTATCAATAAGACAAAGGGAATAGATACAGAAAGTTTTAAGATAAAATACGAACTTTGTGAAATCATTCTCTGTAAGCCTTCTGATATACTTAAAAACGTCGGAATCACGGTAATGGACGGCCCCTTCTTTTCAATAATGCCATTTGGCCTTACTCCTTACCATTCACTTACATCGGTAACGTTCACACCCCATGTGACAAGTTATGATTCCACACCTACATTTGAATGCCAAAAGGGAACTTCCTGCACAAGTGATTCACTTTTTAATTGTAACGAGTGTCCCAATAAGCCAAAGAGCGCATGGCCTTACATGTCTCACTTGGCAGATAAATATTTAAAAGAAGAATACGCTTACGAATATGAAAAATCACTCTTCTCAATGAAGCCGATTTTAAAATCTTCGGAAGTGGACGACTCAAGACCTACAGCCATTAAAGTGGCTTCAAATAAACCTACATTCATAAGTGTGTTATCGGGAAAGATAAACACGGTCTATGACTTGGATGAATACTTATAGGGGATAGATATGGAAAAAGAAAAGAAATTTGTATCTTTAGTTGTATATCTTCATAACAACGAAGCTGATGTTGAAAACTTTTTTAAGACAACAGTAAGTACTGTTGCAGAAAAGTTTACTCAATACGAGCTTGTTTGCGTGGATGATGCCTGCGATGATAACACTTTATTTAATGTATCTTCTGCAGTTAAAAAGTATAACCTCGAGGGAATGGTGAATATAGTTCATATGAGCTATTATCAGGGCCTTGAAGCATCCATGAATGCAGGAAGAGATATTGCAATCGGAGACTTCGTGTTTGAATTTGACACATGCGCCGTAGATTATGAGGCAGATGTGCTTAGCACAATTTATGAAAAGCTTTTGGAAGGATACGATGTGGTATCTGCTGTATCTGACTCAAAGAAACCTTTAAGCTCAAGGATTTTTTATAGAATCTACAATTCTTCTTTAAGAGAAAAGGCCGGAAGAGTGGGCTCTGAAACATTAAGAATAATTTCAAGAAGAGCCATTAACCGCGTTAAATCCATGGGAACATACATCCCCTACAGAAAAGCGGTATATGCAAACTGCGGACTTAAAACCTGTCGCGTAGAGTATAAAACAACCGAAAGCATGAAAAAGAGCAGAAAGACTTCGGAAAGATTCTCCCTTGCCTTTGACTCATTTATTTACTTTACAGATGCTCTGGAAAAGCTATCTAAATTCCTTTGCGGAATTTTCCTTCTTTCAACAGTGGCAATAGCAGTATACATTCTTTCCGATGTATTTTTACATCACAACACAGCAGACGGCTGGCTTTCCATTATGGGATTTCTGTCGGTTGGATTCTTTGGCTTGTTCTTACTTTTGACAGTGGTGTTAAAATATTTAAGTTCAATAATTAACCTTATTTTTAAGCAGAAAAGATACGTAGTATCCGATATAGAGAAAATTACTTCAAAAGGAAACAAATAATAATGATAAACGGAATAAATCTTTTGTTTCCGGTCTTAAACGAACATTTAAGGCTTGAAAACGGAATCGAAAAGGCTCACGCATATTGCGAAGAAAACTTAAAGATTCCTTACAAAATGACAATCATAGACAACGGCTCCGATGATGACACTCCTGAAATAGCAAAGAAACTTGAAGCAAAATATAAGGAAGTGGAGTACGTTCGAATTGAAGAGCGTGGAGTCGGAATCGCTTATAAAACAGGAATTGAGCGAAATAAGTACGATATCGTGGGATATATGGATATCGATTTGTCCACAGATATTTCATACTTAAACAAGATGCTTGAAGCCTTTGAAAAGGATCCTGAGCTTGAGTACGTAAACGGTTCGAGATTCAGTAAAGATTCTGATACCAAGGGAAGAAAGTGGTATAGGAAAATTACTTCCATGGGACTTGTGATCCTTCTTAAAACTGTTTTAAAGATGAAATCAAGCGATGCGGTTTGTGGCTTTACCTTCACAAGAAAAGAGACTGCCGAAAAACTTGTAAAAGAATGCGGACCTGAAAAGGGATGGTTCTACACAATCGAGTTTTTACTTAGATCGGAAAGAGCCGGCATGAAGATTTATGACATGCCCGTTGAATGGACGGAAGATTACAATACAACCGTAAAAATCTGGAAGACAATAAAGAATTATCTTGTAAATATAAATAGACTTCATAAGACTTTCAAACAAGAGGATAAATTGAATGTTAAAAAGAATTGATTTAACAAGAGACTTTAAAAAGCATAAAGACGAATACATGAAGGCTATTGAAGCAGTTTGTGAAGAAACAGCTTTTTCAGGCGGTAAGTATGCTGACAAGTTTGACGAAGAGTTTGCCAAGTTTGTGGGCGTGCCTTTTGCAACAGGTGTAAACAACGGAACAAGCGCTTTGCATGTTGCCATGGTGGCTTTGGGAATCGGAAAGGGAGATGAAGTAATCGTCCCTGCAAACACATACATTGCCACAGCCTGGGGCGTAACTTATTCGGGAGCCACCCCTGTATTTGTTGATTGCGATAAAGACACTTGGGAAATAGACCCTGAAAAAATCGAAGAAAAGATTACAGATAAAACAAAAGCTATAATCGGTGTGCACCTCTACGGACAGCCCTTTGACTTTGGAAAGGTTAAGGCAATTGCAGATAAGCATAACTTATTTGTAGTTGAAGACTGTGCCCAGGCTCACGGAGCAAAATTTGAAGGAAAGAATGTAGGCTCTCTTGGTGAAATCGGATGCTTTTCTTTCTATCCCGGTAAAAACCTTTATGCATTCGGAGAAGGCGGAAGCGTTACCTGTAAAGAAAAGAAGTACATAGACATTGCAAACGTAATGAAGAATCAGGGATGTAACATTCGCTATTATCACGAAATGATAGGTTATAACTACAGACTTGAAGGAATGATGGGTGCTGTTCTTTCCGTAAGTTTAAAGTATTTACCTGAATGGACTAAGCGTCGTAAAGAAATCGGAAGAAGATACATGAAGGAAATCACAAATCCTTTATTTACTCTTCAGGCACATCCCGAAAACACAGATCCGGTATTTCATTTGTTTGAAGTAAAAGTTCAGGGCGACCCTGAAAAATTCCTTGAATATATGAAGAGTAAGGACATTGAATGTAACAGACATTATCCAGTTCCTTGTCACTTACAGAAGGCTTATGCCGATTTAGGTTACAAAGAAGGTGACTGCCCTAACGCAGAAGATTTGGCAAAGCATTGCGCTACACTTCCTTTGTTTCCTGAAATGACAGACGATGAAGTAAAGACGGTCATTGATGCAGTGAATGCATACAAAGGCTGATTGATTTAATAAGGTGAATTATGGCAGAACAAAAGATGCTTCCCAAAAGCGAAGTAATTAAAGTAAGGGGAGCAAACGAACATAACTTAAGAAATTTGAATGTGGATATTCCGAGAAACAAGCTTGTGGTTATCACAGGCCTTTCAGGCTCGGGAAAATCCTCATTGGCATTTGATACCATTTATGCGGAGGGGCAGAGACGTTACATGGAGTCCCTCTCTTCTTATGCGCGTCAATTTTTGGGCATGATGGAAAAGCCTAATGTTGAAAGAATTGAAGGTCTTTCTCCTGCGATTTCCATCGACCAAAAGTCTACTAACAGAAACCCTCGTTCAACTGTTGGTACTGTTACTGAAATCTATGATTACTTTAGACTTTTGTATGCCCGTATAGGTATCGTGCACTGCCCTAACTGCGGAAGAGTGATTGAAAAGCAGACAGTGGATCAGATAGTGGATCAGATTTCGGCACTTCCCGAAGGTACAAAGATTCAGCTTCTTGCTCCCGTAGTAAGAGGCAAAAAGGGTATGCACGAAAAGGTCCTTGATAAAGCCAAGAGATCGGGATATGTGCGTGCAATCATTGACGGAAGCATGTATGAACTTTCCGAAGAAATTTCTTTGGATAAAAATATAAAGCACAACATTGATATAGTTGTTGACCGTTTGGTAATTAAGCCTGAAATTCAAAAGAGACTTACGGATTCAGTAGAGACTGCTCTTGATGTTACGGATGGGCTTTGTGATGTAGACGTGGTAGGCGGAGACAAGCTTTCTTTCTCCACTAACTTTGCATGTCCCGATTGCGAAATAAGTATACCCGAAATCGAAACGCGTTCATTTTCCTTTAACAATCCCTTCGGAGCCTGTCCGGTATGTGCCGGCCTTGGATACAAAATGGAGTTTTCAAAGGATTTAATTATTCCCGATCAAACCAAGTCTTTAAACGAAGGTGCCATAGCCGTTAACGGATTTAAGTCAATCGGAGATAAAAAGAGCTGGATGCACGCCATTATGGAAGCCATGATGGAAAAGTACGGCTTTGATATGGACACTCCTTTCCAAGATTATCCCGAAAAGATAAAAGACCTTCTTTGGAACGGAAACAAGGGCGAAAAGTTTGTTATAAATTATGAAAGCCAGCGCGGGCACGGACAGTATGATGTTACTTTCGAAGGCATTTTAGAGCTTTGCAGAATGCGATACAGAGAGACATTTTCCGATGCCTCAAAGGCTGAATATGAAACCTTTATGACCATCCCCCCTTGCGAAGAATGTAAGGGAATGCGTCTTAAAAAAGAATCTTTGGCCGTAACAATCGGAGATAAAAACATCTACGAGATTACAAACCTTTCTGTAACTGCACTTCTTGATTTCATGAAGAAGCTTGACTTGACAGAGCAGCAAAAGTTTATAGGCCATCAGATACTTGAACAGATTAACTTGCGTGTAAGCTTTTTAAAGGATGTGGGTCTTTCTTACCTTACACTTTCAAGAGCAACGGCTTCTCTTTCGGGTGGTGAGGCTCAAAGAATCAGACTTGCCACCCAGATAGGCTCAGGCCTTGTGGGAGTAACATACATTCTTGATGAACCTTCAATCGGCCTTCATCAAAGAGATAACGATAAGCTTTTAGCCACACTTAAACACTTAAGAGATTTAGGAAACACAGTGCTTGTGGTTGAGCATGATGAAGATACCATGTTTGCCGCAGACCATATCGTTGATATAGGTCCCGGTGCAGGCGTAAAGGGCGGTAAGCTTGTGGCCCAGGGAACTGCCGAAGATATAATGGCGGCACCTAAGTCAATCACAGGACAATACTTAAGTGGAAAGAAATTTATTCCCGTTCCTTTGGAAAGAAAGAAACCTACAGGATTCCTTACGATTAAGGGCGCAAGAGAGAATAACTTAAAGGGAATTGAAGTAAAGATTCCCCTTGGGGTTTTTACCTGCATTACAGGAGTATCAGGCTCAGGTAAGAGTTCTCTTACAAACGAAATCTTATATAAATATCTTGCAAAGAAATTAAACCGCGCGCGTACAATTCCCGGTAAGTTTGATTCAATGGAAGGAATCGAACAGCTTGATAAGGTAATTGATATAGACCAGTCTCCAATAGGAAGAACTCCCAGGTCAAACCCCGCAACCTATACAGGAGTGTTTGATCAGATAAGAGACCTTTTTGCAGCAACAAAGGAAGCAAAAGAGAGAGGCTACAAAAAGGGAAGATTTTCCTTTAACGTTAAAGGTGGACGATGCGAAGCCTGCCAGGGTGACGGTATTATAAAAATCGAAATGCACTTTTTGCCTGACGTATATGTACCTTGCGAAGTGTGTGGCGGAAAGAGATATAACAGAGAAACTCTTGACTGTCTTTACAAGGGAAAGTCAATTTATGATGTGTTAAAGATGACTGTGGAAGAAGCCACCACTTTCTTTGAGAACGTGCCTTCCATAAGAGATAAGATAAAGACCTTAAATGATGTGGGCCTTGGATACATAAAGCTTGGACAGCCATCCACCGAATTATCAGGCGGTGAAGCTCAGAGAGTTAAGCTTGCAACGGAGCTTTCAAAGAGAGCTACGGGTAAGACGATTTATATCTTGGATGAGCCTACAACAGGACTTCATTTTGCGGACGTGCATAAACTTACACAGATTCTTTCAAAACTTGTTGAAGGAGGCAACTCCGTTGTTGTAATCGAGCATAACTTAGATGTTATTAAAACTGCCGATTACATAATCGACATGGGCCCCGAAGGCGGAGACGGAGGCGGAACAGTTGTGGCCGCAGGCACTCCCGAAGAAATCTGCAAAGTTAAAAAGTCCTTTACAGGAAAATATTTACAGGGTGTAATTGATAAAACAAAGAAAGCCATGGAGCGAGAATAAGCTCCATGGTTTTTCTTTACTTTTTTCTTTGCTATAAACTTTTAAAGAGCATTTACCGATATAACCTTAAAAGAATCTAAAAAAATATTTTATTCTCTTTCAATATAAAATCAGTTATTATATAATCTAATTGATATTTTGGAAAATGATGATTTTTTATATAGAAAGGGAATAAAAATGCAGTATACAGATATCGGAATCGATTTAGGAACAGCTTCTGTTCTTGTATATATTCGAGGCAAAGGCGTTGTTTTAAAAGAGCCCTCGGTAGTTGCTTTTGACAGAGATACAAACAAGATTAAGGCAATCGGAGAGGACGCGCGTCTCATGCTTGGTAGAACACCCGGTAACATTGTTGCGGTAAGACCGCTCCGCCAGGGTGTTATTTCTGACTACACAGTTACAGAAAAGATGATGAAATACTTCATCCAGAAGGCTTTGGGAAGAAGAACCTATCGTAAGCCTCGTATCGCGGTTTGCGTGCCTTCAGGTGTTACAGAAGTAGAAAAGAAAGCCGTTGAAGATGCTACTTATCAGGCAGGTGCAAGAGAAGTATCGATTATTGAAGAACCTATTGCAGCAGCAATCGGAGCAGGAATCGATATCGCTAAGCCTTGCGGAAACATGATAGTTGATATCGGTGGTGGTACAACGGATATCGCAGTAATTTCCTTGGGCGGTACTGTTGAGAGTACATCTATTAAGATTGCAGGCGATGACTTCGACGATGCAATCGTTAGATACATGAGAAAGAAACATAACTTACTCATCGGTGAAAGAACAGCCGAAGATATTAAGATAAAAATCGGAAGCGCATTTAAGTCTTCAGATGTAAAGTATATGGATGTTAGAGGACGTAACCTTGTAACAGGTCTTCCCGTAACCGTAAATATCTCATCCGAAGAAACCAGAGAAGCTTTGGAAGACACAACAGCAAAGATTGTTGATGCCATCCACTCCGTTTTGGAAAAGACTCCTCCGGAACTTGCATCCGATATCGGTGAAAGAGGAATCGTGCTTACAGGTGGCGGAAGCCTTCTTCACGGACTTGAAGAATTGATTTCCGATAAGATGGGAATCAACACCATGACGGCAGAAGAACCTATGACAGCAGTTGCCATCGGTACTGGTAAGTATGTAGAATTCTTGGCCGGATACAGAGAAGATATTTAATTTAATCGGAGGATAAGGCATGGTTAAAGGTTTATACACGGCATACACAGGTATGATTAACGAGCAACATCGTATGGATACGATGACTAATAACCTTGCCAATTCCACAACCGTAGGATTTAAAAAAGAAGGTACCACAAGCCAGTCTTTTGATGCACTCTTAGCTGTTAAGATAAAAGATACATCAGAGCCTGCAAACATTCCTAAGCCAATCGGCTACAACACTCCGGGAGTAAAAATCGGTGAAAACTACACCGACTATTCCCAGGGTTCATTTAAAATCACCGACAATCCCACAGATTTGGCTTTGTCAGGTGAAGGATTCTTTTGTATAGAATTTAAGAATAAGGCAGGGGAAACGTCTACAAAGTATACAAGAGACGGTTCCTTTACCCTTACTCAAGAAGGATATCTAGTGACCAAGGACGGTGACTATGTAATAGGCGCCAATGATGGTCGTATCAGACTCAATCCATTACTCGATGTTTCAGTAGATTCACAGGGAAGAATTTTACAAAACGATGCAGTTGTTGCATCTATTAAACTTGTGGATTTTCAGGACTATAACTATTTAAAGAAATATGGAGAAAATCTCTTGGAACCGGTAGAAGGAGCTACCATAATAAACAACCCGGACTGCAAGGTATATTCAGGATATTTGGAGATGTCCAACGTGAATATCGTAACGGAAATGGTTGATCTTATTGCCATCACAAGACAGTATGAATCGAACCAGAAAATTATCAGAACCATTGATGATACGTTGCAAATTGCAGCAAACCAGTTAGGTAAAGTATAAGGAGTAAACTAAATGCTTAGAAGTTTATGGACAGCTGCTACAGGAATGAGAGCTCAACAGACTAACGTTGATACGATTGCCAACAACTTGGCAAACGTAAATACCACAGGTTACAAAACCGAGGTAAACGAATTTAAGTCTCTTCTCTACCAGACAATTCAGACAAAGACAACAACAGCAAACGGCGATCAAAAGCCAATCCCCGCTCAGGTAGGCCTTGGCGTTAGAAATGCTTCAATCACATCTATTTTTACAGACGGAGCGCTCCTTGCCAGTGAATCGGATTCAGCCTTCGGCCTTTCAGGAAGAGGTTTCTTTTCTGTACGAGGCGAGGATGGAAACGTATATTACACAAGAAGCGGTAACTTTAACTGGGCTATCAACGAGCGAGGCGGAATCGTGCTTACAAACAGCGACGGCCTTCCTGTTCTTGATACAAACGGAAATGCAATTTCCTTCGGAAATGAATATATTTCAAGCAGAATCACGGTAACCGGAGACGGCACCTTCTGCTACCCCGACGCAGCTAACAACCCTCAGCCCATCTTAAACGCTCAGGGAAATCAGATTCGCTTCGGACTCTTCCAGTTTAACAACCCTGCCGGCCTTGAAAAAGAAGACTCAGGTCTTTTCTCGGTATCAGCCGCCAGTGGCTTAGCCCTCAACGAAGCCACCACTCAAGGCATCGAACGTACCAAAGTATCCCAGGGCTACTTGGAAGGATCCAACGTTCAAGTCGTTGATGAAATGGTTAACCTCATCACAGCCCAGCGTGCTTACGAACTCAACTCAAAAGCCATCACTGCTTCGGATGAAATGTTACAACAAGCAAACAATTTAAGACGTTAATACTAATTGGTGCAGCGTGGAATTATATAATGTTTTTCGACACGCTCTCGCTCTTCTTTTTACATAGCGGACGGTGGCTTTGCCACCTTACTAGGCTCGTGAAAAACCTCGCCAAGTACCAATGTAAAAAGAGGGTCTTCAAAATCATTATATAATTCCGCGCTGCACCATTAAAGGAGACGACTATGTCTGATATGGATTTCACATCGATAAATAGTGCATATAGTCAGTTCATCACAGATAGTGCAAAGCAGGCACAAAACGCCATGACAAAGGCAGCGCTCAAGACTGATATGTCAAAAGCCACAGATGATGAACTTATGACCGCCTGTAAGAAATTTGAAGCCTATTTCTTGGAACAGTGTTTTAAAGAGATGACCAAGACTGTTGGAAAAGAAGAGTTTACTTCGCAGTCTACGTCTACTCTTGTAGACTATTTCAAGGATGAGATGGTCAAGACTATGGCGGAAAAGTCTACTGAGCAAAATAGTTTGGGACTTGCTCAAATGCTATACGAACAAATGAAAAGAAATTACAACTTATAAAGCATGGAAACAATAAAAGGATTTATATCTTCAATTCGCTATCGAAATCCCGATAACGGTTACTCTGTTTTGTCGTTTGTTGTGGATGAAACAGAGGAAACCCTAGTGGGAAACTTCCTTTCCGTTTCGGAAGGTGAAATGCTCGAGGTAACGGGCGACTGGGTGGTTCACCCAATTTACGACAAACAATTTAAAGCAACTTCATATAAGTCAATTCAG
>JAEEXG010000069.1 GCA_016291405.1 Lachnospiraceae bacterium
AGGAAGAACTTATACTAACGAACTTAAAAACGAATGGATAGCTTTTGTAAAGGCTGTCGACGGTATCATAAACAACTAGGAGGGTAAAATGAATAAGGAGCAATACATGAAAGCACTCGTTGAGGCTCTTTCAAGCTTCGATGAGGAAATCAAAAACGAAATAGTGAGTGATTACGAGGAACACTTTGATAACGGACTTCAGGATGGAAAGACCGAAGAACAGATTATCGCAGAGCTTGGTTCCATAGATGAACTTGTAAAAGAATTAAATGAAATGAAGAACGGTAAGGGAAGTGAAAGAAAGTCAGGAGCTCAGGGCTTTAACTTTGACACACAAAAGGCAGCCGAGACTTTCGCTGAGATGGCAAAGAATTTTGCATCACTTATCGGTTCCATGGCAGCAGGCGTTGCAAACGGAGCTGAAAAGATGGGCGATTCAATGAGCAACGGAGCTGAGAGCTTTGCAAAAGACTTTAAGGAAGGCTTTGATAACGTAAGCGAAAAGGTTGTAACAAAGACCACCGCTTTTGCAAAGGAAATTTCCGAAAGCTACAAGGCAAACAGAAATGCCTATGAAGAAGCTTGTGCAAAGGAAGAACCTGCAGAGGATAAAAGAAACTACGATGAAAGCGCATCTGAAGTAAGACGCGTTGTAGTTGATACAGATAACGGTGATGTTACAATTAAGGCTTCTGAAGACGGTTTGTTTCATGCAAACTATGAAAACTTCGGAAGTGCCAATCAGCAGTTAAGCTACGATTTTGACGTATACAATAAAGACGGAGTTCAGTACGTTACATTAAAGAGAAAAGGCGGAGTGTCAAACTTCTTTAAAAACTTACTCACTCCTAAGATTACTGTAGATGTACTTGTTCCCAATGTACTTGAAAGCATAAGCGTAAGCAACAAGGCAGGTAACCTCTACGCAGAAAAGATAGATGCCTCAAAAGCTGATTTTAGCTTAATGGCAGGCGACATTAACGTATCAAATTCAGAGTGCGATAACATTAACGTAAGCGCTATGGCAGGAAACGTTAAGTTAGACGAACTTAATTCAAAGAACTTATTTGTTAAGTCAATGGCAGGAAATGTAAGAACAAGCGGTAACTTTGAAAATGCAAAGATTACTTCAACAGCCGGAAACATTCATATGGATGCAAAGGTAACCGAAAAGATCGTTACCACATCAACAGCCGGTAACATCCACATTGATTTAAGAGATTGTAAGGGATACAAGGTTGACTTTAATTCCACTTCAGGAAGAGGAAACTTTGTACAGGGTGAAAACAGAATAAGCGGTTCAAGAAGCGGTGTTTACAGCTTCGGAGACGGTGGCTTGGATATCAAGTGTTCTGCAGTGGCAGGAAACATCACGATTAACGGCTAAGCTATAAAGAATAGTATCCTAAAGGGCTCATCTTAAGAAATTAGTAATTTCTTAAGAGGGCCCTTTTCCTTTTATTCTGTGCTATAATCGTTGAATAGGGAGAATTTAGAGGAATGATAGCGCATTACATTATTAATATGCTAATGCAGGCACCGAAGTTTACTAAAGAAGAAGTACGTAAGTGGGACGAGGATTTCCATATTGGCGATTGTTTTTCGGATTACGATACTCTTTGGGATCGTCATCCGTTTTCTTTGCAAAGTTTGGATGCGGAAATAAAAGGCGAGTACATCATAAATCCAAAGGATACCGGTGATGAAAAACACGTGGCAATTATAAGTCACGGCCTTTCCGCTATGCGAGATGCCTGCATCAAATATGCAAAAATATTTTATGATTACGGATACAATGTCGTAATCTACGATCAAAGACATTTTGGAGCTTCCACAGGGCCATATTGCACTATGAGCCAAAGAGAAGCCACAGATTTAAGAAAAGTAATATCTTTTTCAAAAGAAATATTCGGACAGAATATGATTTACGCTTTACATGGGGAATCTATGGGAGCGGCTACGGTTTTAAACGTTCTTGATAAGGAAACACCAAAATTCGTGGTGGCTGACTGCCCCTTTTCCGATTTGGGACGCTTAATTGACGAGCTTTCTTTCAAAAAGGCATGGATTTTAGGAAAGCCTGCCGCTAAAAAGGCAAGAAAGATTGGCATAAAAAGATATGATTTTGATTTTAGAACCGTTCGCCCGATAGACAGCGTAAAAGTAACTTCTGTTCCGATTCTTTTCATGCACGGGAAAAAGGATTCTTTGATAAACTGTAAGCATTCGGAGGATATGTTCTCTGTTTGTAAAAACCCTTTATCAAGGATCAAAATTTTCGATAAAGCGGAGCATGCCAGAAGCTATGCTTCTGACACAGAAGCGTACAAAGAAGAGATGCTTTCTTTTATAAAGGATGTTGAGAATTCGCAGTAAACGTTAGGAGAATGAAGTGAAAAAGGGCATCATTATATGTGTTTCCCTGATTCTTACATTGGGAATCTTTGTTTGCGGGTATAAGGTTTTTAATATGTCCGGAGAGATAGCAAGGCACAGGCTTGCGGAATCCAAGGCTTCTTCAGTTGTTTCGGAAGACGATTACGAGTATATAGAAGACGATGAAGAGGAAGAAAACTCTGCAATCAGCGTACGTGTCTTAAAGGCTAATTCAATTGAAAACTTTTTGGACCTTACCATAAAAATAGACGCAAAAGACACCTCGGTTGTGTCTTATATCTTAACTAAGGGAAAACGATTTGACACTCAAAGAATTATCAGCGATATAGCTTCTTATAGCTATGAGGATGTAGATCCTTACATCGGTAACGAGAATCAGCAAAGGCTTTGCTTTTTGATGGATTCAAAAAGAGGAGAGCCACCCATACTTGAAACAGGCTTTTATACATTGAGAGTGTGCTTTTTAAACGGAAAGTGCTGTGATTGCTCCTTTGAGCTTGATGGCTCGGCACCCGAAATGTTAAAGGTCAATGTGGGTAAAGAAATTAATGCTTTAGAAGGCGGAAAAGTAAGAATCAACACGATCTACCTTTTAAAAGACCGTTTCCTTGTTGATTTTACGCCATCGGTTGTGCTTGATGATAAGAATAAGTATGACTATATGTTCTTTGAAGATATAAAGGTAACATACGCATCAGGTATGAAGATTATAGGAGACATTCAGGCAGAAAATGTCAGAATATCAGATGACAGATTCTTTAATGAATATCTTTACAGCCCCTATAATTACGATAATTATTTAAACATTCAATCTTTTCTTATAAATGGATTGACCGTTGCTCCTGAAGATTATCATTGTGAGGAAGTGACCATTCGAGATATAGGTACACCCAGAATTTATGGGGCTCAGGCTGAAATAAGCATGCCTGAAAGAACCGTGCAGGTAGACAATGTGGAGCTTTCTGACTATGGCTTTACATTTAACATTATTTTGGATGAAGAAAAAGTAAGGCCCACCGAAGCTTACATAGGAAAAGGAAACTCTTTTGAAGTGTCCGAGGCTTTCGAGGGTGCGGTTTATTCTTTTATTGACGTCGATGCGCCTTTGGAAGAAACCTTTGCTGTCGAAGTTTATAACGGAGTCTTTGCTCCTCTTGGAGACTACTTTGTGAGAGTCTTTTACGAGGACGGCTCTTACGGAGATACAAGCCTTGCACTTTATGCAGATCCCGACTCAAGATTATTGTCATATGCAGATGTAAAGACCTTTGACGGTTACGGCAATGAAATAACGGTAATAAGAATCGACGCCGTGAAGGATGCTGTGGGAATAACCTATTACTCTGACAAAGACGGTTATTCTATTGCCGAAAATGACAGTTTAAGTAATGTATATGTTGTCCTTAAAAACGGGGATGAAATTGAGGTTCTTGATTCCTTTGAATACTCAGTGGATGACTATAATTACAGGACAGATAAATATGAAATTCCCTATGACTTAAGGGGAAAATATGAGTTAAAAGATTTTGAAGCAATTAAAATCGGGGATGTTGTAATTCCCTTTGGAGCATAAAAATAAAGTCTCTTACCGATTAGGTAAGAGACTTTTTATTATTATTTTGAAGCATAAAGCTCAATGATGTTAAGAATTATGTCAACCGCCTTATCCATTTGGTT
Source organism: Lachnospiraceae bacterium (assembly GCA_016291405.1). Taxonomy (GTDB): domain Bacteria; phylum Bacillota; class Clostridia; order Lachnospirales; family Lachnospiraceae; genus UBA1258. Next base: position 4,075 of record JAEEXG010000069.1, read on the forward strand.
TACACCGCAGCATTCATAAACGCCGTGGTAGTTGCAACCGCCTGTTCCAAGGTTTGGACAAGGAAGACCTTCGTAAGAGAGCCTTGCTCCGTCTGTGCCTCCTCTGATGGGAACATCCACAGGAGTAAGCCCTGCTTTCTTAATGGCTTCTTTTGCATTATCAATTAAGTGCATGTGAGGCTTAATCTTTTCAAGCATGTTATAGTATGAATCTTTAATTGTAAGTGTAAGAGTGCCTTCGCCGTACTTTTTATTAAGTGTATCAACGGCTTCTTTCAAGATTTCTTTCTTTTCTTCAAAAAGCTTAAAATCATGGTCTCTTATAATGTAGCTTGCCTTTGCGCTTGAAACGGTTCCCGAAAGAGCATGAAGATGGAAGAAACCTTCATATCCTTCAGTGTGCTCAGGGCGCATCTTTTCAGGAAGAAGTGCATTTAATTCCATTGCAACGAGGGAAGCATTCACCATTACATCCTTTGCAGAACCGGGATGCACGGAAACACCCTTTATTGCAATGTCTGCGCTTGCGGCATTAAAGTTTTCGTATTCAAGTTCATTTACGATTCCGCCGTCAACGGTGTAAGCAAACTCTGCGCCAAATCCCTTAACATCAAAAAAGTCAGCGCCTTCTCCGATTTCTTCGTCGGGAGTAAAGGCTACCCAGAGTTCTCCGTGAGGGATGTTTTCATTAATGATTCTTTCAAAAGCAGTCATGATTTCTGATACGCCTGCTTTGTCATCTGCACCAAGAAGAGTGGTTCCGTCTGTTGTAATAAGAGTATCTCCGATATAGTTCTTTAATTCGGGGAATCTCTTTACGCTTAATACGTCCTTACTTCCGCTAAGAATAATGTCTTCTCCTTGGTAGTTTTCATGAAGTTCGGGCTTTACATCTTTTCCGGAAGCTTCGGGGGATGTGTCCATATGTGCGATAAAGCCAAGCTTTGTGGCATTTTCATAACCGGGAGTGGCCGGAAGATATGCATACACATAAGCCTGATCCGTTACCCTTGCATCCTTAAGGCCAAGGGAAGTAAGTTCTTCTTTTAACATATTTGCCAAGTTAAATTCGCCCACAAAGCTTGGATGAAGACCTGATTCTTCGCTTGATGTGGTGTGAACTTTAACATAATTTAAAAGTCTTTCGTAAGCTCTCATTTTTATTTCCTTTCGTATTTCTTTAGACACAAAAATCAGTCTCAAAGAGGATTATATATTATTATTTAAGTTTTTTACAGTTTTATTGTCAGATTTATTACTTTTGTGGTAAAATCTATTGTATAGTATTGGAGGAAAAATTATGAATGCCGGAGTAATCGTTGCAGTAGCTGTATTTGCTGTGGTAGCGCTTATAGCCGTTATCGTGGCAGTAGTTGTCGTTTCCTCAGTTTCTTCAGTAGAGACAAGAGATAAAGAGGGCGAAAGAGAGTAATAATGATTTATGATAAGCAGGCCTATGGTCTGCTTAGTTTTTTAATGAAAGGGTACTATAATGCCCTTATGGAGAAAACAATATGGATAATGTGATTACTTATATTAAATTCAGAGGCGATTTATCCTTAAAGCAATTTCCCTTTAACGAAATCGACGCCATGATCTTTACTTTAATTTCAGGCTTTGATTTTGAAGGGCTTTTTGAGGGGAAAATAACAATTTCGGAACTTTATAAAAGATACGTTGAAAGAAACGTAAGGGATACTTTAGACGATGAGCTTGAGCAAAAGGAAGACATTCTTTCAATGTGCGCAAAATCAGCCCGTTTTAAAGATGTGATAGTCTCAGACTACCTTAAAGAAATAAGCGATGAAGAAGAAAAGACCTTCTACGGCATGTGCTTTTACATTTCGAAAAAAGAAGCCGTTGTGACTTTCAGAGGAACTGACGGAAGCCTTCTTTCCTGGAAAGAAAACTTTGTGGGTATCCATACATTTCCAAATGCAGGCCATTACACGGCCTTAAAATATTTAAACGCAATCCTACAGCGTCGCTTTTTAAAAGTGTATGTAACGGGACATTCTAAGGGCGGAAATCTGGCGCTTTATTCTTCCATATTTGCAGATGAGAGATTAAAGAAAAAAATTAAGCAGGTATATGTTTTTGATGCGCCCGGATTTATAGATGATTTAAAAGATAATCTTGGATTTTTACAGATTAAGGATAGGATAAAAGCTTTTATCCCCGTAAACAGTATCATAGGAAGGCTTATGATTCCTCCCTGCGAGCCAATAATTGTCAATGCTTTTGGCCCCGGGCTTTATCAGCATGATGTGTTTAACTGGGAGGTTTCTTTAAACGCGTTAGAGCGAATGGTTGGCACCACAGAATTTAGTGACGACGTTTCAAAACAGATTAACGACTGGATCAATTCGATACCAATGGATGAAAGAAAACGTGTGGTTGATGAATTCTTCGGCGTATTTTCAAAAAACGGTATAAATCATATAAACGATATGCTTCATGTTGACTTTAAAAAAGTTATTAGTTTAATTAAGTGTTTAACAAGCCTTTCTTCCGAAAACAGAGAGCTTTTGGGGCTTATAATTAAGCAGATTAGAAACGCAAAAACTTCCTAGCTCATTAATTTGATTTTAATATCTTCTTGCTATCATAATAATCGTCCTCTAGGGGATAATAAAAATTTGGGATAAGCCCAAGGCAAGGAGAAAAAATGTTTAAAGAAGCGAAGGATTTAAAGAGCATTATTTCGGGAATGTTGCTGGTAGGCGGGTTCATGGTATTCATTCTTTCAGCGGGAATGAGTATTTTCTAGGGTAAATATTAAATGATACTATTTAAGCTCGCTTCTTAATGAAGCGGGCTTTTATAGTTTATAATGAAAAAATAGTACTATGGTACTTTCTTTTTTCTTAAAAACCATATACAATGTTTAAAGAGGGTATAAAAATGGGAGACGAAAAGACTATCGAGGAAATCGTCGATTTGTTGGATAATTTTTCAAAATCGGAAACTTCGCGCATGAAGGTAAAGGTGAGCGAAGAATTGCCGGATGGTACACTTATAAGGGAATATCATCACGGTCGATGTGACATCAGGAGTCCTTTTGCAAAGGGCACACCTTTTGATGTCTTGGAAGATAAACGATGATTTTGACTAAGAGTGAGAATAAAATGTCTTAGGGGGCTTAGGCATGAAATTTTTACGAGGGATAGCATACACCATTATAGCGTTTTGCATGGCAGGAGTTGCCACCATTGTTATTTATGCTGCAAAGAATGACGGAAAGACCGTTCAATTGGTAGATGAATCCGTACCAAAGGAAGTTGTTGTTGAGGGCGGAGAGGTCACCATCAGCGATGTGCTTGACGCTGCAGGCGTCATTATTTCAGATGCAAAAGATGAGGTTGTTGGAGCGATTACGGCGCCCATTCAAACTCAAGGCACAAAGACCACTGATGTTTCCGAAAATAATTCAGGCGAAATCTCTTATGATGAAATTGTAAGGCTTCAGGAGCGTGAGGCCTTGGACGAACAGAAGGCATTGGTTAAAGAATCCAATGAGAAAAACGGTATTGTTACGTCCACATCTACATCAACATCAGCAAAAGAAGAAAACACAAAAGAATATAACTACGTAGTGAATAAGACCACAAAGCTTATTCATAGAAAAGGTTGCCTTTTAGAGCCTAACGGAGATAATGCAATCTACTATGAAAAGTTATCCGATGCCATAAGTGCCGGATATAAAGAGAAGTGTACCGTCTGCTCACCTTGATTGCTTTACGTTAATTGCCGAGGTTTATACTTGCAGAAAGAAAACACCTACAAGGAGAAAAACAAGTGGAACAACTTACCGGCAAAGAAATGGATATATTGGGAGAAATCGCCAATATCAGCATGGGAAATGCAGCAACAACACTTAGTTTAATGGTTAACCATGTAGTTAACATAACAACACCTCGCGTTGAGGTCATTAACAGAAGTGCAGCACTTGATGACTACGAAAAGACATGTTTGTTCGTACAGATTCATTACATAAAAGGCTTAACCGGAAATAACCTCTTCATCCTTAAAGAAAGGGATGTGGTTTGCATGGCAGACCTTATGATGGGCGGCCCCGGTAAGACAGAGGGTGAAATCGGAGAATTAGAGCAGAGTGCCATTTCCGAAGCCATGAACCAGATGATGGGAACAAGTGCCACATCTATGGCGACAATGATCGGTATACCCGTTGATATTTCAACGCCTGAAGTTAACACCATTGATGTTGAAAGTATCAAGGTATTTGAAAAGATTTTTGAAAACAGCCAGGATTTATTCGTAAAGGTTTCTTTTAAGGTAGATGTAGAAAACCTTATTGATTCCACTATGGTTCAGCTCTATCCCGTTGATTTTGCAAAGAACATGTGCAAAGTCTTCATGATAAACAAGGGTGAGACCGTATAAAAAGAAAGAATATTTAGGGGCAGGAAATTTATATTTCCTGCCTTTTATGTGTGTTGCGGGCATTCGCTTTTTGATATATACTGTTTTGGTAGTTTGATTTGGAGAAAAAATATGTCTGATAAAAACATTGTATTAATCGGCATGCCGGGTGTCGGAAAAAGCACCTTGGGCGTAGTGCTTGCAAAGGAACTTGGATTTGAATTTGTGGACGCTGATCTCTTGATTCAAAAAAGGGAGAAGCGTCTTTTAAAAGAGATAATAGCGGAAGACGGAGTTGACGGCTTTTTAAAGGTTGAAGAAGAAGTTAACGCCGGTATCGAAGCAGAGCGCACCGTTATAGCTACAGGCGGAAGCGTGGTTTATTCCGCTAAGGCAATGGAGCATTTAAAGTCCATCGGCAAGGTGGTTTATTTAAAGCTAAACTTTGATGACTTAAACAACAGGCTTGGAAACTTAAAGGGAAGAGGCGTTGTATTAAAGGACGGCCAGACCCTTAAGTCATTATATGAAGAAAGAACTCCTCTTTATGAAAAGTACGCAGACATTACTGTTTCGGAAGACGGCTTAAATCTTGAAGAGACTCTTTCAATGGTTTTACAAAGACTTATATTTAATTAATTGGAGTATATATGTACGATTACGTGTTTTTTGACTTGGACGGAACATTGTCCGATTCTTTTGAAGGTGTATCAAAAGGAATTCAGATTGCTTTAAAGAGCGTTGGAATTGAAGAAGACAGATCGAATATGAGAAAATGCATGGGACCTCCCATCGAGTATTCCTTTAAAACCTTCTGGAACTTAAGTGATGAAGAAATAAAAATAGCAACAGCTTCTTATCGCGAATACTACAACAAAATCGGCTTGTTTGAAAACACTCCTTATGAAGGAATAAAGGATGTGCTTTTAAAGATTAAAGAAAGCGGAAGAAAGCTTGCTGTTACAACAAGTAAGCCTGAAAAGTTTACAATTCCGATTCTTGATAAATTTGGAATGAACGGAATCTTTGATGTGATTGCTGCAGCCACTCTTGATGGAAAACGCACCACCAAGACAGACGTTTTGGAATATGCCCTTGAAGCTTTCGGAAATCCCGATAAATCAAAAGTTGTTTTAATCGGAGACACAAAGTTTGATGCAGAAGGCGCCAAAAATGTGGGCATTGATTGCATCGGAGTTTTATACGGATTCGGAACAAAAGAATCTTTACTTGAAGCAGGTGTAAAAGACATTGCACCCACCGTTCAAGAGATATACAATCATATATAGATAAACATAAAAGGAGCTTTATTTTAAGGCTCCTTTAGTGTTTGAAAAATTGGAGGGTGTTTTTATGGGAAGTGAAAAAAAGGTTACGCCTCTTGGAGGCAAGGTATGGTTTAGCGCCATTTTCTTTGGACTTATCGGGCAGATAGCATGGATAGTTGAAAACATGTATTTTGCCACATTTGCCCAGGACGTGTTTGCAAATTCCGGAAGAAGCGACATGTCATACTGGGTTACCACCTGGATGGTTATTTTGTCGGCTGTAGCCGCAACCGTTACTACGATTTTTGCGGGTGCATGGTCTGATAAGGTGGGAAAAAGAAAACCTTTTATTTCTTTTGGTTACATTTTCTGGGGCTTAACTATCATGCTTTTTGCAATCCTTCCGATGAAGGTGGATGGGTCAAAATTGTTTCTTACTGCAGTTTTGATAGTTTTATTTGACTGTATCATGACCTTTGCAGGCTCCACATCAAATGACGCAGCCTTTAATGCATGGGTGGCAGACAATACGGACGATACAAACAGAGGAAGAATAAACGGAATCTTATCAATCTTACCCGTAATTGCCGTGGTTATCGTGTTTGTGGGCCTTGGAAGCCTTTATAACAGTGCCAACGACAGCAATGCATTGTTCTTTGTGGTAATCGGTATAATTCCTTTGCTTGCAGGTATTTTGGCGTTAATACTAATTAATGATGCAAAAGATGTTAAAGCACTTGGAAACACTTTAGACAGCAAAGAGATTTTTTACGGCTTTAAAAAAGAAACCGTTAAGGATAATAAGATTTTATACATAACCTTACTTGGCGCATGCCTTATCGGTATTTCTCAGCAGACCTTCTTTTCGTATTTAATTAACTTTTTGATAGTTACATTAAAGCTTGGAGATATGTTTGTTATTCCCATGGCGGTAATTATTGTTTGCTCCGCAGTTTTAACGGGAATAATCGGATTTATGTTTGATAAGCATGGAAGAAAGGGCTTTTACATTCCTCTTTTGGTAATGACCATTGTTGGAATACTTTCTTTCTACAGCCTTCAGTTTGCGGATGGCGGTTTAAAGAACCTTTTATTATATGGTGGCGGTTCCCTTATGATGGGCGGTATCCTTTCTTTGATAGGTGCCTTTAACGCTAACTTCCAAGATCATATTCCCAAGGGTTCCGAAGGAAGACTTCAGGGCGTTAGAATGTGCTTTACGGTTTTGATTCCCATGATTGTGGGCCCCATTATTTCGCTTATCCTTGGCCTTGATGCCATGGGTATAAACGGAAACGACTTTGTGCCTCCTTATTCATTGTTTATGGCGGCAGCAATAGTTGCGGCGCTTGCAATTATCCCTATTTTGATAATAAGAAAAGAAAAGTAAAAAAAGGCTCGTGGCTTAAAACCACGAGCTTTTTCTTTGACCTTGGTAATTTAGTTTACTGTCTAAAAATCTTATCTCTGTATTTGTTAAGTGATAATAAAAGAATCATACCTAAGATACCGCAGGAAATCACTTCGCCGGCTCCTACTGTAAGTAACAAGAACCAATAAGCATCGGGAACTGCGTAAACCTTAATTAAGATAATCGGTACGATAAGTGCGTTTGCAAGGATGGGAGGAACGGGAGCTAAGAACTTATACTTTCTTAATGCGTATGTTCCGAGAGCACCGATGAGTGTAGCGAGTGATCCAAACACTACGTCCATTAAAGCACATCCTGTAACAGCATTGCTTATAAGGCAGCCGATAAGTAATCCGGGAATGGCTGCGGGTGTGAAAAAGGGTAAAATGGTAAGAGCTTCCGAAAATCTTACCTGAATGGGGCCATTTGCCAATACCAATAGGTTAGCAACGTACGTAAGCACCACATAGAGAGCTGCGATCATTGCAGCCTGAGTGATAAATAGAGCTTTCTTATTCATATTTTTCTCCTTTAGTTTTATTTAACGTCAGGAAGGTCTCGAACTGACGTAGAACCTGCTTAGTATATAATCTAAATTAAAAAAAGTCAAATAAAAAAAGATGGTCGGTTAAGACCATCTTTTCTTAATCTTATAAACCTTCTACATAGGAAACACCGTCTATGTCTCTTAAGCTTTGGAACAATAGATCGTGGTTTCTTTTTTGCTTTGATTTTAACACCACGATGTAGGCGTGTTTTCCTTCTTCAAAAGTTGATTCGTACTCGGTTCTGATGCTGTCGATTTCAAGATCCATTTCTCTTATCTTTCTCATGAAATCACCAAGACTTATTTTTGAATTTAGTTCGACATATGCTTCCACAACCTTTGAATGCATACGCATGTTGTTGTCCCAACGATGAATGATTGAAAGTACTAAGAATATGGTGGCACCGCCTAAAATAGCGGCTTCATACAAACCGATACCTACGGCCAGACCAACTGCGGCAGCGGCCCAAAGACCTGCGGCTGTTGTTAAGCCCTTAATCTGATTACGTCTTGTAACAACAATTGTACCGGCACCAAGGAAACCGATACCGCTTACAACCTGAGCACCCATTCTTACAGGGTCGCCAACGTTAT
>JAEEXG010000070.1 GCA_016291405.1 Lachnospiraceae bacterium
AATGAAAGCTCACACATACACATTTCCCGTCTTTCTTTCAAACCAGGTTGAAAGGAAGGTAAAGAAAACGAACTGAGGTATCAAAAGTATAAGCGCTGACATGAAGGGGCCTCCGAAGGTGGTGCCAAAGCACAAATCTGCGCCGGGGCCCATGCCCATAAAGAAGGGAATGTACTCAAGAAGCGTCACAAGGAGTAAGCCTCCAAGAAGCACAAATACGTTTCCAAACCAGCATTTAATGAAGTTACCCACACCGGGGGCCTGCTTTTGACGCATATAGCCAAAAAGCTTAAAGCCCACGTTAACAATAAAGAAGAAAGAAAACGGTATAAGGTAAACCAAGAACTGTATAAACCTTTCCATGGAGAAAGTCTTAAAGAATGGCCAAATAAAGCGAAGGTCAAGCTTAAAGAGAATCTGGAAAAGCCATACAAGCAAATACATACATCCAACCGCAATAACTGCAATCAAGAAACTCTTAATCAAAAGCGCCCAGTCAAGCCTGTCTGCTTTCTTAAATCTTGAAAGCCCCATGTCATAGTAGTCAATATTCTTAATGCCCTTCTTTTTGTTTCTCGCTCTTGAAACACAAATCATAATCACAGAAATGATTGCAAGGGTTAAATACCAAGTCATAAAGCCGTTACCGATGGTCATTCTGAATACATTTTCGGGAACCGGCAGTAAGCCGTGACCTAACTGAGTCATGAAAGGATAGGTGATTGCGCTAATAAGCACTGCAATCCAAGCATTCTTCCACCATGTCTTTCTTGCCATATAAACAGGCGGATCGTACTCGTTTCTGTCAAGGAAAATAGGCTCAAAGAACTTGTTGTTTCCAACCAAAAGCACGAATGGACATAACGCCACCATCACTGCAATCATGGCAATCATCACAAGCACTTCTTTAATGATAAATACCTGATCGTAAGAAGAAACCGAAGTGCTTACCCCAAGTGCCGAAACTAGCCAATCCATTGCAGCAGCTACGCCGTGGCTGTTGTGAGTGGTAAGACGGTGATTGGTTTCAAGTAGCTCCACTCTTCTTGCGGTACCATCATTAAAGTCGCCGTATGTGGTGTTCCACTTAAAAGGTGCTAAGCCTTCTGTCCTACCATTAGCCGTAAAGAACTGCTCTCTTATGCCGCTGTCAAGCATTGAGTCGCTTACGGTTTCCTGTCTATAATCTCTAAAATAGTTAAATTCATCGTATCTTGCCTGAAGCATAAGGACGTTATGAAACTCAACATTTTCTTCGTCAAACATGTTATCTCCAAAGACTTCTCCGCATTGAAGAATAACCGCCTTATGGTCCTGACATGCAGCCGCCACGCTCCAAGATGCCCAAGTGCCCATGGAATGTCCGGTAATCGCTATGTTTTCAGGGTCCACAAAAGGAATTGTCTTAAGCCAGTTAAATGCGGCGATTCCTCCCATGGAGCTATCAACCACGCCGTCTTTATCGGCATCAAGGCTTACATTCACGCCTTCGTTAACAGAAAATGCCTCCCCTTCAAAGAAAGAAAGGGTTGAAAAGTTCATCATCAAAAGAAACCTGTCGGGACCGCTTAACTTTGTTTTAACGGTGGTTTCTTTGCCGTCAGCGCTTACCCCCTGCACCTTATAGGTGGTGAAGCCTCTGTATTTCATGGAGCGCTCATTTGAGCCGTGGCCGAATTCATCGATACAAACCGCCACAATTCCTCGCCTTGCGGCTTCCATGGCGTATGCCGCGGAGGTTTCTTTGTCATTTTGATATCCGTGGAGGCACAAAAGCGCGGGCCTCGGATTTGACTCATCCGCATCGCTTGGAATGTACATTTTGTAGGTGATGTCGTAGGCGTCGCTACCATCCCCCACTCTGAAGGCCGCCGTCACAACATCAATCTTTCCAAAATCTGTCTGAATAAGATTTGCAAAAACCATTGATAATACGGCGATAATCAGACATATGGCAAGTGCCAGGCTTACCCTGTTTTTTCTTTGTCTACTCATGTTAACCCCTTTCTTTTAGCTCATTAAAGAACTCTTCTGAAGCCTTTTTTAATAGTTTTTTGCCGTTTTTAATCGACTCTTCAATCGAAACATTTTTACCGATTTCAATTACGGTAAGGTTTGACTCTCTCTCTAAATCTTTAGGTAAAGTGCTTATTCCGCAAAAAGAAACCAGTTTCTTTGCCCCCGCTCTTCTCTTTATCCCGCTTAAGACTTTCCCCATTAAGCTTTGCTCGTCTAACTTTCCTTCTCCCGTAACAATAAGCTCGCAATCCTTAAGCGCTTCTTCAAACCCGCATAAATCAAGCATCGCATCGATTCCGCTTGAAATCTTTGCATTTAAAAATGCCACACATCCGTATCCGCTTCCACCGGCGGCGCCTGCACCCTTTACGCTTTCAAAATCACAGCCCGTAGCCTCTTTAACAAGCTTTGAAGCATGGCGCAAATTATCATCTAAAACCTTTACTTCACTAGGCGATGCTCCCTTTTGAGGAGAAAATACATATGCCGCACCTTTTTCTCCAAAAAGAGGGCTCTCCACATCGCTCATTATAAGAAAGCTACTCTCACGTACCCTTTTATCCATGCCCGATATGTCGATTTTTCCGATTCTTCCCATGCTTTCGCCTGTCGGCACAAAGCTTTCGCCGAATTTATCTATAAACCTCGCTCCAAGGGCTGCGGCCATGCCAAGGCCCATGTCCGTGGAAGCACTTCCCCCAAGGCAAAGAAGGAAATCCCTGCAGCCTTTGTTTAGCGCGTCTTTAATAAGCTCCCCAAAGCCATAAGTGTTTGCGCTCATTGGATGAAGGCTTGATTGTTTGGTGATTCCCGTGCTTTCGGCAATTTCAATTACGGCCTTCCCGTTAGCAGTGATGCCATAAAAAGCCGTAATCCTCTTTCCCGAAGGCCCCAAAACCTTAAGGCTTTCCTTCTTGCCCCCTAGGATTCTTAAGATACAATCTATGCTTCCCTCGCCACCGTCGGCGATTGGGACGGTCGTTACATTAAATCCGGCATTTCTTGCGGACAGCGTAATAATATCGGCCACTTCTTCCGAAGTCATGCTTCCCTTGAAACTGTCCGGAATTACCAGAATCTTCTTCCCCATTCATACCTCCTTGATTGTTTCTTACTTAAAATGATACTATCGAAGGATTTGATTCTCTATGTCTTAAAGGACAAATATTCTTGCGTGTATTAGTCTAAATTGATAAAATCAAAGAAACAGAGGTGCAACATGAAAATAGGAAAAAGAATCGCAAAAGAAATCGTTTTAAAGCTATCCGATACCATCGGCCAAAACATAAACATAATGGACACAAACGGTGTGATTATCGCAAGCTCCGATGCAAACCGCGAAGGAAAGCTTCACGGCGGAGCCCTTAAACTGATAAAAGAAAACCTGACGGAAGTAATCGTTGAGTCAAACGAGCAGTTCCCGGGCTCAAAAAACGGCATAAACCTCCCCGTTTTATTTGAAGGGGACGTAGTGGGGGTTATCGGCATTACAGGGGATGTGTCGGAAGTCTATAAATACGGCGAAATCATAAAGAAAATGACGGAAATTCTTCTTTTGGAAGAAAGAGCGAAAGAATTAAACGTTATGGAGCAAAAGGCCCGGGACCGTTTCTTTAACGAGTGGCTGGTTGACTCTTTGGAAATTAAATCTCCCGCCCGCTTTGAGCAGCTTGCAGCGGATATGTCTGTAGACACTTCTCTTTCTTACAGAGTGGCAGCCCTTGCGCCTGCAGCAAATTTAAGCCCGGACGTTGACACCCTTACAGAGATTTCCCGCCGGATAAGGCGCTCTGTGAGCCGCGCTTTAAAAGCTGATGCCTTCAGAACCGCTTCACATATGATTTTAATTTTCCCTGATACTAAAGACGAAATAATCGAAAAAGCCCTTGGCGATGTTAAAGCGCACATCCAATCTTCTTTTTCCTGCGAAATAAAAATCGGAGTCTCTGATAAAGGAGCCGTGCTTCACTTATCGGATGCTCATGAAAGGGCAGTGAAAGCCTTGGAGTTTTCCATGAAATCAGGATTATCAAGAGCGGTTTCTTTTTACAATCCATATGACATAAACTACTTATTAAACGGCCTTGATGATAAGGCAAAAGAAACCTTTTTGTCAGACTTATTTAAAGATGCTACGCCTGAAGAAAAGGAAGCCTCCATGGAATTTGCATCGATTTACCTTCAAGAAAACGGTTCTTTAGACAAAATCGCAGAACGCCTCTTTGTGCACAAAAACACAGTTAAATACCGCATAAATAAGCTTACACAGCTAACGGGCGTCGACATTCGCACCTGCCTTGGAACTTACATTTTTATGCTTTCTAAGATGATGACAGAATGAAAATGAGCCGGAGGCCGTTGTTATATCTTGTTATATTTCAAAAATTTTGTTATATCTTGTTATATCTTGTTATATGTTTGAATTTTTGTTATATCTTGTTATATCTTGTTATATGTTTTGTCAACGAAAGTCTTTCCAAAATACCTATAAATTCTACAAAGAAACTGCCGATATACAATATGGATAAGGATATCTGTTTAGGTACAAAAACTCATGGATGAGTGAGGTTTTTGTACCCTTTTTATATAAATAAAAAAGGAGAAACAGAGATGACTACAAGTGCAATTACAAATGCGAACGGATACTACGGCCCTTACAGCGACCCTTCTATTCGTGCTGCTAGAAAAGAAAACGCTCCGGAAAAAATGAGCGAGGAAGAATTCAATTTGGCATTCCGTGGCGGAGAGCAAAAAAAGTGCCCCTACAGCTTTTTAGCAAAGGACGGATTTATTGAGTATAACGGAGTGGTGCTTGAATGTGATTATAAGCATAACGCCATTAATTTAGGGGATGTGTCCGATCCAAAGAAGGTTCTTCGTGTTAACCTTCCAAGCGGTGGCTCTTTTAACATTAATGTAGACAAGCTTGGCGATGTGCAGAAAATTGCCGGCATGTTTTCGCCTGAAGATTTAAATGCAATACTTAGCGCCATTCATGAATACAACCACTGCACAAGCAAGGTAAATGAGATTGAGGAAGAAAAATCAGCCATTGCACAGCTTGGCGCATACAAAGAAGAACTGATTCATAAGATTCTTAACAACGAAACAGAAACTAAGTTTAGAATCGGAGCTCAAGAGCTCACCATAAAGGAATGGAACAGGCTTTTAGAAAACTTTGATAAAAAGGAAGATGCGCTTAGAGAAAACATCAAACAGGAAATCAAAGACAGAATGACTAAGGAAGAACTTGAAGAAAGAATCAATCAGCTGACTGCTGACAGAGCATAATATAAAAGGCATAGCAAGTCGTTTAATTCCGACTGCTATGCCTTATTTTTAGCACCCTTTCCTTCCGCTTTTATGATCTTCAATGGAGCAAGCGTCCGCAACGCCGTACTCTTTAAGCCCTGCATCGGCGGGGTCTATGGACACTCTTCCGTCTTCAAAAACAAATGCGGGGATTCCCACATCACCGATTTCTTTACACTTATCAAATACAGGATTTTTGTCTCTAAGCCTTGTAAAAGCCCCCATGTTCCTGATATTCTCACCGATATTTATATACTCAAACTCATCTTCGCGCCCTTTGATCTGCTCATGAACATAGTCACAATAAGGGCATGTTGGCATTCCGTAGATTTTTATCATCGCGTTACCTCCAATCAAATGTTTGTACAGTAATTATCCTATTTCCCCGGAAAAAAGTAAATCCCTTCGCGCCTTGTATTCCCTTTGTTACGTTGCTATAATCTGACTTGTATGAAATTTTAGGAGGACTTATGGAAATATATAAAGGAATTGGGGAAGGCAAGGTCGATAACGAGACACTTGTAGACTTTTTAAACTATGTATTCGGAATGAACGGCGACGACACAAGCTTTTATAAGTTATTGCCTAAGCTTTATAAGCCTGAATATCATCCCGAAAAGTATAACTTTATTGCAACCGAGGATGGAAGGCTCCGTGCTTCCGTCGGCGCTTATCCATTTTCAATAAGCGTAAAAGAAACCGTTTTAAAAGGCATCGGCATCGGTAACGTGGCCGTGCATCCCATGCACAGAGGCAAAGGCTACATGAAGGAATGCATGAATATGGCATTAGATGCGATGAAAGAAAACGGTGTGGACTTTGCAGCGCTCGGTGGCCGCAGACAGCGCTACTCTTACTTTGGATTCGAGCCTGCCGGCGTGTGCGGCGCATTTAATCTTTATAAGCACAACTTGACTCACGTTTACGGCTCAGTTAACGATGATACAGGCTACAAAGCAAAGAAACTTAGCAAAGACGATACAAAAGAACTTGATGCAATCAAGGCTTTATCTCAAAGCAGAGATTACTATCCTTTGAGAGATAACGCATCCTACTTTGACATTGTCACAAGCTGGTGCGCAAATGTTTATTCAATTAATGATGAAAGAAACAACTTCGCAGGATACTTTATTTACGGTGGCGATGAAGGCGCGGCAAACGTTATGGAGATTGATGCGATAGATTCTAAAAACGCTTCAAAAGTGCTTCGCGCAGCTTTCGAAGAAATCGGTCAGGATGAAATCAATTTAGACGTTCCTGAATTTAACGTTGCGTTTTTTGAATTATTATCAGACATCGCTGAAGGCGTGACCCTTTCAAATACAGAGCATTTTTACGTACTTAACTTTGAAAAGGTAATACGCGCTACTCTTAATTTAAAAGCCACCTACGCAAATCTTTCAGATGGCGAACTTACAGTAGAAATTGAGGGAAAAGCCGGAACCGAAAAGCTTTTAATAACCGTTAAAAACGGTATTCCCACAGTTGAACCATTTAACGGAGACTGTGAATACAAGTTATCACACAGAGCGGCAACAGGAGTCTTCTTCTCCCTTTCGGTACCCGAGAAGAAACTTCTCCCCGGCTTCACAAGAAGCTGGTTCCCGCTTCCCTTAAATACACTCGGTGCAGATAACTGCTAGACCCTAAAACAAGAAAGGCCCCGATGCAACAGCATCGAGGCCTTTACAATTAATCTAAGATATTAACCTTCTCTCTCGACTTCCGCCTTTAAGTAAGTGTTTGAGTTTGCCCCTTCTCTTACGGGCGTTAACCTTTCTTGGTCTGTAAGTTGCTTTATATATTGTCTTGAGCAATTAAGCATTTCTGCGGTTTGAGCGCTGTCAAGAATACGATCTTTGATATATCCAATAACATCATCATAGGATATGCCTAAAGTTTTTCCTTCTTTTCTAATCGCATCTGCCGAGATAAACCGCTCTTCCCCCCACTCAATTCCATTTCCGCCGGGGGACACGCGGACATTTCTGAATATCTCTTCACGCCTTAGGATATTTCCGTAAAGCCTGTCTTCTTTGCAAAGCTTACCGATATCAAGAATCACGCTCTTATCATCCTTAAAGAAAACAAGCACCTTGTTGTCCTTAAGTGCCATAACATCCAATACCTTTTTATTAAATCGATCCGCGATTTCCTTAACTATATCTTTTTCAGGCACCCTCACAAGGTATATCTCATCCTGTGCGCACCTTCCCTCACTTAATTGTAAAAGCTTAAACTCATCATACTCTTTTAAGCCGTTCTCTCTAAGAATCGTCCCGATATTCTGCCTTTCGTGCGGAATAATCCTCTGATCAACAAATTTTCCGCTCCAGATAGAATCAATGCTGTAATTGCCCCTTTTTACATGCCCCGAAAAGATGAAAGGACATGTCCACTCATCTGTATCGCTAAGAAGCTCCGAAAAGAAACGTTTGCTTCTTTTGTAATAAAAAAGATATCCAAGAAGTCTGCCATCCAAGGCTTTATCATGTATTTCAAATGTAACCAACCGTTGCCGCCCTCCCATTATTGCTTAACATGCGTCAAGTATTTTTCTAATTAAAAAATAAGCTTTTACTTGACACTTGTCAAGTAAAAGCTTATAAGATATCCCTTCCCTACAATTCCTTCAAAAAGAACCTGTTCATGGAGCCATGCCCCACTTCCTTAGGGCGCTCAATTTCTGTGTACCCTGACTTAATATAAATGTGAATCGCGGCCCCTAAGCTATCGTGAGTCTCAAGGTAAGAGGCTTTAAAGCCTGCCTCCTTCATCTTTTCTTCGATAAAAGAAACCATCTTATACCCAAGGCCTTCGCCCTTTGCAGAGTCAGTTAGATATAACTTTTGAAGCTCTGCAGTCTTTCCATCCTTAAAAGGCTCAAACTCAGAAAACCCGATTCCTCCAATCACGTTCCCACGCTCATCTTCCACCACATAGTAGCCTTGCCTCTTTCCCTTATACAATTCACTGAACCTATCAAGGCCCTCGTCAAAGTATGCGGTGCCCGGTATATCAAGCCCCACGGCCTTAAGGTTATCCCGAATGATTTTAGCGATTGTTACATTGTCTTTATCCGTTATTTCTCTGAATCTATGCATTAATCTTTACCAATTTATCTTCATAAGCCTGAAGCGTCCTCTCGTCAAAAAGCACCCATTTAATCACGTCAAAAGAACCCGGATGCTCTTTAACAAACTCTTTAACCGTCCTAACAGCAATTTCTGCTGCCTCTTCAAGGGGATAACTGTATACGCCCGTTGAAATAGAAGGAAATGCAATGCTTCTAATTTCCTTTTGAAGGGCAATCTCAAGGCATGACCTGTAGCAAGAAGCCAGAAGCTCTGCTTCATGTAACCTTCCCCCGTTCCATACAGGCCCCGGTGTGTGAATCACATATTCGCAAGGAAGATTGTAGGCCTTTGTAATCTTCGCTTGCCCCGTCTTGCATCCGTTAAGCATGCGACACTCTGCCAACAATTCCGGCCCTGCTGCCCTATGAATGGCACCATCCACTCCGCCTCCGCCAAGAAGGCTTGTGTTTGCCGCATTTACAATTGCCTGAACGTTATGATCTTTTGTAATGTCGCCAAGAACGGCGAGAAATTGAGTGTTAGTTGTGCTAGGCATTTTTTACCTCCAACGCTTCATCAAAATAGTCGTAATCCCAGTAAACGTCTTCAGATTCATAATATTAATTATAATTCCTAGTCCTTATTTATAAAAAGTTAGGGTGGATGAGTCCTGTTTAATACCTGTTCCTCTGCTACTTAAATTAAATATCCATACTATTTGAGTTAAGAAGGAAATCATATACGCTCATTATTAGTATTCCTTCCTCATTATAAAGCGGTGCTACTGCATCCTTCGTAATAATTATCTTTTTAAAGCCATCTCCTATGTTTATTAGTGAACGTTGCTCTTGGTCCGCCTTTTCTTTATCCGGAAGGGCAAATGCTGACTGTATGTAAAACCGCTTTGAACCTTTATTGCAAACAAAATCCACTTCCAGCTGTTTACGGATTTTCTTGCCATTCTTATCGACTTCGTTCATCATAACAACGCCAACATCCACATTGTAGCCACGAACCTTCAACTCATTAAATATGATATTTTCCATTGCGTGAGTTTCTTCCACTTGCCTAAAATTAAGACGGGCATTCCTAAGTCCAAGGTCGGTAAAGTAATACTTTGATGGCGTGTTTATATATTTTTTACCCTTTATATCATAACGAATCGCACTGTCTATAAGGAATGAATCCTTAAGATAATCTATATACTTGATTATAGTATCCTTACTTATTGTTTTATTCTTAGCGCTTTTAAATGTAGCTGAAAGCTTGCTTGGATTTGTTAGTGAACCAATTGCTGATGATAATATGTTAAGCAGCTCTTCCAACTCAGCCTTGTTTCGAATATTATTTCTTCCGGTAATGTCTGATATATATGTTTCTTCAAAAAGCGATTTCAGGAAGTCAGATTTCTGATCTGCTGTTTCAAAGCCAAGCACAAGAGGTATTCCTCCAAACAATACGTAATCGCGCCACCCTTGTTGTCTATCGCCATTATAAACACTCATGAACTCAGCAAATGTCAATGGATACATATGAACTTCGTCTCCACGGCCTCGAAATTCTGTAATGATATCCTTTGACAAGAATTTCGCATTACTTCCTGTCACATATACATCTACGTTTTTCTTTCTACCAAGGCTGTTAAGAACAGATTCAAAATCTTCAAGCAGCTGAACCTCATCCAATAGTACATAATACATTTCGTCATCTGCTATTGTTTCCATAAGATGTGGAAATAACACTTCCGGATCACGGTATTTTTTGTTCTCAAAAGAATCAAATGCAATTTCTACGATATGGTCTTGGGAAACATTTTCGTTTATCAGATATTCCTTGAACAGGTTGAATAAAAGATATGATTTGCCACATCTTCGCATTCCTGTTACGACCTTAATTAGTCCATTATGTCTTTTAGAAATCAACTTATCCAAATATATATCTCTACGTATTTCCATAAGATTATTACCTCGATATTTATTGAACAAAATTGCGGAATCCGCATTTTTGTTCAATAAAATTATATATCACTCCACAAGCTAATTCAATAACCTAATCGACATTTTTGCGGAATCCGCATTTTTGTTCAATATTATTTACGAGGGCAAAAAAGTAGATATACACACTATATGCTTAACTGTGTATATCTACTCAAATAATATCAAACCTGTAAATCATAACCTGCCTCTTCCCTTCAGCATACATTTCGTTATCTTCAGGGATATCCGTAGTTTCGATGAATTTGCCGTCGGCATATTCACATGTTTTAGAAGAAGCCGTATTGGACGGATCACATGTGATTATAAGATAATCAAGTTTATGCTTCTTAGCTTGCATAAACAGAAGCTTGCATGCTTTACCTGCATAATGATGGCCTCTGTATTCTTCATCAATCGAATAGCCAATGTTTCCACCTATATAAGTCTTATCATTATGCCCTACTCTTAAATCACACTTGCCAATAGGCGTTCCATCTAAAAGGCATATATCAAAATAGTATGCAGGAAGCCAGCGCTTTTCAGGCTGCGCTTCACAGGTCTTGGTTAGCTTTAAAAAAATCTCAGCATCCTTTAAATCTTCCACATCGTAAAACATAGCTCGCTCCTACCTATACATCGCAAGCTCTATGCTATCCATATACTGGCACAAAGAATGATTAAAGGCCTCATAATCTGCCTTCTTAAACTCTTCATTTGCCGGTGCTACGCTCACATCTACAGCTGCTAGCTGATTGTAAAAGGTAATCATAATCGGCACCTTTATAATCGTAGATAATCCTCTTATGCAAATAGTGCGGTCTTCAGGGATTTTAAGAATATCCTCTTTTGTGCTTATCTTCACAGGATTTCCGTTTACAAGCACTTCTGTCTGCTCATAATATTCAAATACAGAAGAAACGCCCTTAGCTATAGTGTCCCAGCCCACTCTATATGTAAGCTCCCATCTGGATATAAGCCAGCCATTCTCTTCCTTCACGCCTATTAAATGCATAAGTTTACCCCCTCTTTATTCGCAATCAAAAATAGTCTTAGCTTCTATCATTTCTCCGTACTGTTGCTTCCATGTGCTGTGCACCAAAGAAGCATCGAAGTTGTTAAGGCCTTCTTTTGTTAAGTGCATCTCTATCATAAGGTGCGCACGATTTGACCTATCTGAGTTTGACTCTTTAATCAAAACCTCGGATACGCCTTCTAATTCAAGTGTTTTATCAAAAAGCGCCTTTATATCCCCAAGGGCACCCTTCCAATCATACTCAGGTTTAAATTTTGCAATAATATAATGTTTCATGTGCTTACCCCTATTCCCATTTCTTCCAAACGTCCGGCTGATAGCCAAGTGTAGAGAACTTTCCGTTTCTCACAACCGGCGTCTTGATCACCTGCGGATTCTCAAGGACCTTTTCAAGCTTATCCTCTTCTGCGATATACCGAATCAGGGCAAGAGTATCCTGATCCTTGCAGTTTGGATCCAACATGGCATCAATACCACCATTGGCCTGAGCAACAGAGGTAAACTCCCCTTTACTCATGCCCTTTTCTTTCATATCGATAAACTGATATTTGATGCCACGCTCCTTAAAGAAACGTTCCGCCTTCTTTGTGTCATTGCACTTCTTGGTGCCAAAAATCTGTATGTTCATAAATCTATTGCTCCATTTACCTAAATCTCAAATCCATCAAGCAGCTCAAAAAGCTCCTTGTTCCTCTCAAGCACATTGTAGATGCCATCCTCTGAAAGAACACCTCTTTTAAGATTCTTAGGAAGCTTGCCCTCTTCATCCATGGCAAAATCGGTT
>JAEEXG010000071.1 GCA_016291405.1 Lachnospiraceae bacterium
ACAATCGGCGGAAACGACCAGCTTGTATGGATGGCAGTTATACAATCGGCGGAAACGACCAGCTTGTATGGATGGCAGTTATTTTCTTGATTCAGCAGATCGGTAACGGTATCGTGCTTGCAGGTGCGGGCCCTAACTACATCTACTTTGAGTTTGGCTATGAAGGAGGACTTTACTCAACCTTCTCTACAGTAGGTATGATGGCAACAGGTTTCCTTATGATTTTCTATCCCGCAATTTCAAAAAAGCTTCACCGCCAAAGAATGGTAGAGCTTATGTGGATTGTAGCTTCAATAGGATATGCAATCATGCTTGTATCAGGTCTCGTTCTTCCTTCCACAATGCTTAAATTCTGGATTATTTCCGTTGGATTTATGCTTGCAAACTTAGGCCAGTACGGACTCTATTTAATCATGATGATTTCAATCATCAATACCGTTGAATATAACGAGTTAAAGACAGGTTCAAGAGACGAAGCAATCATTACATCAATGCGTCCTTTCCTTACAAAGATGGCTAGCTCCGTAACAGTAATCATTGCAACAGTTACATACATGATTGTAAACGTAACAGCTCTTACAAACAGAATTTCAGACCTCGAGACTCAGGCAAATCAGGAACTTATTACAGCTGCAGAAAAGAGTGAGCAGATTGCAGCAGTAATTTCAGAGGTTGCTCCCTGGCAAAAGAACGGACTTTTATTATCTATGACAGTTCTTCCTTGCGCACTTATGATATTATCCTGTATGCTTTATAAGAAGCACTACATTTTGTCTGAAGAAAAGTACGACGAGATTTGCAAAGAACTTGAAACAAGAAAAGCAAATCAGTAATAATTTAAAAAGAACAAGTAGCCGGGTTTAACATTTAGCATACGGGGTGGGTTATGAAAAAGACCGGATTAATTCTTTCGATATGTGCTTTATTCTTTGCGCTTTTCCTACAGGGGTGTGGAAAGGTAAAGGAAGAAAAGAACGAGCCAAGACTCCTACTTGGTGTAAGCCAGATTGGGTCTGAAAGCGCATGGCGAATAGGAAACACTAAAGACATTGAAGAAGAGGCTCTAAATTATGGGGTAGGCCTCATGCTTGAAAATGCCAACCAAAAACAGGAGAACCAGATAGCAGCCATAAGGCGTTTCATCGCTTATAAGGTTGATGTTATTGCCTTTTCTCCAATAGTTGAAGAAGGTTGGGACAATGTTTTAAAAGAAGCTAAAGATGCAGGGATTCCCGTAATCTTAGTGGACAGAGACATTAACACTTCAAAAGAAGATTTAACCACCTGCCTTATAGGTGCCGACTTTTACAATGAGGGCGTCATGGCTGCCGAGTATTTAAAGAGAAAAGCAGACAGCCTCCAAATGGACCATGTAAATATCGTTGAAATAACGGGAACTGAAAACTCAACTCCCATGAGACAACGTCAGGCAGGTTTCTTTGACACCATAAAAGATGATAAGAGAATGACGATTTTAGAAAGTATCGACGGAGACTTTTTAACAAGCAGGGGCGCAGAATGTATGCGCTACCTACTTGATACCTATGGCTCTGAGATCGATGCCGTTTATTCTCACAACGATGAAATGACAATAGGGGCCCTTCCCGAAATCGAGGAAGCGGGCTTTGCACCGGGAAAAGATATGATTATCATTTCCATTGATGCGGGCCAGGAAGCTATTGACGTTTTAAAAGAAGGTAAAATTAATTGTGTGGTAGAGTGTACGCCAAAGCTTGGAAAGGCTTTGATGGAGACCGCACTTAAGCTTAAAAACGGTGAAGAGGTTGATAAGGTCATTCATCCCGAAGAGCTTTGCTTTTCAGATGAAATGGACACATCAACCATCGCACCGAGGGGATATTGATTCTAAGCCGGGGATGGCAAAATGGTGGGGAAGGTTAAAAAAGAAAAAAGTATCTTAGGGCAAATCAGTGATTTAAGTCACAGACTGGTGCTTATGCTTGTATTTCCGATAGTCATAAGCCTTCTTCTTATGCTCTTTTATGCCGCAAAATATCATAGCTCGATTTCAAGAATGGGCACCATCGCAGGGCTTAAAAGCGTGGTGAGTCAGGATATTCCGGGAGCTGCCTGGAATATTGTAAGCGGGCGAGAATCCTTTGAAGAAAGCGGCATCTACATTTCAATCCATTCAGTAAACGACACAATTGAATCAATAACCGACCAAACAGGGGAAGAAAACAGGCTGTCTTTGATTGTTGCAAGCCGTACCATGCAGACCCTTGAAAACTATGTTGACAGGATAAAAGAAAACATAGAGGCTGAGGTTCCCGTTGTTAAAAATGAAGAGGAACTTCAGGAAGTAAGAGACGTAGCGGCCCTTGTTGACAGCATGCTTAATGAATACATTTCTCAGGAAATAGAGTCAACGGCAAAAATGAGTGTTAGCTTGCGCCTTGGAGTACTTCTTACCGCAAGTTTTGAAGTGCTTATCGTAATAGTTTCTTTGATCCTAAGAAACAGATCCGTTAAAGCTACGGCAGCTTCGGTTCGACATCCTATTGAAAGGCTTGAAGAAGTAGCGGCTAAGATTGCCGAAGGAAGCTTAGATGAAAGAGTGCCTGATACTGATGTAACGGAGCTTAGGAATTTAACACTACAGGTAAACACTATGGCAGACAGACTAAAAGCCATGATGGAAAAGAGTAATTTGGATGCAAAGACTCTAAGAAAGGCAGAGCTTCGCACCCTTCAGGCTCAGATTAATCCGCACTTTCTTTATAACACCCTTGATGCCATCGTCTGGAAGGCAGAGGCCGGGGATATGGGGGAAGTAATTCAATTAACAAGCGCTTTAAGCGACTTTTTTAGAATCAGTTTATCATCCGGTGCCGACTGGATTCCCATAAGCCAGGAAAAGAAACATATCGAAGGATATTTAAAGATTCAGCAAACAAGATACAGAGATATTTTAAACTACGAAATAGACATCCCTGACGAAATAGGCGATTTCTTTATACTTAAGCTACTGGTGCAGCCCCTTGTTGAAAATGCGCTATACCACGGAATTAAGATTAAACGTGGAGGCGGCATCATTAAGGTATCTGCAAAAGTTTCGGACGGGTTCCTTGAATTTAGCGTTCAGGATACAGGATGCGGCATGAGCCCCGAGCAATTAAAGATGTTACTTGAAAAAATGCAAAAGGGACAGCCTTCCGTAAGCGTTGGTGGCGGAGGCTTCGGCCTTGTAAACGTTAACCTTCGAATAAGGCTATATTACAACCAAACCGACGGACTAAAGATAGAAAGCGATGAAGGTGGCACCACCGTTAGCTTTAAAGTGCCTTTAAGAACCAAGGAGGAGATTTCTGAAAATGAAAGTATTTCTGGCTGATGATGAAATAGTTGTAAGAGAAGGTATAAGAGAATCCTTTCCTTGGGATGAAACCCCTTATGTTTTGGTGGGTGAGGCTCCCGACGGTGAAATGGCGATTCCAATGATAAGAGACACAAATCCTGACATCGTAATTACAGATATCAGAATGCCCTTTATGGACGGAATCGAGCTTTGCAGGATTCTTCATGCCCAGATGCCATGGATTGGAATAATCGTTTTAAGCGGTTATGACGAATTTGAGTATGCAAGACAATGCATTCAGTTGGGAGTGCGAGAATACCTTTTAAAGCCCATTAATGCAGAAGAATTAAAGGCGGTTTTAGATAAGGTAAGTGCCCAGATTAAGGCAGAAAGAAACACCTTTGAACATGCCGAGAGCTTACGTGCAAGAATGAAAAACGATGATAAATTCTTAAAGGAAAAGCTTGTTGGTTCTTTATTCTCAGATGAAGCTGCCTTGGAAGATGCAAGAAACGTGCTTATGCAGCTTAAAAACTTAGGTTGCTTTGTGCCCACAGCCTATTACATGGTAATTGATGCAGCCTTTTCTCCCTTAAGCGAAGGACAGGAAGCTGCAAGAAACTTAGTGGATGCAAGCGAAGGAAGAGTGCTTTGCTCTCAGGGAAGAGTGGGCACAAGATTCTTGGTCCTTGGAAACACAAGTGAAGACGTGGAAGAAAGAGCCTATGCTTTTGCCACTTCTTTATCAAGGGAACTAGAAAGAAACAACTGTACCGGAATTAGAATCGCTATAGGAGATATAGTGGGAGCCCCTGAAAAAATATATCAAAGCTTTAAAACCGCAAGGCATATAAGGCATTTGCTTGTTGAAAGAACCGATGAAAAGACAGTTATTCTAGGTTCAAGAGAAATGGGAGAAGATACAAGCGAAGAGACATCTCCCGTTGTAAGCAAGGCAAAGCTTTTTATGTCTCAAAACTATAACAATCCAAATCTCATGCTTCAGGATGTGGCAAAGAACGTAAACATGAGTAACTCAAGATTTTCAACCGTCTTTTCTCAGGAGACGGGTCAGACCTTTACAGAGTACTTAATGTTTTTAAGATTAAATAAAGCAAAAGAGCTTTTAAGACAGACAAATACAAGAAGCACACAGATAGCTTCGGAAGTAGGCTACAACGACTCTCATTACTTTAGCTATATCTTTAAGAAAAACTTTGGATTAACACCTTCAGAATACAGGGCAAAGTATCAAAATTAACCTAAATAAAATAATTTTTAACCAAATTTAAAATCCCGCAAGAAACATAAAATGATTTTTAACCAACTCAAAACATACCTCAATTTACCAAACCGTCTTAATCGGCTATGGTTAATTCAGACGGCCGATGGTGGCCACAGAAGGAGGAAGCAAAAAATGAGAAAGTTTAAATCAATGTTACTTGCGGGATTACTTGTTGTAGCATGCGTACTCAGTGCTTGCGGAGCAAAGGGCGGCGCAGCTAAGGGCGGAAACATCAAAGTCGGTGTTGTTAACAACCCCCCTTCAGAA
This sequence comes from Lachnospiraceae bacterium, assembly GCA_016291405.1. Classification (GTDB taxonomy): domain Bacteria; phylum Bacillota; class Clostridia; order Lachnospirales; family Lachnospiraceae; genus UBA1258. The sequence goes on from JAEEXG010000071.1 coordinate 4,872, forward strand.
TCCGGTTATCGTGAAGCAAACGTTAAGGATATGGAAGCAGTTTTCTCAGCAGCAAACGGCTATGATTTAAAAACAGCTTACAGCATTAAAAACGATGAACAGCTTCAGGCAGCACAGGGATTCATCACAGAAGGCGTTGACTACCTTTTAATCTCTGCAGCTGAAACAACAGGTTGGGACGAAGTTTTAAAGAAGGCTAAAGAAGCCGGAATTAAAGTTTTCTTATTCGACCGTATGATCGATGTTGACGAAAGCCTTTATGAAGCAGCAGTTGTATCTGACATGGCTAAAGAAGGCGAAACAGCAGTTAACTGGTTACTTGATCAGAAACTCGATGTTTACAACGTAGTTCACATTCAGGGTGCTATGGGTTCCGACGCTCAGATCGGACGTACCGGTGCATTGGATGAACAGTTTGCATCAGGCAAGATGAACAAGGTTGTTCAGCAGACAGCTACATGGGACGAAGCAGAAGCTAAGAAGATCGTTGAATCCGTTATCAACAGCGGTGCAGACTTCAACGTAATCTATGCTGAAAACGACGGTATGGCTAAGGGCGCAGTTGCAGCTTTAGACGAACACGGTATCACTCATGGTGTTGACGGCGACGTAATCGTTATGGGATTTGACTGCAATAAGTGGGCATTAAGAGAACTCCTTGCAGGAAAGTGGAACTACGATGGACAGTGCTCACCTTTCCAGGCACAGATTATCAGCGACATCATTAAGGGTACAAAGTCAGTTTCTTCAAAGAAGATCATCAACGAAGAAAAGGGATTTGACGCTAAGGCATTAACACAGAACGATATTGACACCTACGGTTTGGGTGAATAAGTAAAAGAAACCATAAGGCGCAGCTTAGGCTTCATTAAAGCAGCTTAAGCTGCGTTTTCTTAGGAGGAAAGACTATGCAGGCAGAAATCTTACTGCAGATGAAAGGAATAGATAAAAAATTCCCCGGAGTTTTGGCACTTAACGGTGTGGACTTTACTTTAAGAAAAGGTGAAATCCATGCCCTTATGGGTGAAAACGGGGCCGGTAAGTCTACCCTTATTAAGGTACTTACGGGAGTTTATCAAAAAGACGGCGGAGAAATAATGCTTGAGGGAAAGGTGGTTTCCATCAAGTCTCCTCAAGATGCTCAAAACAGCGGTATAAGTACTGTTTATCAGGAAATCACTCTTTGCCCCAACTTAACTGTTTCTGAAAACATGTTTATTGGACGTGAAACAGGTTCTTTTATAAATGCAAAGAAAAGAGAAAAACGCGCGGATGAAATCTTACAAAGCTTAGGAATCCCCGCAAGAGGTTCGATGCAGCTTGGGGATTGTTCTTTGGCTGTTCAGCAGATGGTTGCTATCGCCCGTGCGGTTGATATGAATTGTAAGGTTTTGATTTTGGATGAGCCCACTTCTTCCCTTGATGATAAGGAAGTAAACATGCTCTTTAACCTTATGAGAGATTTAAAGAGTAAGGGAGTAGGAATCATATTCGTTACTCACTTTTTGGAGCAGGTTTACGAAGTAAGCGACAGAATCACCGTTTTAAGAAACGGAGAACTTGTGGGCGAATACTTAATTGAAGAGCTTCCGAGAGTGGCACTTGTATCAAAGATGATTGGTAAAGACTTGGATGAATTAAGTGCTCTTTCAGAGTCTGAAGAAAAAGAAAACAAAGAATCGGAAGTTTTATATGAAGCCAAGGGGCTTTCAAGCTCAGAAACAAAGTCCTTTGATTTCTCCATTAAAAAAGGAGAAGTTAACGGATTTACAGGACTTTTAGGCTCTGGTCGTTCTGAAAGCGTAAGAGCCATATTTGGCGCAGATAAAGTAAATTCAGGTTCTATAAAAATAAAGGGTAAAGATGTAAAAATCAATAAGCCCATCGATGCAATGAAAAACGGTATCGGATATTTGGCAGAAGACAGAAAGCGAGACGGTATCATTGCAGAATTAAGTGTTAGAGAAAACATTATTTTAGCCATGCAGGTTATGAACGGCATGTTTAAGCCCATAAGCAAGAGCGAGCAGGAAGCCTTTGCGGATGAATACATTAAGGTTTTAAACATTAAAACCGCAAGCAAAGAAACCCCTGTAGGCTCTTTAAGCGGAGGAAATCAGCAAAAGGTTATTTTGGCAAGATGGCTTCTTACGCACCCTGATTACCTTATTTTGGATGAACCTACAAGAGGTATCGATGTGGGCACAAAGCTTGAAATCCAAAAGCTTGTGCTTAAGCTTGCAAAAGAAGGCGTAAGCGTTACCTTTATTTCTTCCGAAGTTGAAGAAATGCTTAGAACCTGCTCAAGACTTATTGTCATGAGAGACAGAAACATCGTCGGAGAACTAAAAGGAAAAGAATTAAGTCAGGAACAGGTTATGAAGACTATTGCGGGAGGAGAAGCTAAAAATGAAAAAGATAACTAAGAAATTATTTCAAGGAAGCTTATCCCAGCTTACGATTCCCCTTATAGCAATCGCACTTTTGCTTATATTTAACCTTATTAGAGACCCCGGTTTCTTTAGCATCGGTATCTCTCATAACAATGACGGCAATGCGGTTTTGGCGGGAAATTTAATAAGTATTATAAACGGAGCAAGTGAACTTGCGGTCCTTGCCATGGGCATGACCTTAGTTACCGCAGCCTGCAAGGGACAGGATATCAGTGTGGGTGCTGCAGCAGCAATTGCGGGAAGCGTGTTTGTAAAGGTATTAAAGGCAGGTTCTTCAATTTCAGGATTAACCGTTTTACTTGCCTTTTTATCGGCATGCGTTGTGGCAATGCTTTTTGGAACATTTAACGGAATACTGGTTTCTGTATTTAAGATTCAACCGATGATAGCGACGCTGATTTTATACACCTGCGGACGTTCCATTGCATATTGGATAAACGGAGGCGCCACACCTACGGTTTCAAGCCACATTATTACGGCAATAGGAAGCTTTATTCCGGGAATTCCCATTCCCACGCCTGTTTTAATAGTGCTTTTTGTGGCAATCCTTTTTAGACTTTTATTCCACTTTACATCCCTTGAACTTTTCACTCAGTCAGTGGGAATAAACCAAAGCGCAGCAAGGCTTAACGGCATTAACCCTACATTCATAAAGCTTCTTTCATTTATCATCTTGGGAGTGTGCGTGGCTGTTGCGGGAACAATCGGAGTAAGCAGACTTGGACTTATTAACCATGAAACCTTATTACTTGACGTTGAAATGGATACCATTTTGGCAGTTGCAATAGGCGGAAACAGCTTAGGCGGCGGTAAGTTTAAAATAAGCGGAAGTATAATTGGTGCTTACGTTATTCAAATGCTTACAATCACCCTTTATGCCATGAAGGTTTCTTCCACCGATGTAAAGGCCTATAAGGCAATCGTTATTGTAATCTTGGTAGTTATCGGGTCTCCCGTTGTGAAGGCACGTCTTTCAAAGCTAATTAACAGTATCTTTTCAAAGAAAAAAGAAACTGTGAAAGGAGTGCAGGGATGAAGAATTTATTTGGTAAAAGAAGAGAGCCCCTTACGGACACACAGTTACTTATGACCATAACCATCGGCATTTTCGCGGTTATGTATATATTGGCAATGGCTTTGCTTGGGGGAGGTTTCTTACACACTCAGCAGATCTTTGACATGCTAAACGATAATGCAAGCTTAATCATTGTATCCTGCGGTCTTACCATAGTAATGATCGGAGGAGGCATCGATATCAGTGTCGGCGCTGTAACATCATTGGTGGTTATGAGCTGCGTGCTTTATTTAAATAACGGAGGAAATGTATTTGTATCAATCCTTTTGGCCCTTGGAATCGGCTTGGGATTTGGCCTTGTGCAGGGATTCTTAATAAGCGTCCTTGATATTCAGCCATTTATTGTTACCTTGGCCGGCATGTTCTTTGCAAGAGGAATGACCACTATTCTTTCCGTTAATCCTCAAAAGGTTGACCATGAAGCCTTTAACAGACTTAGGGATGCGAAAGTTGAGATTCCCTGGCTTGGATATGTGGCAAAGAACGGAAACCTCGTTCCCGCAAGACTTGAAATCGGAGTTATTGTGGCAGCAGTCGTGGTGATAGTGATATTTATACTCCTTAAATATCTTAAGCTTGGAAGAAATTTCTATGCAATGGGCGGCAATCAGTCAAGCGCCCTGATGCTTGGTATAAATGTGAAGAAAACTCGCTTCTTAAGCTATTTAATAAGCGGAGTTTTAAGCGGTATTTCGGGATATGTATTTATGATGCATACAGGGGCCGGAAATGCCACCAACGCAGCAGGCATGGAAATGAATGCAATCGCATCCTCCATCATCGGAGGAACCCTTCTTACAGGTGGTGTGGGTAACGTGATCGGAACCCTATTTGGAACACTTACCCTTACCACCATTAAAAAGATAGTTGTATCAAGCGGTCTTAACGACCCTTGGTGGCAAAGCATCACAACAGGCGGTATGCTTTGTTTCTTCATTCTTTTACAAAGTGTTGTTTTAAGCAAAAGGTCCAAAAAGAAAAAATCATAAACTTCATTATTGATTTCTCTCTCTAAAAAGGACGCCTAAGTTATTCTTAGGCGCCCTTTTTTGTTTTTTTGATTATTCATTTTTGTCATTTTTGACTAAGACGTAATAGGGATGCGGCTTAAGTCAATCATTCTCTCGCTTTTGATGTGTCAAAAAATATCCTTTTTGACTAAATGCATCAATTGAAATACATTTAGTCAAGAAAAATGCTATAAATTAAGTATTAGAAAAATGGTTTTATGACTAAAAGAAAGCGTAGAGTCTATTTTAGTCATAAATTCAAAGCTTCGCAGGCTTTAAAAGAAGAAAAAACTTGACCCAAACAGGCTTTAAACTTCATTTTAGTCAAAAAACGGATAATCTAAGGACCAAAAGACGAAAGAATTCTTGACTAAAAACAATCAGAAAACGCTCCTTAGTCAAAAACGGGGAAAAGAAACCTAGATCCACTCGTAGTCTCCACCGGTTACGGCAAGGCTTAGAAGAGTATCCATCTTTTCGACTTCTTCTTTTCCCTCTATTACCTCTAAAAGGATGGCACTTTCTTTAGCCACAGGAAGCTCATCGTCGGGACCTACCTCCATATCCGGCACTTCTCCGCAATATGGGCAAATAAGCTTTGGGGCAATTTGTAAAGATAAAAACCTCTCACCGCAGTCCTTACACTCATAAAAACCGCAGATTTCTGTATCGTCAGGTACATAAAACATAATACTTACCTCTTCATTGTTAATAATAGTTTGCTTTGCCAATCGTTTTTTGTTATTTGCTTGCGGTGATGATTTATATACCAAAAACACTTAAGAAGTGCTTTTAGCGAAGACAAGATCCATCCCGAAACCCTTAGGCGCGAAGACGTTTCTGAGCGGCTTAGGGGAGCGTGGATTAGCTTGTCGGAGCGTTACTTCGTTTTTGGTATATAAATCATCATCGCAAGCACCTATTCAAACCAATGTAAGTAGTATAACACGAATAATTGAAAAAGAAGATAAAATAGATTACAATAATTGACAGTAATTGCGAAAAATTGAGGTTTTACAAAGAATAAATCGAAGATGGTATAAAAACATGGGATTTATTAAAGAGTTAAAAGAAGAAATAAAGGTTATCAAAGAAAGAGACCCCGCCCTGCACTCAGACCTGGAGGTCTTTCTTTATCCAAGCTTTCGTGTAATGTTAAGTTACAGAAGAGCGCATAAACACTATTTAAAGGGGCATTACTTCTGGGCGCGTCTAATTTCACAAAGAGCCGCAAGAAGAACCGGTATCGAAATTCACCCCGGTGCTCAGATCGGTAAGGGCCTTTTTATTGACCATGGTAATGGAGTTATTATTGGTGAAACCACTATAATCGGAGATAACTGTACTTTATACCAAGGAGTTACTTTGGGAGGTACAGGTAAAGAGCAGGGAAAACGTCACCCTACCTTAGGTAACAACGTAATGGTAAGTGCCGGTGCAAAGGTGCTTGGCTCTTTTAAAATCGGAGACAATTCAAAAATCGGAGCAGGTTCTGTGGTCCTTGAAGAAGTTCCGCCTTATTCTACGGTTGTCGGTGTTCCCGGCCGTGTAATTAAGCGTAAAGACATTGAATGTCCTCAGACAGAGCTTAACCAGGTTGACCTTCCCGACCCCGTTACGGAAGATATCATGGGCTTAAAGCAGGCAAATGCCGCACTTATCAATCATGTGCTTGAACTTGAGGCGGCCGTTAAGGAGCTTTCACGCAAAAATGGATGAATTATATAAAAAGATAAAAGAAGAGTACGGCTTATCTGATGTAAACCCAAATGAACTGGCCCCTCTTATTTTGGCTCATATAGGTGATGCGATTTACGAAGTGGTGATTCGCACCATCACCTTATCTAAGGGAAACAGAGCCATAGAAAAGGTGCATAAAGATGCCACAAAGTATGTAAATGCCAAGGCTCAGGCTGAAATAATCGAAAAGATACAGCCACTTTTAACGGAAGAAGAGCTAAACATTTATAAGCGTGGAAGAAACGCTAAATCAAATACCAAAGCTAAGAATGCATCAATCACAGACTACAGAAAAGCTACGGGCTTTGAAGCTTTGATGGGATATTTATATCTCATAAATAAAACCGATCGAATGTTAGATTTAATAAAAGAAGGAATTAATAATGGCGAAGAATGAATCACAGATAGAAGGACGTAACGCAGTCCTTGAAGCTTTTAAATCAGGAAAGACCATAGACAGAATCTATGTATTGGACGGTTGCCAAGACGGCCCTGTTCTTTCAATAAAAAGAGAAGCAAAGAAACACGACACCATAATTAGGTACGTTGAAAAAGAGCGCTTAGACCAAATGTCCGAAACAGGTCATCATCAGGGCGTTATCGCAATAAGCGCAGCTTATGAATATTCCGAAATGGAGGATATTTTTAATCTTGCAAAAGAAAAGAACGAGCCTCCTTTCATAATCTTACTTGATAACATAGAAGACCCTCATAACTTAGGGGCAATAATAAGAACCGCAAACCTTGTGGGAGCACACGGAGTTATTATTCCTAAAAACAGAGCGGTTGGGCTTACACCCACAGTAGCAAGAACCTCAGCAGGTGCCATTAACTACACACCTGTTGTAAAGGTAACAAACCTTTCTCAGACAATCGAAGAATTAAAGAAACAGGGACTTTGGTTTGTCTGTGCCGACATGGACGGAGATTTGATGTACGACCTTAACTTAACGGGCCCCATTGGACTTGT
>JAEEXG010000072.1 GCA_016291405.1 Lachnospiraceae bacterium
GCCTTGCCTTTACAAAGATGCTTCATATGAACAAAATGCTCACGGCATTATCAATGCTTCCCATGATTATTTTGTTTCTTATGGCTCTTTTAATCGGATATTTTATGACAAAGACCTGGGACAAAAGGCAGGAAGCATTTTCACGTTTATCTGATTTTGCTCAGGAGTCATTTTCAGGAATTGCCGTAATCAAGGCTTTTACAAAAGAAGTAAAAGAGCTTATGGCATTTAGGAAGTTAAATAAAGAAAACGAAAAGATAAACATAAAGTTTACCCGTATATCCACTTTAATGAACATTTTGTTTATCCTGTTTGTGGAATCCGTTATCTGCGTAATCATCGGATACGGCGGATATCTTGTATATAACGGAACCTTTAAAGCAGGCGAACTTGTTGAATTTATAAGCTACTTTACCACCATCATCTGGCCCATCGAAGCGGTTTCCATTCTTATTGAAATGACCGCAAGAGCAAAGGCTTCCTGTAAGAGAGTGGACAACTTCCTTACAGCGGATATCGATGTTAAGGATAAAGAAGGTATTGATGCTAAAGAAAGAAACATTAAGGGAGAAATCGAGTTTAAGAACTTAAACTTTACCTATCCTAACAGCGAAATGCAGGTTTTAACAGATGTTTCTTTTAAGATAAATGCAGGTGAAAACGTCGGTCTTATAGGTAAGACCGGTGCCGGAAAGACCACAATCGTTGATCTTATTGCAAGAAACTACATGGTTGATGATGGTAAGATTTTTGTGGACGGTGAGGACGTAAATGCGATTCCAATTAAGGAATTAAGGCGCCATATCGCCTACGTTCCTCAGGATAATTTCTTATTTAGCGACACCATTGCATCAAATATTTCTTTTTCAAAAGAAGATTCTTCGGACAAAGAAGCCATTAAGGAGGCAGCAGTGCTTTCCGATGTGGATTCAAATATTATGGAGTTCCCGCTTGAATACGAGACAATCCTTGGTGAAAGAGGCGTTACCGTATCAGGTGGGCAAAAGCAGAGAATTTCTATTGCAAGAGCTTTAATGAAGAATGCGGAAATTCTTATTTTGGACGACTCTGTTTCCGCAGTTGATACAAAGACCGAAAGAATTATATTAAACAATCTTGCCACCACAAGAAAAGGCAAGACCACAATTTTGATAGCTCACAGAATTTCCACCATCGAAAGAATGGATAAGATTATCTTTATCGATGACGGAAAAGTGCTTGATGTGGGCACCCATAAAGAATTAATCGAGCGAAATAAAGACTACGCCGAAATGGTTAAGTCGCAGATGCTTGAAGACAAGGAAGCAAAGGAGGAAGAAAAAGATGCGTGAGTATTATCCTCTTTTGTGCGTAGGCGCTGTAATCGGCGTTCTTTCTACATTATTTATCATCGCCTTTGCCACAATGAAAGACAAAAAAACGGCAATCGGCTTTGAAAGAAACATGAAGGACTCAGAAATCGTAAAGAGGCTCCTTCGCTATGCAAAGCCCTATTGGAAGAGCTTTGTGCTTTTGTTCTTTATTCTTGTATTGTCCATAACCTACGATGTAGTATCACCCTTAATCATCGGTAACGTGGAAGAGCTTATAAAGAACAAATTTGAAATGGATGAGCTTTACAAGATGGTTGCTTTGTACGCAGGAGTGCTGGCGATTACCGTAGTCTGCACTTACTCTCAGGCAATGATCTTACAAAGAACGGGTCAAAAGATTTTATCTAATATAAGAGAAGATGCTTTCAGACACATCGAATCGCTCTCTCACGATCAGTTGAATCACATCCCCGTGGGTAAGCTTGTAACCCGTGTAACCAACGATACAAACGCAATTTCTCAGCTCTTTACAAACATTCTTGTAAACCTTATAAAGAATTTCTTTGTAATCGTGAGCGTTATGATTGCAATGTTTGCTCTTAATTTGCAGCTTACGTTAATGGTGCTTAGCTTTACGCCTTTTGTTGCTTTGTTTACTTTCGTGTTTAGAAAGTTTGCAAGAAAGAGCTACAGACGCACAAAGGATGCCACAACCGATATAAACACCTTCCTTTCCGAAAACATTTCAGGAATGAAAATCACTCAGATTTTTAACTGTGAAGGAAAGAAGTTTAGAGAATTTAATGATAAAAACACAAAGCTTTTAAACGCGAGAAAGATGGGTATTATGGTATTCTCCATTTTCCGCCCCTGCGTGTACATGCTTTATATGGCGTCGGTTTTGTGTCTTTTATACATAGGCGGTCGCGGCTACATAAAGAACTCATATATGTTCGGAAGTGTTATCACAAGCGGTGTGCTTGTAAGCTTCTATATGTATATAAACAAGTTTTACAATCCTATCCAAAACCTTGCGGAACAGTTTAACGCACTTCAATCCGCTTTTGCTTCTGCAGAAAAGATTTTCTCCATTATGGATATGGAGCCTGAAGTAGTGGACGAGCCCGATGCTTTGGATGTGGAGCACATAAACGGTGAAATTGAGTTTAAGAATGTTTGGTTTGCTTACGAAAAGGAAGAATGGGTGTTAAAGGATGTTTCTTTCCACGTATCGCCCAAAGAAACCGTAGCGTTTGTAGGTTCCACAGGCTCGGGAAAGACCACAATCTTATCCCTTGTCTGCAGAAACTATGACATCCAAAAGGGACAGATTTTAATTGACGGAATCGACATTAAGCGATTTAAGATTTCTTCTTTAAGAAAGCACTTTGGTCAGATGCTTCAGGATGTATTTATTTTCTCAGGCACCATTAAGTCAAACATCGTCTTAAGGCGAGATGACTTTACCAACGAAGAAATCATGGAAGCCTGCAAGTACGTAAACGCAGATAAGTTTATAAACAAGCTTCCCGGTGGGCTTAACGAAGAAGTAAGAGAGCGCGGAAACAACTTTTCACAAGGTCAGCGTCAGCTTCTTTCTTTTGCAAGAACCATTATTCACAAGCCTGACGTAATGATTCTTGACGAAGCTACCGCAAATATTGATACGGAGACTGAGATGCTCATTCAGGATTCTCTTGAAAAAATGATGAACATCGGCACCATGCTTATCGTAGCCCACAGGCTTTCGACCATTCAGCATGCCGACAAGATCATCGTTATCTCTCACGGCCGCATCGTGGAGCAAGGAAACCACATGGAGCTTCTCGATAAGAAAGGCGCATATTACGAGCTCTACAAGCTCCAACTCTCACCAAACACATAAGATGTCAAGGGTGCCCGGCCGGGCGCCCTTTTTTGTTTCAAAAACAAATTTAAAAATTTTATAAAAATGGGTTTGAGAGGGTTGACATTCGAGACGATGGTGGTATCATATGTCTTAGGAAGTAGTTATTAAAACTACATGAGATATTTATTGAAATAACATCGGAGGAAGAAATATGAAACTTATATTAGATTCAGCCTCAAACATAAGAAAAGAAAACGGTTTTGACTGCGAAGTTGTGCCGCTTACAATTTGTACTGAAGAAAAAGAGTACGTTGATGATGAAAACCTTGACGTTTTAGATATGGTAAAGGAAATGGAAGAAACAACAGGACGTTCAAGAACGTCTTGCCCCAATATAAATGCTTACCTTAAAGCAATCGGTAAAGCAAAGAATGCAATTATTGTTACACTTGCTTCTAAGCTTTCAGGAAGCTTTAACTCAGCTAACAGTGCTGCAGGAATTTACGAAGAAGAAAACGAAGGCGCAGAAGTATGCGTACTTGATTCAAACGGAGTAGGCCCTGTACAGAAGCTTATCACCGAAAAGTTTTATGAATGCGAAAAGAAAGGCATGAATGTTAAAGATACATTCAAAGCACTTTCTGATTACTCAAGAGATCATATTAAAATCGGTTATTGTTTAAAGAGCCTTAAGAACCTTGCAAACAACGGACGTATCAATCCTATTATTGCAAAATTTGCTAATGCTATAGGCATTAGAATCGCCGGAATCTTTTCGGACTTTGGTGAGATTCAGCCCACACATAAGGCTAGAGGCGAAAAGAAAGCCCTTGAAAACCTTATCCAGGATATGAAGGAAAGAGGTTATAAAGGCGGTAAGGTAATTATCGATCATTGCGACGGAGCTTCTTTTGCAATTGCCTTAAGAGAGAAGATTGTAGAAGAGTTTAGAAACGCCGATGTAAGAATCGGCATCACCACAGGCCTTTGCAGCTTTTATGCTGAAAGAGGCGGAGTTATTTTAGGATACGAAGTATAAATCTTGAAATAAGTAATCAAATATTGTCCCCATAGCATTTCAAATGATTCCCACACACATTTTTAATGCTTCAGTAACGCCCACATGCAACAATTGTATGTGGGCGTTATTTTTTGTCATATTACGCAATAAAATGTTCAAACATTGCAAAAGTTGCGGTAAATATTGCAAAAAATTAAAAATTGCTCTTTTGAGGTGTGCAAAAAGGCTGGTTGTATTGTATTTTTTGTGCAAGTACGATATAAAAGAATTAAAGAGTTCTAAAAATGGATACAGATTGACAAGAAAAATCCTTTAGTGCGTTAAATTGTATGTGCACAAATAGCAAGAATTGTAACAGCCACAGCAATATTTGATTAGAAAAAGGTCATCCCCTGATAATAATATTTCTATAAGGGGAAAACGCGAAAGAAAGCAGGGAGAAAGAAATATGGGAAAAAACACTACGGTTGCGGTTCCCAAAAAGAAAGTCAACTGGAAAATCTATTTGAAAAGGTATTGGCAGTTATATGCATTAATTGCTTTACCGCTTATATATCTGTTTATCTTCAGATATATGCCGATGAAGAACATTCTCATCGCATTTAAAGAGTATAAACTCAACATGAAATTGGGTGACATGCCTTGGGCTTCAAACCATGGTATGAAATATTTCATCAAAGCATTCCAAACACCCGACTTTATTAAAGCATTAAGAAATACATTGATGCTTAACATATTGGATCTTATTGCAGGATTCCCTGCACCGATAATTTTTGCTTTGATCTTAAATGAACTTTGCTTTAAGAGATTCAAAAAGGTAGTTCAGACAATAGCTTACATGCCCCACTTCTTGTCATGGGTCATCATTTACAGCTTGTCATTACAGCTTTTTGCTCCTAACGGTGGTTTTATCAGCGAACTTATTAAAGCCAGCGGACATGAAGCAATTCCTTTCCTTGGTGAAGCTAAGCACTGGGTTGCTACTTACGTAGGCATGGGTGTATGGCAGAACTTCGGATGGGGTTCAATCATTTATCTTGCAGCTATCGCAGGAATTAACACAGAACTTTATGAAGCAGCTTCGGTAGACGGAGCAGGTCGTTTTAAGAAGATGTGGCATATCACACTTCCCGGAATCAAGCCTACAATCGTGGTTCTTTTGATTATGAACTTAGGCGGTATCATCGGTGGCGGTTTCGAAAGACCCTTCGCTATGGCTAACCCGGCGGTTATGAACGTGGCCGAAGTTATTGCAACATTTGTATATAAGGTTGGTATTAAGGGACTTAAGTTCTCACTTACAACAGCAGTCGGTTTGTTCCAGTCTGTTGTAGGACTTTTCTTCCTCTTAACTGCTAACTGGATTTCACGTAAGCTCGGCGAGCGTGGAATTTGGTAGGAAGGAAGGTGAGAATATGAAAGTTAAATCAAACAGAGCAAAATTTGGTGACTGGATGTTTGTTTTATTGTGTGTATTGGTGGCAGCCATCTGCTTGATTCCTATGTTGAATCTTGCCGCTAAATCACTTTCATCCACAAACTATCTTATTAGACACGAAGTATACATTTGGCCTAAGGGATTCAACCTTGATGCCTACATGAAGGTATTGGCAGATCCCAAGTATTTAAAGGCATTTGCATGGACTGCATTCCTTACAGTGATATGTACAATCATTTCACTTACCATGACAGCACTTTGTGCTTACCCCTTAATTTTCCCGGGGCTTAAGGGTAAAGGAATTATCAATGTAATGATTACCATTACAATGTTCTTTAATGCAGGTACTATCCCCAACTACTTGCTTATGCAGCAATTGCACCTTTTGGACAATCCGCTTGTACTCATCATTCCAAGCTGTTTGTCAATTTACAACATGATTATTATGAGAAGTTTCTTCTACGGAATCCCCGATTCCTTAAGAGAATCCGCTGAAATCGACGGAGCAAGCTTCTTTACAATTCTTTTAAAGATTTATGTACCTTTGTCAAAGCCTGTATTCGCATCACTTGCCCTTTTCTATGCGGTAGGTCGTTGGAACGGTTACGGCGATGCACTTATGTACATAAAGAACAAGGATTTATATCCTTTGCAGCTTCTTATTTACAACATTCTTAACAACATTAACTCAGTTGAAGTTGCAACACAGGAAGGTTTCAACACACCGGGACTTTCAGAGTCCTTAAAATCGGCAACAGTTATGTTCTCAACGGTACCGATTCTTCTTATTTATCCTTGGTTACAGAAGTATTTCATTGCAGGTGTAACCATGGGTGCGGTTAAGGAATAAACGCCTATCATAAGAGAAGCGTTAATTCATATAAAAACAACCAGGGAGGTTTAAAAATGAGAAAGAAAGTTTTAGCAGTATTACTTGCAGCTGTTACATCACTTTCATTGGTAGCTTGTGGCGCTGAAAAGGCACCCGCTTCTACAGCACCCGCAGCTTCTACTGAAACACCCGCTTCTACAGAAGAGAAAGTAGAAGAAGGTCCCGATCAATACGGCATGCAGGACGGAAAATTTGTTGAGACAAGACACATTTCCGTAGAACTTTACGATCGTAATGTTACTGAAGGTACTGATGCAGGCGACAACGCTTGGACAAAGTGGATTCAGGAACAGATGCTTGATCGTTACAATGTTGAAGTTGAATTCATTACAGTTCCCCGTTGGACTGAAGGCGATGAAATCAACAACTTATTAGCAGCAGGAACAGCTCCTGATATCTGCTACACATACAGCTATCCTACAATTCAGACATACGCTAACATGGGCGGTGTTTTGGATTTAGCTCCTATTCTTGATGAATACAGACCTTACGTAAACAACATGTTTGATTGGCTTACAGAAGACGCTATCTACCAGGATAAGGATCCTTCAACAGGAACCCTTTGGGCAATCGAAGGTAAGAGAAACGAAATCTGCCGTATCAACACATTCGTTCGTAAAGACTGGCTTGATAAGCTTGGCTTAAAGGCTCCTACAACAAAGGCTGAATTCGAAGAAATGCTTGTAGCATTCAGAGACAACGCTGATACTCTTCTTGGCGCAGACGCTTCCAAGATGGTACCTTACTCAATCGGTTCAGACGTAGGTTGGAGAATTGCAACTCTTATCGAATCCTTCATGGATCCTGAAATTACAGATAAGGAATTATATGTAACAGGTTACGATTCAAGAAGACTTCCTATGAACGGAACAAAGGAAGCTACACAGCTTGTTAATAAGTGGTACAATGATGGCCTTGTTTGGAAAGATTTCTATCTTTACAAAGCAGGTGATGCAACAGAAGATGATATGATGAAGGCCGGCTTCGTTGGTGCATTCACACACAACTATGACTATCCTTTCAGAGGCAATGAAAATTCCATCAACGCAGTATTGGCTGCTCAGTTTGGCGAAGATGCTAAGTTTGTAGCAATCAATCCTTTTGAAGATAAGAATGGTAAGTACACAAAGTACAACTACGGTATTACAGGCGATAGAAAAGTATTCTTCCCTGCAACAAACGATGAAGTATTAGCTTCATTACTTTACCTTGACTTTATGTCAGAAGCTTCAACAGTTGAATTCTTACAGGCCGGTGAAGAAGGTGTTATCCACACTGTAGCTGACAACGGCGCATGGGTTATCCAGGCTCCCGATGAAGCTCATCACGATTGGTACCAGAACTCCGGTAAGAACATCGATATGACAATCAACTGTAACGGTTTAAGACTTGCTACACCTGAACTTACAGACCTTTCTCTTGCATACAGCTACTCAAACGTAGATGTACAGGATGTTCAGGATGCTATTGCAGCAGCAAAGCTTGACTGGAAGACACCCAAGGTTCCTACAGTTCGTGCAATCGAAGCTGAAGCAGAAGGAACAGACCTTGACAACAAGCGTGACCAGGCATTCTGTAACGCAGTTAAGGCTTCCGTAGCTGATTTCGATTCAGTTTGGACAGCAGGCCTCAATGAATGGCTTCAGGCAGGTGGACAGGCAATCGCAGACGAAAGAAAGATTGCTTGGGAAGAAACCTACGGCGACGCAGAAATGCTTCCTTAATCCACAGTGATTTAATTGTATAGCAAAATAAGCCCCTTGGAAGATTACTTCCAAGGGGTTTTATTTTTGTTTCTTTGCTTATTGCTCCAAACTAACACCGTCTATCACAAATGTCGTAATAGAATATGCAGGGAGGGTGTAGATTATTCCTGTGTTATCAACCATGAAGTTATCAACCTCATCCCAGTGCTCGCCGTTAGCGATTGAGCCGCTTGTACGGATTACTTTTACGTTTCCGTTTGTGTCAAATCCTTTGATATCAAATGCAAAGGATTTATCTTCTTTTTTATCATTAACCGCTACAATTGTAAGCGTGCCTGCATTCTTATCATAGGCTGCAAGGCTTGTATCTTCGCCGGTTACTATTAAAGTTGAACCGGGGCGAATGAACTTTGAAAACTGACCGATAGCGTAATACTTTTGAGTAAGGATTATTTCTTCTTTGTCGCAATCTGCAACGGTTGCGCCCCAGAAGCCTTTGTTTACATCCACCATTCCTGAATCAGGATTTCCGTTAAAACCATCTTTTGAAATGAAACTGTTAATTACCTGCCACATTACCCAGGCCGAAGGCTTTAAATCGTTTATATCAGTAATAATCTTTTCTGCCATCCAAAGGGCTGAGCCCATTTCTTTTGAATCGGTTCCGATTGAACCATCGCCGTCTACTTCGCTCATCCACATGTTAAAGCCTTCTTTTTTTCTTAAGGCTCCAAGGCTCTTGATTGCAGAAGTAATGTAGGTGTGGGTGCTTAGCCTTCCTAAAGCTTCTTTTGCTTCGGGAGTGTACTTTTGATAAGAATTCATTGCGCTTGCAGTTGATGTTTCATCGCTGGCTGCCACAATTACATCTTTAAGACCTGCCGCATCAAAGGCGTTTCTCGTATCAACGATTATCTTTGACTGAGCTTCCCCCGGATCCATGTGAGCACCTTCTTGCTTTTCACTCATTGCGCCCCAGTAATTGGTGTCCGGCTCGTTTATGGGAGATACGCTTTTAACCTTAATCCCTAAATCGTTGTTTATGTACTTACTTACATCTGCCAAGTATTTTGCAAAATCTTCGTAGCACTCAGGCTTTAAGTTATTTTCATTAGGATTTTCAGCGCCGCCCGTACATCCGCTTATTGTCATAAAGTAGGGGGCTGAGTTTGAAAACACTTCAACGTATGGGTCTGTAGCCGCATCATAACATTTCTTTAAGACCTTTAATTGTCTGTAGTCGGCAGTAAAGTCGTATTTGTAACCGCCATTACCATCGGGATAAAGAAACCCGGGCATATTTGAATCGGATCTCTTTATATGATTGTGAGTGGGGTCGTCGCCACCGCCTATGTTGTATCTTAAGATGTTAAAATCAAGGCCTTCACTTGAGTAAAAGAGCCTTGCGGAATCCTCCGCCAGCTTGTCGCTGTCTCCGATTCGGTTTGCCCACCAGCAAAGTGCTGTTCCGAATCCTTCAAAAACTCCGTCGTTTGTTTTGACTCTGTTTTCGTAGTCGATACTGATTAGCTTGTCGTAACCGGGTTCTTTTTTCATGTCTTGCTCCTTTGTTTCCTGCGTTTGAGAACTGTCTTTTGAATCTACCGAAATGCTGCCGGAGTTTGCACCGCCACAACCTGTCATCAAAAGAAGCCCTGCCAAAGCAATGCAGGAAAGTTTCTTTCTTTTCATTAATCTACCTCTCTATTTCCTTAATCCTTTCGGATAATGGTTCTTTAAAATGCCACGGTCGGCCTTGGCAAATCCCAAAGAGCAGCCTCTTAAGAAAAGCACTGTCCAGCCTTTTAAATCAGGGTCTGTATTGAGAGTTTCGCCTCTTAAATATTTAATTGCCTCATCATCTGAGATATCCACATGCTTGTTTAAATCATTCAAAGTTATGCACAAAGCAAGGGAGTGGGAGGGCTCAAGCCGGTTCTTTTTACTTACCGCGATATGTAGTCCCGCTCTTTCGACCTTAAGTCCCTGCAAGGAAGTAATCTTTGGAGGAAGAAGATATATGTTATCTCCGAATGTAGCAAGGGTTCTTCCTTCTAAGAGAGAAGAAACCTTTTCTTCCTTAATGCCGATTTCATTTATCAAAAAGTCCTTTACCTGAAGAGTGAGACTTTCAACCGATTTAGAAATTTTGACATCTGAAAAATCTGTGGGTGTCAAAGTGCCTTGCTTTAAAAACTTAGCAACAAAGTGGCCTTCACCCTTATCCTTATGAGGCCACAAACGCTTACTCTCAACCAAAGAAAACTCAGGGTGCTTAGATAAAAACTCATTCACACTTCCTTCGTTTTCCAAAGAATTGAAAGTGCAGGTGGAGTAAACTAAGGTGCCGCCTGCCTTTAGCATCTGTGCCGCATTATCAAGTATCAGTAACTGCCTTTCATGGCACATCTTTGTGTTTTCTAAGCTCCATTCAGGGATTGCGTTTTCTTCTTTTCTAAACATTCCTTCCCCTGAGCATGGAGCATCCACCAAAACCTTATCAAAGAAGGAAGGAAACCTTCCTGCAAGGGAATCGGTTGATTCATTTAAAACCAAGGCATTGCTTATGCCCATTCTTTCAATATTTGAAGACAGTATCTTTGCTCTATCCTTAACGAATTCGTTTGAAACAAGCAATCCTTGGCCTGCCATTCTGCCGGCAATCTGCGTGGATTTTCCTCCGGGCGCGGCGCATAAATCCGCTACCACATCACCGGGCTTTGGATCAAGCATAGCCACCGCAGACATGGCACTTGGCTCCTGAATATAGTAAGCTCCGCCTTCATGAAGCGCGTGCCTGCCGGGCCTATCGTCTTCCTTGTAGTAATACCCTTCATCAGCCCAGGCGACAGGCTCTAAATCAAAGGGCATGCTTGCTTCAAAATCCTCTTTGCTATATT
Source organism: Lachnospiraceae bacterium (assembly GCA_016291405.1). GTDB lineage: Bacteria > Bacillota > Clostridia > Lachnospirales > Lachnospiraceae > UBA1258. The sequence goes on from JAEEXG010000072.1 coordinate 11,120, forward strand.
TAAGGGGATTTCTCCTTAAGCCATAATATCTTTCTTTGCTGTATGATGCGATAAAATCATCAAGCTCATCTCCAAGCAAATCCTTTACGCTATCTATAAAATCTTTCGGTAAAATAATCTTTTTATCATCCATGCTCCCATACTATCACGCACGCTTTCGCCTACGCAACCGCTAAGGGGGCTTTATGCTGTGAAACTTGTATGCTTGGAGTTGCAGTATAGTATTTTTTACCTTCGCTTAAAGCGGGCCGGACACATCCGTCCTGCGAAGGTGCTTCAAAAACACTATACTGCAACTCCAAGCATACGATTTACATTCTTTAGAATTCTTAGCGGTTGTGAAGGCGTATATGAGCAGTGCATCAAGCAGCACTGGTGGCGCACCCCCCCCTCAAAGCGCAACAATTGATAAGAAGAAAACACTGATTGATAAGCGGTGATTAACTCAAATTAATATAATGAGAATAGGAAAACTGTAAAGAAACAGTGGGAGAAGCGATGAAAACAATAATACTTCATGATTCGAAAACGAATGTTTCGTTTATTGCGGACAAAGCGGCAGATTCAGGCCTTGTGAAGGTGCTTGGAAAAGTTGCTGATGATTATAACCAAATTACAGGTGAAAAAGAAAAGCCGAAAAAGTCGGCTACCATTAATGAAAAGACACCTTCTGTTTTTGCGGGCATTGTTGGGGAGAGCGAAATCCTTGATAAGCTTGAAAAAGAAGGAAAGATTGATTTAAAGGATGTTAGAGGTA
>JAEEXG010000121.1 GCA_016291405.1 Lachnospiraceae bacterium
CTTCGGGACACAAAAGCCTTTCTTACAACTCTCTCTCCTTTAACTTTAAAATCCGTAACAGTTTCGGCATTTTCAAAGTTTAAGGACTGTGAGTAATCCGTTACATCGCTTTCTTTATATGAATTAAAATCAAACTTAAGGCTAAGTGCGGTCTCATAAGGGTTGGGTGTTAAATCACTTTGATCTTCATCCGCAGATAAGATAGGTAAGAAAATCTCCTCGTGATTTGTAACTATGGTTTCATGCAAAGGATTTGCCAAAACCAAACCACCCAAGGAACCGTTACCGATGGGCATAGCCTCGCTTACATTTTTAGAATAATCTTTTCTGTATAAGCCTTTAAATTTCATGTATTCCCCCTAAGATTGCTTTTAGGTTTAACCAAAAGCTTTAGTCTTTGTAATTATATCACAAACGGGGCAAAAGAAAACAGGCAAGGGGCACCTTTTGGCCTCTTGCCTGCTTAAGTTTTCTTTAAAAACCTTTTGTTTTTTGTGTGGCAAAGAAATTGTCAACAGCTTCCACTATCTGATTGGAAGGCATGCTCTTTAAAAGATAGCCCTGAGGCTTTAAACTTAATACCTTCGCAACACTTTCTTTGTCCCCTTTTGAAGTAAGAAAAATTACGGGAATACTCTCAGTCTTTATTTCGGATCTTATCATTTCAAGCATCTGAGGCCCCGAGCACACAGGCATTTCATAATCCAAAAGCACTAAATCGGGCTGGTTTACGGCTAAGAAAGAAATTGCACTTGTAGCTGAGTTAACCATGGAAATTCTGTACTTTCCTTCAAGCCAGCCTTTAACCGTTCTAAGCATTGTACCGGAATCATCCACAAGCAAAATGTGCTTTTTGTTTGCACCTGTTTCAATGGAATCGGCTCTTGCCTTTAAAGTATCCGATATTTTCTTTACGTTAATGGGACGTTCAAAACAGTCTCCCAAGCACTCGCTTGGAATCATGTCTGTAATTACCTTTAGCTCTTCCGCATAGCCTATCAAGAATATCTTCTTATCTTCTTCCATGCAAAGATCTTTAATGTAGATTAAGGCTTCGGTTTCCTGAATGGCCTTTTCATCCGCATATATAAAGAACATATCGGGCTTATCCGCAACCTTATTGATTTCGTTGATATTAAGCTTACAAAAGTCACATTCAAATCCGACTTCTTTAAGCCCGTCCCTAACCGCGTTTACAATAAACGATGAGGTCTCTCCTATAAACAAAACACGTTTAACCATACTGTCCCCTTTCAAAGCTTAAGCAAGTAATGCAAGAATGTCGTCTCTGGCAACTTCCGCCACCAAAGTTTTTAATTTGGCATATTTGTCTTTAAAGTCATCGGGCATGGCGTATTTCTTTAATTCTTCCATGACCGAATCAACGCCGTCAAAGTCAAATGCCTCAACCATTTCTCTGATTGCCGCAAGGGCATCTTTTAAACTGTCATCATCAATTGTTTCTTTATCTTCACCGGGGTTAACAATGGGTTCAAGATTGTTAACAAGTTCCCTGTAAATTCTAAGTAATTCTCCGGTAGCGTTCTTTATCTTTGTTTCATTTTCTTCGTTTCCCGCTTTTTCCAAAGCAAGGGCCAAATGAGACAAAGGAAGGGCTCCTATTATTCTTGCGGCGGATTTTAAAGCATGGACCTGAATTGTGTAGTTTTTAAAGTCCATTTGCTCATAATACTGTTCAATTGTATCCGCTCTTGAAAGTCCTGTATCCGTAAACTCTCCCACTACCTTTTGATAAAGCTCCAATGAGCCTGAATGCTCCAAGCCTTCTTTTGGATTAATGTATCCTACTTTCGACAAGCTTTCCATGAAGGTTTCTTTTTTCTCTTCCTTAGGTTCGCTTGATTCACCGATTGATAAATACTCTTTGATTCTTTCGGGATCATCAATTATGAGATTATTCGGGATATAGGTTTTAAGTGCATTTTCAAGTCTGTCCGTTTCGATTGGCTTTGATAAATAATCGTCAAAACCGTTTCCAAGATAAAAGTCCTTTGCGCCTTCTATTGCATTTGCTGTTAAA
>JAEEXG010000017.1 GCA_016291405.1 Lachnospiraceae bacterium
ATATAATTTACCGCTCATTAAAGATTAAGCCCCTTATCTTCGCTGCATCCAAGGACAATATTTAAACACTGAACAGCCGCGCCTGAAGCGCCTTTTCCAAGGTTATCAAAACGTGTCATGATTAAAGCTCTTTCATCATTTCCCGTTACATATATTTCAATTCCGTCCCAACCGGATTTAGCGTCTGAAAAAAGAACACTGCCTTCTTTTTCTTCTTCCTTAAAAGGCATCACGCGTACAAACTTTTCATCTTTATAATAATCAGCCAAAAAGTCTCTTAATTCTTCAGGCGTTTTCTTTTTGTTTAAAAGCTTTGTATAAACAGGAATCTCAACTATCATTCCCGAATAGTAATTTGTGGTTAAAGGAGCAAACAAAGGCTCTGTATCAAGCCCCGTAATCGCCTTCATTTCCTTTAAGTGCTTATGGCTTTGGGTAAGACCGTAGACTCTTGCACTGTCAAATTTTTTGTCTCTTCCCTCTTCTTCGTAGGCGCCTATAAGCTTCTTGCCGCCTCCGCTATAGCCTGAGATTGCAAAAATGCTTACAGGGTAGTCTTTAGGCATGATACCTTCTTTTACTAAGGGGTAAGCAGCCATAATAAAGCCTGTTGCGTAGCATCCGGGCACTGCGATTCTTTTTGAAGTCTTTATCTTTTCTCTATGTTCTTTTGAAAGTTCGGGGCATCCGTAAGCCCAGCCTTCCAATGTTCTGTGAGCTGTGGATGTATCGATGATAACCGTGTTGTCGTTTTCGACCATTTCTGCTGCCTCAATTGCCGCAGCATCAGGAAGGCAAAGAAACGTAATGTCTGATTGGTTAATCATTTTCTTTATTTCCGCAGGGTCTTTTCTAAGCTCGGGATCGATTTTAATAAGCTCTATGTCGTCCCTTCCTTCAAATCTTTCGTTTATTCTAAGTCCTGTAGTTCCTTCACTTCCGTCAATAAATACTTTTTTCTTCATCTTTGTCTCCAACAGTTTTCATTATCCCTAAAATTCACTCTTTTCACTTTATCATATCTTTAAAGAAAATAACAGGGCAGTCCGCTATAAGACTGCCCCATTTTTTTGTTTAATTCATGCTTTTCTTTTTAAGATAATATGCGTAGGATAAACCGCCGCCGATTACAATAATTGCCAGTATGCCCACTATCCAAGGCCATACCGCTTTGCTTGTAGGCTCTAAGTTTGTAAGAGGCACATCAGAATCTTCAATTGCCTGTTCCTTACTTTCTTCCTTAGTTTCTACAGAATCTGTCTTTGGAACTTCCGGTTCGCTTATTTCCTGCGTCGTTGTTTCAGTGGTTTCCACGGTTACTTCTTCAGGTTCTTCCTCAGTAGGTGTAACGGTAGTTACAGTATTTCTTTGAGGCAAAGCCGCTGCAGGCGCATTAGTAACCTGAGCTGTTGTAGCCTGAGTTTGACTTTCTGTAACTCTGTCGTCATCATCATCGTCATCATCGGTTGATGCAGGGCTTGAAGAAACCACAGGGAACTTATAGTTATACCAGCCGTCTTTTCCTTCTACACCGTCCTTACCGCCTGTGATTGTGTTAAATCCACCCCAGTAGTAATCGTAAGGGGTCTGAGTCTTATCATTTGAAATCTTTAATGCGAAAGGATCCTGGTTTAAGTAAGAAGCTGTTCCTTCGCTCATGCTTGTGCCAAAGAAATAGTAATTTAAGTATTCGGCAGAACGGCCTCTTTGAGCGCTGTCACTTCCGTGAGGATCGCCGGTCTTTAAGTTTCTAAGGTTAAACTTGATTAAATCATCGGCATTGAAGCCTAAGTTTCTATAAACCGATTTTGCAATTTCTGCAGATAAACAATCGCTTACACAACCGTCATTATAGTCGTTAACCGTGTTTTCAATAATGATAGCTCTTGGAGCAAGGGTAGCCACCAAATCGTTTTGGTCAAAGGGAAGACGTGTGCCGTAACCGTAGGCTCCATCTTCATACTCTGTAAAGTGACCGGGATTTAAGAAATGTCTAAATAACTCTGTTGTGCGCACTCTGTTGTGCCTTACGGAGTGTGCCATAAGCTCTGTACCGCCTGCTACCTGATAAGAATCTACGCCTGCTCCTTCATAGGCAGTACCGGTCCAGTCGTATTCCTGACCTCTGTATACATATCTCCAAGGAGATGTTCCGGTCGCTCCTGAAGCTCCGGGAATAACTACGTCGATTCTATCGTCAAATACACCCGCAACAAATGCACATTTACCATTAATTGAAAATCCTGTAACGGCATATTTATCTACATCAACGTCTTTAACCGCATTCTTATATGCTTCGTTTTCACTCTCCTCGCACATCTGAAGAGCGTCTATTATCAAAGAAACCTCCCAGGCTACCGCCATTTCATGGCTTACTTCTTTTAATGCGCCCTCTCCGTTTCTTGAATAAGGATAAAGGTCATAGAAGGTGTTTGATCTTTTTACCCAAGCGTAATCGTTTGTTCTGTTGTCTGAAACAATACCCGGTATTGCTATCTGAGCCAAGCCTGCCTTTTGATATGCATCTGTGGTGCCGTCAATATTTAAGACAATCGGAAGTTTCTTTCCTTCATGTCCGTTTGATGCAATTTGATCATCCGTAGGCATTGAAACTTCGAATGTTATGTCTTTACTCTTATTTCCTACTGTTACTTTTGCTGTAATGGAAATAGCGGTTTGTGTATAAGTGCCGTCTTCAACATATTTACCCTGTGAATTGCTCCAACGATACTTCTTTTCTCCTGCCTTATGGGCCTCAGCCTTTGTGATTTCAAGTTTGTCATATTCAGGCTTATAGCCGTATTCATAGAACTGGGCAAGGTCAAGGATTTCTTTTCTTCTTGCTTCCCACTCTGCATTGTTTGTAACTATTTTGTTGCTGTTAAAGAACTTGTAAGTATTAGGAAGTGTATTCTGTCTCGGAAGGTCAGAAGGATCGGGATACCTTGTATCTGCCCACTTTAAGTTTTTAAGTGCATCCTTTAATTCCTTTGTGACGTTTCTTGCAATTTCTTTGTTCTTATAATTGCTTGAAAGAACCACTTTTCCCTTTTCAATAGCTGCGTCAAGTGCAGCCTGGGAATCAGGTGTGTATACGCCCTTAGGGAAAGCCAATGAATCGATATAATCAAGAGCTTTCTTTATGCCCCAGTCGCTGTATGCGAATTCTTCACCGTTCCAGCCTGTAAGGGTGATGGTGCCCCAGTCTACGGCTCTTGCATGTTCGTGGTCGTAATCCTTGTATAAAGAATCCTGATTATGGCTAAAGAAAATGTCTGCGCTCTTCTTTAATTCCGTTACAGGAACTTCTATAAATTCAGGGATTTCTTCCTCCATGGGCTCTTCTTCGATTTGAGCCTCGTCTTCTACAGGTTCTACTTCTGCTTCTTCTGCGGTAGTTCCGATAACTGTTACGCTTGAAGTTCCTTGAGGGCCTTCATCTTCGTTTGAAGAAACATCTGCGTTATCTTTAAGCTCTTCTGCTTCCTGTTCTTCATCCTCAGAAGCGTTTTGGTCTTCTGAAGTTTCATCAGCCGCTTCGGTTTGATCCTCATTTTCTAAACCTGCATTGTCATCATTTTGTGACACATCGGTTTCTTCTATCTCTACTTCATTTTCTGATACATCATTTCCCGAAATATCGTTTTCGGATACTGCAGGCTTATAGTCGGGATTCTTAATCGTTTCATACTTTGTAATGACATTGTTTAAGTCATTGATTTTTAAGTCCATTCCTATCTGAGTGCCGTTTGTCATTTCGGTATCTTCAATAGAAACAGCAATTTCAAGCACGTATCCTTCAGGCTTTTCTTCTTCATCATAGAAAATCTTTCCGGCCTTATCCTTTATGATATTCATATACTCAGGGCTTAAGGGATCTCCCAAAGGGCTTGAAAGTGAAGGAATATTATTATTTGCATAGTAATAAAGGTTTCCATCAATATCAATTGTCACAAGGCCCGCAGTGTCTGTTTCTGTAGGAGTCTTATCGTTAAATAAGTCAATTCCAAGCACCACGCTGTCTGCAGATTCTTTAGATTCTGTAACTGCCCATGTTGCCCAGAATCCTCCCAAGTGAGCGTAAGGATAAGTGGTAACAGATGTTCCCGCAACTGCAGGATTACTTACAGCACCCTTCTTTGTGTTTTCATCAATTACCGGGTCTTTATCATATACAGTTATTCCAAGATATAGTGTAGGTCCGTCCCAGATTGCCCTTACTTCGCCTTTACTTTCAATCCGGTCAAGACCGTAGCCGTCTTTAAGCTTTAGATTTTCAATCAAAGCAGGCTCTGCGGTAAAATAAGCATCTTCAAGTTCTCCGTCTACCACGATTTCATCGGTAGTGAAAACCGCATCGATGCTTTTGGCAGGGTAGTTTTCGCTATCCCAGCCCATTTGGTGCTTCACGATGTTACTGTTTTTTTCAGTCGCAAAGCCCTTAGAATCTGCAAAGGCGCTTGTAGATAACAAGCATACGCTTAGCAGAGTGGCCATGAAAGCCACAAGTGTTTTCTTGCCTCTTTTCATTTTTTCCTCTCCCAATTCTTTTAGGCCGTCGTGCTAAGGCTCCGCCTTAAAGAAAAGGAAGTTTTATGGATAAAGAAAGAGCCCCGTTAAAATAACGGGACTCTGCCTACTTCAATTACTTTTTCCGGATGTAACCTTATACGCACTCAGGTCGATAATAGTTTATATGAAAAGGGTGCTATTCCCCTAATCACCGCATTAACCTTTGTGTCCCCATACACAAGATTCTTCTAACCCCTTATTTCCACCCGGTAGGTAAATACTTCTTTGTTGCTTCAATCATATCATCTGCAAGCTTTTCAATTTCTTTGTCAGATGCACGGCCCTTTACCAAGGGGTCGTTCTTGAATGCTTCATAAACAAGGCTCTTATCATATGTAAGTGATGCCTTTAATATTCTTTCATGGTTCTCTACGTGAGGCTTAATAAGTGCCAATACGTTTTCAGGTATCTTTCCTGCAAATACAGGTCTTATTGCATCACGTTCAAATACTGCGTTTGTTTCAACAACTGCTTCTTTAGGCAAGTTTGAAATCTGAAGTGAAGTGTTTGGAATGTTTACGTTACTTACCACTCTTTCAAGTCCGCAAAGTGCTTTGATAAGTAAGATTCCTTCTTCGCCTGTAGGCTCAAGCTTAACTTCTTCTTCGAAGGAAGCAAGCTTTCTTGCTCTTTCAAGTCTGTTCTTTAAATCCTGCTTTCTCCAGTCAACGCTTGTAAGACCGAAATCCCAACTTTCAACCGTTTCAGGATCCTTAAGATAAGAATCACCGGGCATAAACTCTGCCAAGTGTCTGTCGCCTGCGGCTGCAATCAAGCCAAATCTTCTAAACAAATCCATCTTTACACGATGCTTACATGCAAAGCACTTGTTTGCCCAGTTTTCTGTATCGCTTGAGTCATATCCGTCAGCCATATGTTCATCAACGTACTTTTTGTAGATGGGGAAAAGATCGATTCCCTTATATGATGCATAATCAAACCATGTAAAGTGGTTGATACCAAGTACGTTAACGTGAATGTCATGTCTGTCGATTGGTTCTTTAACGTATCCTTCCTTTTTAAGGATGCCTGCCAACACGTTCTGTGTACCGAATACTTCGTGGCAACATCCGAAAGCTTTGATTTCGGGGAATACGTGATAAAGAATCTTTACACAAAGTGTCATGGGATTTGTGTAGTTAATAACCCATGCATCGGGTGAATACTTCTTGATGGCTTCCGCAAATTCCACAAACATCGGAAGAGTTCTTAATGCTCTTATCATTCCTCCGGGGCCTGCTGTATCGCCTACTGACTGATAAATACCAAGTCTTTCGGGCATATGCACATCATAAGCCATTTCATCAAAGGTTCCGGGCATTATTGAAATTACCACGAAATCCGCTCCCGTAAGAGCATCCTTTAAAGTATCAAATACTTCGTATTTCCACTTTCCTACAGCTTCTTTCTTTTCGCTGATATGATTACCGATTATAGCGTTGTTTTCACTTGCCTTTCTATCGATATCATAAAGTCTGATGGTTCCCGACATTCTTTCTTCTCTGGCAAGGTCTGTCATGAAGGTCCAAGCCCATCCTCTTGAGCCACCGCCGATGTAGGCGATAGTTACATCTTTTACTTTGTTTTCAAAATATTTCATTTTACATGTCCTCTTTTCTTTATGTAGACATTCTATAGTAAAAATAGTATAATAGTCTTATTCTATTTTGCCTTTTTTAACTCATTTCAAACAATATTGACTTTTAAGGAGGCATTCCATGCGTCAAACATTATTTGAAGAATCTTTGGACGGAATAACAATCGATCGCGTCATTCGTGATTACGAGTACACCATGCCCACAAAGCATCTTCACGATGAATACGAAATCTACTACCTTGTGGAAGGTGAGCGTTTTTACTTCATCGGAAGCCACACCTATCACATTAAAAAAGGCAATCTTGTTTTTGTTAACCGAAACGAAATTCACAAAACCGGTATGGCATCAAGTTCTTATCACGACCGTATTTTAATTGAGTTTTCCGAAGAACCTTTTGCCACTTTCTTTTCACAGTTCGGTGACTTGGATATTCGTGAATTTTTCCAGGCTCACGAAGGCGTCTTGGAAATTGAGCCAAGAGAGCAGCCCTTCGTTGAAAACCTCCTTATTGAAATTCAATCGGAAATCCATCATAAGCTTCCGGGTTACAGGTTAAGCGTCATGAGCAAACTTGCCGCTTTATTAATCTACGCCGGAAGATATTCATCAAGGCACCAGGCCGTTCCTTCAAAGTCTTCCTCTGTTTCAAGGCATCAGAAGGTTGATTTGGTTGCCGATTATATCATGGATCATTGCTGTGAAAATCTCTCCCTTGAAACTTTGGCTTCACACTTCTACGTAAATAAGTGTTATCTAAGCCGTATTTTTAAGGAAGTAACAAGCTTTACCGTAAACGAATACATTAACTTTCACAGAATCAACAAAGCCCAAAAACTTTTAACTCAAACCTCAATGTCAATCACTGAGATAGCCGCCGAATGCGGCTACGAAAGCCTTACTTACTTTGAAAAGGTTTTCAGAAACTTCCGTGAAATCTCTCCTTTAAAGTACCGTACGCTTTACAAAGAAAGCACACGTAAGAGAATCACCAAGGGTGATGACATGTAGTCTAGAAGGGATATTCCATTATTCCTTCTGTCTTTACATACCAGTTCTTACAGCTTTTAAGCACTGTCATTGCAAGTAACAAAGAACCATTTCCGGGCATATACAAAGGAAGATCGTTTCTTGATACCTGTGCATTAAAGCCGTTTTCCAAATATGAATTCTTTTCGCTTTCCATAAGCAATATATCGAAAGCTTTTTCCATCCGGCCGTTCTTTGCAAGCACCATTGCAAGGAGCGCAAAGTCCCAACCCCATAAGGACTTAAAGTCCCATACTCTTTCAAATTCTTCAAAAGATTCTTTTAAAATCTTTTCATGTATCTTTTCAGAAAGCCATCCGTACTGAAACAGCATGGAAGGATGGTCCAGATTAAGCTTAGTATATGTTTCATCAAAGCCTTCAAATGCTGAAAGCTTCTTATCATGCACATAAGGGCGAGCCATCTTTTCTGAAATAAGATGCCACTCTTCATTGCTTTCTCCAAGCTTTTTCATCCACTCATAAGCTGTCTTTAATCCAAAGCTCCAATATGAGAGTTCAAAAGGCGGATTCTTTATTTCTTCGGGATTACCCTTTTCTTGTACCGAATAAAGAGGGGGTAACAATTCATACCTGTCTTCCTCTTTGTTGTACACACAAAAATCGGCCATGAATGTAGCGGTTTCTTTTATCAAAACCTTGTACTTGTTTAAAAACTCGATTTCTGTTTCGTTTGGCACTTCCACTCTGTCGTCTCTGTATCTTGAGAGTCTTAAAAGTTCAAGCATGTATATAATGTGAGGCTGCTGCCAGATTAACAAAGGTGCTATGGGAGACGGAGAATCGACTCCGTCAGGGCCCACCATTTTAGGCCATCTTGCGCCTTTAAAACCATTCTTGTATGCGTTTTCTTTAGCACTGGGCAAAATATCTATGTACCATTTAAGAGACTTTTCAAGAAGCCTTCCTCTTCCGTACAAAGCAGCGAATGCTGAATGTATCGGATGCATTTCCAAGTGGAATTTTCCGTACCAGCTGTTGCAGGTAAGGCCCGTTTCCTGAGAAGGCTTATCTCCCAAATCCTGCACAAGGCATTGATACATTGATGTAATAATCCTTTTTTGAAGGATGTCTGCACGTTTATCTTCAGATTCCGTGACATCAATCATGGCGCCTACGTGCCAGTAGGAATAAAATCTAAGTTTTGATTCTTCAAAAATATCTTTAAATGAGAATTCTTTTAAAACGTCTTTTTTAGGAGAAAAATTGATTATGACGTTTAATGTCTGATTTCCCTTGGTTAAAAGCCTTACTTCATGCTCCTCTGTTTTCTTTGCTGTCATATTTGACATTATCAGGGCGAAGTAAGAAAAATCATCCATTTTTCTCTCAACCAAATCTTTATCATTATATTTTGTAAGATTTGTGGTATGTGCCTTTATGTTTTTAAAGTCAGAAGCCGTAATATCGGAGCTTCCATAAGGAAAATCAATGACTATGCTAAGTCTGTCCTTACAAAGTTTTGATTCAACCTTTATGGCAAGTGTAGAATCGTTACCTACAATTGTGGTTACATCCACTTTTTCGTCATCCAAGATAAAGGAGCTTTCCAAAACTCCCGTATACATATCTAAAGTCTGATCAATCCCTGAAATCTTACTTTTATCTATTTCTTTATCGTCTAAAAAGAATCTGATCCTTGAAAGATTTGCTCTGTGGGGATTCTTTCTAAACCACTCATATTCTTTTTCATTTCCGGGCATTTCTTTTACGGGATATTTTACCTTTCTTCCAAGGTAATCGTATTCGGTGAGCTTTAAATCGCTTTCCAAATACTTTCCTCCCTTTTCATTTGGCGTTACATGCCATGCCCAGTCAGCCATGGTAAGTAAAGGACAGGTTTCTTTGTACTCGTCATACAAAGTCTGAAGTCCCGTCACATCTGCGTTAAAGCAAAATGACCCATTTCCCAACGTCATTGGAGAATGCGTATCTATTTCATTTAGTTTGGGATTATATCTACTTACCAGGCTTTCTCTGTTTAGCATGCTACTTAATTAATTATCCTTTCAATCCGCTTGTACTGATACCGTCAACTAAGTATCTGTTAAATACAAGGAAAATTGTGAATACGGGTATCATTGAGAGCGTTGACATCGCAAACATGGGACCGTAATCTGTTTTGCTGGTTGCGTCGGCAAAAAGCTTTACGGCGATTGATACCGTATATGATGTGGGCTTTCCAAGATAAAGCATGGGGCCCATGTAATCATCCCATTTCCAGTAGAACTGAATGATTATGGTTGAGATAAGTGACGGTTTTAAAAGAGGGAAAATAACTCTTGAAAATACCGAATACTTACTGCATCCGTCGATGATGGCCGCTTCGTCAAGTTCTCTTGGAATGCTTGTCATAAATTGCATCATCATATAGATAAAGAACGGAGCTCCAAAGAAGTGAGGCACGATAAGGGGAAGGGGAGTGCCTACCCAATGGATTCTGTTATAAATTAAGTACTGAGGAATCATTACAACCTGTCCGGGGAGAAGCATGGTTCCTATCATGATTGTGAACCAAAGTTTTCTTCCTGCAAACTTAACTCTTGATAAAGCATATGCAATGAGCGAAGAACTTATTACTGTTCCAAGTGTTGCAAATGTGGTAATTAAAATAGAGTTTTTAAAATAGGTTGTGAATGTTACGTGGCCAAAGCCTCTCCAGCCTTGTGCAAAGTTTTCCCATCTCCAGGCAGGAGGGATGAGGCTTAATGAGCCTGACAAAATTTCTGCATTATTCTTTAACGAACCGGATACCATCCAAAGCACAGGATACACCATTACGAGTCCGAGTGCAGCAATAAAAATGTGGTATATAACGGTCGATACAACTTTTCTTCCTTTCATTTCTACCTCCCGTTAACTTTCCGATTCATTGAACACCCAATGATTGGATGTCTTAAATACTATTAATGTAATAACGCTCATGATTACCAGCATAACCCAGCTCATCGCACTGGCGTAACCCATGTTACGATTATTAATACCCTGCTTATATACGTACAACGCATAGTACATGGTTGCATCGTTGGGGCCACCGCCTGTAATGACGAAAGCTTGCGTAAATACCATGAAACTTGAGATAAGCTGCATGATAAGGTTGAAGAGGATTATTGGTGATAAGCAGGGCATTGTAATCTTCCAAAACGACTGCCATCCGTTTGCGCCGTCAATCTTTGCTGCTTCATAGTAGCTTGAAGGGATTTCCTTTAAGCCTGCGGCAAAAATCAACATTGATGATCCAAATTGCCATACTGTCATTAAAATGATCGGCCACTTTGCGGTCGTCATGTTTCCAAACCAGTTAACTGCATCTATTCCAAGTTTGCCAAGGTTTACATTGATTAAACCTTTTCTTGCAAACAATTCTTTCCAAACCAAAGCTACCGCTACGCTTCCTCCGATTAAAGAAGGTAAGTAGTAAAGTGAACGGTAAAAGCTTACCGCTTTGCTGGGACGTGTAAGAAGGAATGCTATAAATAAAGCGAAAGCAAGTTTTAAAGGTACCGAGAAGAAAACATACTCAAGGGTAACCTTAATGGAATTAAGAAATCTTTCATCTTTAAAAAGGTTTATATAGTTATTGATTCCGATCCACGTCTCTTTATCTATCATGTTGTAATCAGTACATGAATAGTACAAAGAACTTATCATAGGAATAATCGTAAAACACAAAAATCCGATTACAAATGGAGCAAGGAAAACATATCCTACCGTATTGTTGTTATAAATAAAGCGGTTCCAACCTGTGCGACCGCTTCCATCGTTTTTCTTTTTATTCATAAAAACCTCTGGGATTTCTTCATATCATAAACGCCCCGCTCCCGGGTGGGCCAAGGGGATGGCTTGAAGCGGGGCGCCATGACTAGCTATGCATTAGAAATAGCTTACTTTTTAGAACTGTGACTTAGCAAAATCGTATACAGCCTTAGCTGCTTCTTCTGCTGTGCATTCGCCGTAGATAGCTTTTTCAAGGTAGTAGTTGTACTGTTCCTTGATTGCATCTGTACATGCGGGGCTTGCAGGGTTAACTGTCTTTCCGCCTGTATCAAATGAACCAACTACGTCAACGTATGCATAAACTGTCTTTTCTACATCTGTAAGTTCGTCAGCCAAAGCATCACGAACAGCTGTAAATGTAGGAATACCTCTTTCAGCAAGTAAGATCTTGTTAGCATCTACATTGCTCTGGAAGAATTCGATAAACTTAGCTGCTTCTGCAGGGTTCTTTGAATCCTGTGATACGCAAAGCATCTGTGAAGACTGAATTGTGATACCTGCAGGGCCGTCAGCTTTCTTTCTGGGAGGATTGATAAGCTTAAGTTCTTCGATTCCGTTAGCCTTTGCTGCTTCTGAAAGTGCTGCATACTGGTTAGATGCAACCCATGTCATAGCTGCTTCGCCTGATACAACGAAATCCTGCTCGATATCTGCAATTTCCTTGCATGCGCCGGGATCAGGGAATGCACCTGCATCAACGAGTTCCTTACGCATTGAGATGTAGTCTGTAAGCATTGAAGGATCGTCAAATCCGAGTCCGTCGTTCTTGTTGTTAAAGAAGCTGTAATCAAAGCCTTCCTGACCTACGCCCATTGAAGCGCCTGCCTGCCAGTCATCAAACTTAGATGAACCGTAAACATTGAGCTTTTCATGAATTGTAAGACAAGCCTGCTTGTAGTCTTCCCATGTCCAGTTTTCTGTGGGTTCTGCTACTCCTGCTTCTTTAAACATAGCGGGATTGTAAGCAATACCGTATGTGTTTACGCCTGAGCAAAGACCTACCTGGTTGCCGTCTTCGTCTGCTGCGATACGAAGGAATGCATCTGTTGTACCGGATACATCGATTGTTCCGTCAGCGATGAAGTCGTTAAGTGTGTAAATCTTAGACTGATATGTAGGGAAGTTTGAACCTAACTGGAAGATATCCCATACTTCGTTTGAAGCTACCAAAGTGGTGAGCTTGTTGAAGTATCCGTCAAAATCCATGGGTTCGTACTCGATTGTTACATTGGGATGAAGTGATTCGTACAATTCGATAACAGCGATTGTTCTGTCATGTCTTGTCTGTGAACCCCACCAAGCCATACGTAATGTAACAGGTTCTGCTTCTGTTGTTTCTTCGGTTGAAGCAGTTTCAGTGCTTTCTACAACTGAAGTTGTAGTCTCTGTGCTCTCGGTTGATGCAGGTGCTTCCTGTCCACATCCTACCAAACCAAGAACCATTGCTGCAGTTGCCAATACAGCCAAAAGTTTTTTCTTCATAAGTGAATCTCCCTTCTTAACTTTGGTGTTTTTAGTATAGATTTTACCGATTGCCTAGT
The DNA here is from genome assembly GCA_016291405.1 of Lachnospiraceae bacterium. GTDB lineage: Bacteria > Bacillota > Clostridia > Lachnospirales > Lachnospiraceae > UBA1258. Next base: position 12,535 of record JAEEXG010000017.1, read on the forward strand.
CAATATTTTATGAAATTTCCACAAATAGGGTTTCTAAAAAAGTCATTTTCAACCTATATTTACCGAAAATTTTCGTTTATGAAAACCGATACGGTTAATTTAGTGTGGGAAAATCCTTTTATTCAATTGATATTTACTACCACACCCTTAACTTTCTGTTAAATTTCGACAATTTCTACACATAAAAAAGAAAAAGCGGATAAAATCTATCCGCTTTTTACTCTTCTTTATCTATTAATTTAACTATATTTTCTATATCTTACCTGTAACGTCAAAGAAGTAAGGTCTCTCTTCCCCTGTCTTATTGGGAGAATGAAGAGTTCCCATTAATTTGCCATCCAAAGCCTTAAACAACATTCCGTGGCCTCCGTCCTTTTCAAACAAAAGCTCCGGCACCTGTTTCCAAGGTCCTTTAATTGTATTGCTTTCGCTCTTAGCAAGGGCAAGTGTGTATCCTTCCTTGCCAAAGCTTGACCAAAGCATTGTGATTTTACCGTTATCATCGGTATATACAAAGGGGCCGTCAGTTACGTAGTTTCCGCCTCTTATATCCACAATCCAGGGAGCTTCCGATGCATGGAAAAGCTCTACAGGCTCGCTTATCGGTTTCTTTAAATCTCTGCTTAATTTGATGGCGCAAATCGTTCCGTCAACAATCTGTGCCCATTCATGACAGAATACAATGTAAGGCTGATTATCTTCAGTCTTTTCAATGTATAATGTTCCGTCCAAGCACTCCCAGTCTCTTGGAGTAACAGGACCGTCTGAATGAAGTTTGAAAGGGCCTAAAGGCGAATCCGCCTTTAAAATCTGAGTTCCTCTGCAAACGCCGTCTGCTTTAAAAGAAGCAAACATATAAAATGCTCCGTCATAAACATGAACTTCGGGAGCCCAGAAGTTTTTATCTGCCCAGAATCCTTCGGGAGGCAAAAATACAACTACCGGATCTTCAAAGTTTTCAAGGTCCGTGCTTACATAGCAATCAAGGCCGGTTCCTTTTCCCCAGCATTCGGGGCCTCTTGTTCCGTACATGTAATACTTTCCTTCATGCACAAGTACAAAAGGGTCTCTTATATTAATTTCTTCACGTTTTATCATTCTTTCTCCTCTTATAGCCCATCTTCTTATAATATTTTTCCTTGGCGACATACATTCTCTTGTCTGCCTCCATGTAAACATTACGAGCTTTGGGTTTGGACAACTCGCTTGACCTGCAATAGCCGTAGGATGCACTTACTTTTACATCCTGATTCTCTTCATTGCATTTATCGATTTCTTCATCGAACTGTTTAAGCTTGTCATCCACGTCATAACCGTATGCGTCCTTGATCATTACGATAAACTCGTCGCCACCCATTCGACCGAGCACTTCGCCCTCGTTAAATACAAGCCTAAGTGTATCAGCAAATCGTGTGATAAGAGCATCGCCCATTTCGTGACCAAACTCATCGTTCGTTGTTTTCAAATTATTTAAGTCAAATTGAATGATTGCATATTCAAAGCCTCTTTTATCAATTTCATCAAAGACTTCTTCACATTTTCTTCTTGTATAAAGGTTCGTAAGCACATCTTCATATGCAATCTTTTCAAGGAATTTTGTCTCAGCAACCTTAAACATTGCTTCACGCATTTCCAAAATAAAGTCAACAAGCATCGCCGTAACAAAAATTAGTGCGCCTGCAGCGGAATAGCTTTCAAAGTCGTTGGCCGTGCCGTATTTTCCGTAAAACTTATTTAAGTCAAACACAAGAATATCTCTGTAACCTATGGCAAGCAATACGCCCACACCGATTGCAAGAATCCTGTGGTTTTTGTTTAAAATCAAATCCTTCACCACGAGGTAGCAAATGAAAGCGCCCACTACACACATAAATGCTCTGTAAAGCCTTGCAAATGTGGGAAGATGGCAAACTCCCAAAAGCTGAGTTATGGCAGCTACACAGAAAAGCTGGATTTCAATAAACAAAAGAGCGTAGTATATAAAGCTTTCCACTCTGTTCTGTCTTTTTTCCACATCGCTTCTAAAGTAAAGAATAAGCGGGAACAAAATTAAGTAGAAAGAAAAATATTCGACATAGGATTTAACCCTGATACTTGAAGTAAAGATAACATCAAGGTTGTAGTTACAAAGGGTCCAAAGTCCAATACACATAGCAAAAATTCCGATACTGAAAAGTCGCTCCATTGTGTAAGACTTAAAGTAAAGAGCAAAGGTGATAAGAGTAATGCAAAGTCCCACCACCACTAATGCAACGGATATTGCAAAGGGTCCTAAGTTTTCTGCATAGATAGTCTCTATAACCGAGCCCTCGTCATAAATGATGGGAGTAGCTATAGATGAAAATGCATTGTCTTCAGTTACATAAAGGGTAATCTTTAAAGTTTTTCCCGCTGAATTGTCGGGAATAGTGATGTTTCTTGAGCCATATCCTAAGAAAACACCTTTTTCATAATCATCAAGACCGTATTCAAAAATGCGCTCGCCGTCAATGTAGGCCTGCACCACGCTGAATACCATATGAAAAGACATGGTTATATTTGAAGGCAAATCATCCGGCAATTTAACAGAACAAACAATCCAATCGCCTCTCATGGCCATCGGACCTCTGAACTCGTCAAGGTTCACATCTTCGTAAACTTCAGTGTTGTTATATTTAATTGTCCAGCCATCCGTTATCCTGGTAATTTCTCCGTTGCGTGTGGTCTTGCTGTTTGAAATAAAAGCAATAACCATCACCATAACAGCAAAAGAAAACATTATCCAGTTTAAGGTTCTAGACTTCCACTGTTTCAAGAAAATTCCCTCCAATTGCGCCTTCGCACTGTAATTATATATATGGTTTGGCGGTTTTTCAATTAATTTTATAAAAATGAGGTACAAAAAACGCCTTTTTTACGCCTTTGTACCTCATAAAATACAATTTATGCCATTTCTGACTTGCTAATACTATACGTACTTTCTTAAAGTGTTTGCAACAGCTCCGGGACCTTCAAGAAGTTCAACAAAGTATTTTTCAACAAGTTCTCCAAGGCCAACCTTGTAAAGGTCTACTCCAAAGATCTTATCATTTGAAAGAATAGGGCTTACCTTATCATGAACATCCTTGTCTCCAAGCTTGATGCTTCCCACATACTTTCTTAAATCATCAAGTAAAGGATCTGAGCTTGGATCAAAGCTTTCGCCTGCATCGTTAATACCAAGTAAGTATCTTAACCATCCTGCAAATACCAAAGGAATCATCTTAAGATCTGAAGCCTTTAAGTCTTCTCTTGCTTCATATGCCTTGATGGTCTCACCAAATCTGATGCCTACCTTCTGTGAAGTATCAGTAGCGATTCTCCAAGGTGAGTCGGGCATGAAGGGATTGGGAATACGAAGTTTAACAACTTCATCGATAAACTTCTTAGGATCAAGTACTCCGGGGTTAATAACTACAGGGAGTCCTTCTTCATAACCGATTCTTTCTACAAGCTTTTTAAGGAGAGGATTCTCCATTTCCTTAGAAATAAGATTGTATCCAAGAAGGCATCCGTATACAGCAAGTGCAGTATGTAAAGGATTCAAGCAAGTACATACTTTCATCTTTTCAACTCTGTCAACGATATCTCTTTGTGTGTAGATTACGCCGACTTTGTCGAGCGCGATTTTACCGTTGGGGAATGCATCTTCAATAACAAGATACTGGCATTCTTCCGCATTTACGAAAGGAGCCACGTAGGTGTTCTTTGATGTAATAACGGCTTCCAAATCTGAAATGTCGTCGCCCTTAAGCATCTTTTCAACGCTTTCGTCGGGTCTGGGAGTAATTTTATCGATCATTGACCAAGGGAAAGAAACCTTACTTGAATCATTCACATAGTCTAAAAACTCTTTTTCGCAAAGACCTGCTTCAACCCAGGCTTTTGCAAATGCTGAAACTGCAGCGTATAACTTGTCTCCGTTATGAGAGCAGTTATCCATACTAACCATGGCTACGGGAAGCTTGCCTGCCAAGAATCTTTCATAAAGCATAGCGCTTACTTTTCCCATGTAGCTTGTAGCCTTCAAAGGACCTGCTTCAAAGTCTGCCTTAACGGGAGGAACAATTTCTCCTGCCGCATTTGTAAGGGAATAACCCTTTTCTGTAATTGTAAAGCTTACCATCTTTAATGAAGGTGCTCTGAAAATCTTTTTAAGTCTGTCGTAATCTTCTGCAGCTTCAGGGTTAACGGTAAGAGATTCAACAATGCTTCCGATAACTGCCTTATCAATAGAACCGCTTGCCTTTAATGTAACGGCAATACCGAGATTATCGTGAGGACGATACATCTTTTCGATTATTTCATAGTCGAAACCTTCTGCCGCAATAAGTCCTGTTTTTTCGATTCCTTTGTTAAGAAGCTCTTCCAAAAGCGCCGCCTGGAAAGCTCTGAAAATGTTTCCTGCTCCAAAGTGAATCCATTCAGGGTTCTTAAGTGTTTCTTTAGTTACTGCTTCTCTGTCATAAGACCAGGTCTTATAACCTTTTTCATTCCAAGCCTGTTTATTCTTAAGGCCTTCATTTGATAAATTAAGTGACATGTCTTTTCCTCTTATTTATTGCTCTTTTCGATTGCTTCCCAAAGTCCGTTTAAGTATGTTGCACCAAGTGCTCTGTCGTAAAGACCGTAACCGGGCATTGCAACTTCGCCCCAGATCATACGTCCGTGGTCAGGACGGATAGGTCCGTCAAATCCGATATCATAAAGAGCCTTCATGATTTCATACATATCGAAGGTTCCGTCAGAAGAAAGATGTGCGGATTCTTCGAAGTCTGTAGGAGAGTTGAACTTAAGGTTTCTAACGTGTGCAAAATGGATACGTCCCTTGAGGGCACGAATCATTTCGGGAAGGTTGTTCTGTAAGTTTGTGCCGTAAGAACCTGAACAGAATGTTACACCGTTGTGCTTGTTATCAACCATCTTCATCATTCTTAAGATGTTTTCTTTGTTGATGATGATACGAGGCAAACCAAATACGCTCCATGCGGGATCGTCGGGATGAATTGCCATGTTAATGTCATACTTGTCACATACGGGCATAATTCTTTCAAGGAAGTACTTTAAGTTAGCAAAAAGCTTCTCATCGTCAACATCCTTGTACATTTCAAATAACTCTTTAACCTTAGCCATTCTTTCGGGTTCCCAGCCGGGCATGATGTGTCCGTTTGAATCACCTGCGATTGAATTAAACATTTCTTCGGGCTTAATGGCATCGATTGCTGCCTGGTTGTAAGCAAGAACTGTTGAACCGTCGGGACGCTTTCTTGCAAGTTCGCTTCTTGTCCAGTCAAATACGGGCATGAAGTTGTAACATACCATGTGAATGTCTTCCTGACCTAAGCGCTCCAATGTTGTGATGTAGTTATCAATGTATTTGTCTCTGTCAGGGGTACCGACTTTGATGGCATCGTGAATGTTTACACTTTCAATACCAGCAATCTTAAGTCCTGTTGCTTCAACTTCTCTCTTAAGAGCGCGAATATCTTCAAGCTCCCAAGCTTCTCCGGGTACTGTATCGTAAAGTGTGGTGATAACAGCTTTAACGCCGGGTACCTGTCTTATCTGTTCAAGAGTTACGGAATCATGCTTGCTTCCGAACCATCTTAATGTCATCTGCATAAATAGTGCCTCCTAAGTATCTAAACTTCATTTGTTTTCACTTTATATAAGAATCGTAAAGTATTTATTAAAAACTTTGAATAATCGGGGTTGTTGTTAACATTGCAAAAATTGCGCTTTTGCATTATAGTTTCTTTTAAAGGAGTTTATATATGAAGAAACAAGAACTGATTACGCCCTTTTCCACAAGGCAATACATGTTTTCGAAGGACTTCGAAATCTACTATTATTCAAACTCGCCGGGACTCCCCGTAAGCGAGCACTCTCATGATTACTACGAGTTTTACTTTTTTATAGAAGGAAATATAAACATTAAGGTAGAGGGAAATGCCATTAATTTGCACCCCGGAGACTTACTTATCATCCCTCCCGGAGTTAAGCATTGCCCCGAGTACCTTGACTCCACCACGCCCTACAGAAGATTCGTGCTTTGGATAAGCGCCGACTACTGTAACCGCCTTATGCAGGCGTCAACCGATTACGGCTATTTACTACAGCTTGTCACCACCACACACGAATACCGTTTTTCAAACGACGTGCTTGCTTTTAATGAAATTCAGTCCATGCTTTTTAATGTCACTGCGGAAGTAAAAGGAAACCGATTCGGAAAAGACGCAAAGGTTTCTTTGATGTTAAATGACTTGGTGCTTACCCTTAACCGCATGATTTACGAAAGAAAAACAATCGGTACATCAGGCTCAAAAGAACGCCTTTCAAACATCATAAGCGACTACATAATGCTTCACTTAGACGAGGATCTTTCTTTGGAAAGACTTGAAAAAGAGTTCTTTGTAAGCAAATACCACATCGAGCACGTGTTTAAAGACGACTTTGGCATTTCAATGCATAAGTTTATCCAGATGAAACGCTTATATGCCTGTAAAGACGCAATCGGAAGCGGCAAGCCCATCCAGGAAACCTTCCCTCTTTACGGTTTTAACGACTACTCTGTATTCTTTAGAGCATTCAAAAAAGAATTCGGTCTTAGTCCAAAGGAGTATCAGATGATTCAGCGTTAATGTCATCGTAGGGAGTCACTTCCCTCTTTAACGCCTGCTTTTCAATCTCTTCTTCCTTTTTTCTTAAGGCTTCTTCGTATCCTTTTAGAGCAGCAAAAGGCATGAATTGCTTTGCGCGCTCTAATGGGGTCATTTTAGGTCGGAGGTTACTCATCGTCTGTGCCCTCCTATCTGATTGTTTCTTTCTATGGTCTTTCCGCCTTCTTCAAGGTTCATTCCCTTTAAAACGGCGTTACTTCCGTATTTTTCTTTTAAAGAAATCACAGCCTTTTGCATTTTGACTTCTTTAATCTCTTCATCGATATCGTTAAAGAGGCTCATCTGCCTAAACTCATCTTCCACGATATTATTAAAAGAAAGATTCACCCTCCTGATAGGTATTGAAGGGTCTTTTATCCTTTGATAAAGCTTTGCGACTTCGGCCACTATTACGGAAGAACTGTTTGTGAAAGAAGCTAATCTTGCGCTTCCGTGCTCGTATCCCATCTTTTCTCCGTAGGATAGGTACAAAGAAACCGATTCCGTCACTTTATTCTTTTTAACAAGTTCAAGTGTCAATAAATCAGCCATTTCCTTTACAATCAAAAGGCCTTCTTCATGACCGTAATCCCTGCTTAACACCTGTCCGTTTGAAATTCCGTTTGTAGAGGGCTTATATTTCTTTATGTCTTTAATGGTGGCAGTTTCTCTACCCCATGCATGGTCTATTAAAAGCTCAGCATCAATTCCGAAAAGATGATACAAAATGTCTTCATCCGCATGAGCAATATCCCTCATGGTTTCAATGCCGCTTCTTGAGAGTCTCCTTACGGTTCCCGGGCCCACTCTCCAAAAGTCAGTTAAAGGAAGATGCTCCCAAAGCCTCTTTTGATATAAGTCTTCATCAAGAAAAGCTATATGGTCGGCGCTGTGCTTTGCCATTATATCCATGGCAATCTTTGCAAGATACAGGTTTGTGCCGATTCCGCAAGAAGCCGTAATGCCTGTCTTTTTATAGATGTCATTCATCATGCGAAGAGACAACTCCCTTGCATCGCATCCGTACATATCAAGGTAATCAGTAACATCCATAAATACTTCATCTATGGAATAGACATGAATGTCATCTTTTGAAATATAGCTTAAATAAATCCCGTAAATATCAGCAGAAACATCGATATATTTCTGCATTCTGGGAACCGCCATAATGTATTTAATTGACTTAGGTATTTCAAATACCCTGCATCGACCCGGAACACCTAATGCCTTCATGGCAGGGGATACCGCAAGACAGATTGTCTTTTCAGTTCTGTCAGGGTCTGCCACCACAAGGTTTGTTTTAAAAGGGTCAAGCCCTCTTGCCACGCACTCTACCGATGCATAAAAGGATTTTAGGTCGATACAAACATAGGTTCGATTGTTCATGATTTAATTATGCAACAAAGAAACCATATTTTCAACCGAAACATTGAATAACAAGAAAGATCGATGATTTCTCATCGACCTTTCCAAATTCATTTTAACCGATATCCGGTTCATCTTTTAATTCAATTGTATCTTTTACTTTTCCGTCTGTTTCAAAAACAATGATTTCGTTCTTTCCCTTCTTAAGTAAGGGACCGGGAATGTATAATCTCTTTTGAGGTCCGATTTCCCAGAATCTTCCAAGGTTAAAGCCGTTTAAGAAGATACAGCCCTTTCCCCAACCTTCAAAATCAAGGAAGGTATCTGCAGGTTCATCAACATCCACTTCAAATTTGTAGAATGCGGGAGTGCCTTCTTTATAGCCTTTCTTAAAGTCAACCTTATCTACATTATCTAAAGGAAGTGTGTAGATTTCCCAGTCGTTATGCATGTGTCCGTTTATGGTCACGCACTGGTCGATACCTTTTCTTTGATGCTCCATCATAGGGCCAAAGTTTACTCTTCCCATGTTTTCCATGAGGATATCCATTGTTGCATCAAGAGTATCGTTTACTTCCACATCTTTTTGTGAAAGAAGCTCTCTGTCATAAAGAGTGGCAACAGGCTTCTCATCCACAAAGATGTTTGCTCTGTCATTAGCTTCCCAAAGTCTTAAATTGTAAATCTTCTCTTCTGTTCTAAGCTTTGTCTTATAAAGAATGTATCCGTAAGACTGATCAAGTCTTTCCATGGAAATCGGGAACTTTGAAACATAAGGCTTTGAAATATCTGAAAGTATATTAAACAAGCTTACTTTTTCTTTACACTTTAATTTGCCGTATGCTTTTCTCTTAATATCCATTGAAAGCTTAACTTCAGGAATAGGAGCATACTTTGAGATAATCTTTTGATATCTTCTGTATTTTTCAGTTATCTGACCGTCTTCTGTCAAAAGTGCATCGTAGTCATAGGAAGTAACATCAGGAGTTAGCTCATCATAATAGTTTGAGCCGTTCATAAATCCGAAGTTTGTGCCGCCCTGGAACATGTAGATGTTTACACTTCCGAGTGAAAGCATGTCGTCTAAATCTTTACAGGACTCTTCAAGATTTCCTCTCATGTGCCCGCCGTTACCCCAGTGGTCAAACCAGCCCACCCAGAATTCTCCGCACATTAAAGGTCCGTCAGTGTGTTTTCTTAATACTTCAAACTTTTCTTTTGTTTTAGACCCAAAGTTACCAACGGGAAGGGCGCCTTCCACCATGCCTCCAAGGATGTTTTCAGTAACAGGGTTATCACTTGTCATAAGGGGCACATCGATGCCTTTTCTTCTAAGCAAATCGCGCATAAATACCATGTAGTCTTTATCGTTTGCATAGTATCCGTATTCGTTTTCAATCTGCATTAAAATGATGTTTCCACCGTGTGTAATCTGATGAGGCACAAGGCGAGGCATCAATTCATCGTAATAACTTTCAAATGATTCAAGGAAGGGCTTATAGCTTACTCTAAGTCTCATTCCGTCTTCCTTTAAAAGCCATCCGGGAAGGCCTCCAAATTCCCACTCTGCGCAAATATAAGGAGAGGGGCGGACGATGACATAAAGCCCTAATTCTTCTGCAATCTTAATAAACTTCTCAATATCAAGAATGCCCTCAAAGTTAAAGACACCTTTCTTTGCTTCGTGCATATTCCAAGGCACGTAAGTTTCTACGGTGTTTAATCCCATTGCTTTTAATTTTTCAAGCCTGTCTCTCCAATACTGAGGCACCACTCTAAAATAGTGAACCGCACCGGATATTACTTTAAAAGGCTTTCCGTTTAAATAAAAATTGTCTTTAACTTCAAAAGTATTCATACTCATTTCCCTATTTTTACATAATTTAAGGGTACTGACCCCTAAGTCAGAATCAGTACCCTAATTATTATTCAATCAACACATTACTTATTTGTATAATGCATCAATCTGAGCCTGTAATTCAGCTGTAACATCTTCGATGCCTGCTGCCTTCAAAGCTGCCTGCATTTCAGCAACGATGTCTTCTGCTGTACCTGTGTACAAACCGAAGGAAATCTGCTTCATGTAGTTACCAAACTGTTCGTTACAGTTATCAATCTTACCCTGGATAGTATCGCAGTTAGGAATGAACTGTCCGTAAGGATAGTTGATCTTAATCTTGTCGTATTCATCGTAAAGAGCTTCAATCTGATCCCAAGCTCTGTCAGCAGATCTGAGTTCAAGATTGTCGTTACGTCCCCACCACCATGAGGTAGCTCCGCCTACGTTATCTGTATCAGGGTTGTAGCCTTCAGGGTTCTTTCTGTAACCGTTTTCATCGATTTCATAAGAAACGCCTTCGATACCGTAGTTGATAAGACGGTAGCATGCTTCATCGTTTCTAAGTAAATCGTAAACCATAAGTGCTCTTTCAGGGTTCTTAGATGCTGCTGAAATTGCCATAGCACCGTGAGTGATTGAAAGTGCAACTACGTTCTTTGTTTCTTCACCAAAGTAGAAGAATCCTGCCTTTGCATTAGGATCATCCTGGTAAATCTTGTTTGAAGGAGTGGGTGAGCAAAGGTCTGTCCATGTCTGTGTGTGGTGCTGATCTGCAGCTACCAAACCTACACGGAAGTCATCTCTGTTTGTAGAAGTTGTGTTGTTAAGAACGTCCTTCTTCCAAACGCCCATGTCGTTCCAAGACTTCATCATCTTAGCATATTCAACCATCATGTCTGTATCTGTGTAAGCAGGTGTTACAACAGTGTAAAGGTCATCCTTTGTGCCGCCCCATAAAGCTGAAGAGCAGATACCGTCGATGGGTACGAAGTTTGTGTGTGAAGCAACCCAACCGGAAGCTAACTGTGTATTCTGTGTACCGTCTGAATCCCAAGCCTGCTTAATGCCAAGAGCATCAGCGTTTGCTGTTGTGTATTCAAAGTACTTTGTCATGTCTTCCCAGCTGTGTACGCCGTTAGCAAGACCAGCCTTTTCAGCCCAGTCTGCACGATAGATAAAGCCGTGGTTTGTCCACTGTGCGTAGTTATCTTCGGGAATTAAGTAGATTTCTCCGTCGTACTTACAAAGTTCCCAGTTTTCTGCAGGAACAGAAGCCCATGTCTGAGGAGCATATGTCTTTAACATATCTTCTGATAATTCAAGGAATGCACCGTTCTTTGCGTTAGGCCATGCATCCAACCAGTCGGAAGCTGTACCGATAAGATCGATAGAGCCATCCATAGCTGCGATTGTCATGTTGTAAACTGAAAGGTAATCAGTCCAGCCAATCCAGTAAAATTCAAGTTCTGCATTGCACTTCTCTGTAAGGATCTCGTTAAGCTTGTCGTTCATTTCCATGAAACGATCCATAGCAGCGCCTTCAGGCTTAGATCCTGTAAACATGTATGTAATCTTTACATGTTCGGATGTGTCGATAGCAGGAGCCTCTTCTTCAGAAGCGCTTGACTGCTCTGTTGTGGTTTCGGTCTTTGTTTCAGTTTTAGAAGCGGGAGCATCTTTAGCGCCACATGCTGTAAGACCAAGAACCATGCTTGCTGCAAGAAGTACTGCAAACAATTTCTTTTTCATTTTGTTTTCCTCCACTATATAGTTTGTGTGTATATTATTAACATGCACGACCATTCGTGAATGTAATAACCAAGTTAACCCTTAACGGCACCAACGGTAATACCGCTGATGAAGTATCTCTGAACGAAAGGATAAAGCAATACGATAGGACCCGTAGCAAGCATTGCTGTTGCCATCTTAACTGTGTTTGAAGGGATATCAGTAACTGTAATGTACTGTCCCGCTACCGTTTGCTTAAGTGCTTCGGTCGAGTTTACTGTTTCATAAAGCATATACTGTAAAGGCTTTACATCAACTCTTGAGCTTAAGAAAAGTGATGACTGATACCATTCATTCCAGTATCCCAAAGCCATAAACAATCCGATTGTTGCAAGTGCGGGCTTTAACATTGGAAGGATGAGGGATACGAAAATTCTCATATCTCCGGCGCCGTCTATCTTACCCGACTCTGTAATCTCATGAGGAATGCTCTTAACGAAGTTCTTCATAAGAATTATCAGCCACGGCGACATCATAAGCGGTAAAAGAACTGCCAAGTAGCTATCCTTTAATTTGTATGTCTGAGTCATCAACAAGTAGTAAGGTGCAAGGCCTGCTGCGAAAAGACTTGTAAAGTAAATGTAGAAAGAAATTACATTTCTGAAAGGGAAGTCTCTTCTTTGAAGGGCGTAACCCGTCATAGCTATTATCGAAAGTCCAATGAGTGTACCTACAGCTGTGATTGCAATCGTAAGTATGTATGACTTCCAAATAAGTCCGCTCTTTGTAACTGCTTTGTATGCCTCAAGCGTAAACTCGTGAGGGATGAGCTGTACGCCGTATCTGTTTAAGTAACTTTCGGAAGTGAATGAACTTCCGAGGATTATTAAGAAAGGGAATATACATGCCAACGCATAAAAGGTTGTAAGTATGTATCCGAAAGTACGTATTACTATGTCGGAAACCCCTAATTTAACTTTTGCCGAACTTGAAGCCAAGTCCAAATCTTTTTTCTTTGCCATAGTTTTCTCCGTTTGTTGCCAGCTTAGAATAATGAATAATCGGGCTCAATCTTTTTAACTACAAAGTTAACAACCATAACGATGAAGAATCCGATAAGTGACTGATACAAACCAACCGCAGATGCAGTTGAGAAGTTAAAGTCTGTCATAGTTGCTCTGTATACGAATGTCTCGATGATATCTGTTGTATCGTAGAGCATTGAGTTGGTACCGATAATGTTATAGAACAATCCGAAGTTACCTTTTACGATTCCACCTAAAGCAAACAAAAGAAGAATTACTACCGTAGGCTTTAAGCAAGGTAAGATAATGTATCTGATCTTCTGGAAAGCATTTGCTCCGTCTACCCTTGCGGCTTCGATTATTTCTCCGTCAATACCCATTATCGAAGCAAAATATACTACCGAACTGTATCCTGTCTGCTGCCACAAATAAATGATTACCAAAAGTACCGGCCATACATGGGGATCGGCGTAAGGTTGCCACCGCTCTAAGCCCATATTTGTAAGAATCGTGTTAACAAATCCTGTATCGTAGTTTAAGAAGTTAAAAACAAGGACGCCAACCAAAACGTGTGAAATGAAGTAAGGAAGGAACATCATTGTCTGTGCTGTCTTCTTAAATAACTTTGAAGCCATTTCATTTAACAGTATTGCCATGAACACTGCCAATAAGTTACCAAGTATAATAAAAGCGATATTATAAAGGATTGTGTTCTTGGTAAGGCTCCAAAGCTTTCCTGACTGAGCCAGGAACTCAAAGTTTTGAAGTCCCACGAATTTACTTCCGAATATTCCCTTACGGTAGTTATACTTTACAAACGCTACCCAGATACCGGGCATAGGCATGTAAGAGAACATAAAGAAGAACACAATCGCGGGAATACACATAAGAGTTAATGTTCTGTATTTCCACAAGAGTTGAAAGAAATTCTTTTTCTTTACAACAGGCGCTGCGGATGCAGCTGTTTTGTTTCTTTTACCCATCTTTTTTCCTCAATCTGAAAACTCGTGATATATATTGACTAATTGCAATCGGTTTCACTAACTTCATAATAAGCATCTTGTACACGATGGTCAACCCCTTTTCTTGAAAGCGGTTGCAGATTTGTTGAATGTTCACAATTGCGCTATGTCTGTTTTGTTTCTTTTTCACTAAATGCGCTTTAAAGCACAAAAGGGCCTTGGGAAGTTTTATCCCAAAGCCCTTAAATGTCACTTAAATATTTTACACTATCTACCTTAACGCAGCGCTTGATTCTCTCACCACCAAATGAGGAGTGATAGGATTAAGACTGCTTACTTCTTCGCCTTCCGCAGCCTTTATAGCTACATCAATAAGTTTCTTTCCAAAGGTTTCATAGTCATAATCTATGCTTGTAAGCTTCGGAGTAAGCAAATCTGCGATATATGTATTATCGTAGCTTACAACGGAAATATCTTCAGGAACCTTAAAGCCAAGCTCCGTAAGGCCTCTCACAACGCCTGCCGCCGCAAAGTCGTTTATGGCGATGATGGCTGTGGGAATCTCTTTTAAGCCAAGGAGTTTCTTTACTCCCGAATATCCGGTTTCGCTGTCATATCTACCGTTTACTATGTATTCTTCTCTAAACTCTATATTGTTCTTTTCAAGAATTTCTTTGTATGTATCGTACTTAATCTTTGTTGAAAATACGTCAAGCCTTCCGCCCACAAGAGCGATTTTTCTGTGGCCTAACTGTAAGAGATGTTGTGTCAAAAGCGTTGATGCTTCTTTTGCATCAATAACAACGCTATAGCATTTAACGCCTTCAATCTTGCCGGATACAACCATGGGAATGGTGGATACAATATCCGTCACTTCTTTTGAGAAGGTTTTGTCCGTTACATCATCATCTACGCGTCCGCCGATCTGAATGATGGCGTCCACTCTTTGCTGCTTAAGCATGTGAAGCTGCTCGATTTCTCTTGTTCCTTCGCCTAATGAATTGCAAAGCAAAACGTTATAGCCTCGTTGTCTTGCCGCGTTTTCACAGGCAACATATAAAGCTGCGTAGAATGGGTTTCTGACGTCGGCAGACACTATGCCGATAAGATGAGATTTAGTGTCGGATAAGCCTTTTGCCAAGGCATTTGGCTTAAAGTTATATTTATCGATAAGCGCCTGAACGCGCTCTTTTTTCTCTTTTCTGACATTTGCACTGTTTGTAAGCACCCTAGAAACAGTCGACGCCGACACACCGGCTTCTTTAGCAATGTCATATATGGTTATGGTCTTATTATCTTTGGTATCAGACACCACTTTATTCCTCCTGCTTTTAGGTCTGAAATCTCGAAACCGATTTCAAACTTTATCATAATAAAGGAATAATTGGTTGTCAACCCCATGTTTTATGTGCAAAATAACCAAAGTCAGACGTGCTTTTGCTTCCACTTACCCGATTTAAATCTTATAAAGAGCACCAGTCCTCTGAAGCATTCATCCATCATAAAGGCTATCCAGCAGCCGTTTAGCCCCATCTTAAAATGTACGCCCAGGATATAAGAAAACAGTATGGACATAAACCAGCATGAGCTCATGTTTACAAGCATCGGCACAAGCACATCTCCGGTACCTCTTAAGGAATAATCCTCAATGTGGTTAAAAGCTCTTCCGAATTCAACAAATATATCGATAAAGAAAACGCTTGCTCCCATGGCAATTATTTCGGGATTCTTCGTAAAAAGCGAAAGGAGGGGCTTATGGAAAATAAAAATCAAAGCTGAAAGGCTTGGATTTAGTATAATCGTAAACTTTAAAAGCATTTTGTTTAAGCGCTCTGCCTTATCAAATTCTTTTGCTCCCGTCATCCAGCCCATAAGGATTGATGATGACATACCAAGAGAATAGCCAACCACGTATACGTAAAAGACTATGGATGAAATATATATCTTGGCTGAAATTGCCATGGTTCCAACAAGTGCAAGTATTGATGTTGAAACAATCTGTGAAAAGGAGTAAGAGAGGTTACTTACGCCTCCGGGGATTCCGATTTTTAAAATGCTTCCAAGGCACTTAAAGTCTTTGACTTTTCTTCCTCTAAATGAGATTGCCGCTTTGCTTCTTTGAAGCTGAATGGCTATAACAATCAATGCAATTGCTCTTGCCAAAGTGTTTGCAAAAGCAACTCCCGTTACTCCGTAAAGAGGAGTCTCAAAAGGTCTTATAACAACAATGTAACCAAACAATGCGTTTAAGGCATTCATAAGTAGAGAAGCAAAAACCGCGGGCTTTGAGAGGCCGTAGCTTCTAAGCACTGCAGAAATAGCGCTTATTACTCCTTGAAGCACGGAAGCAAGAGCCACAATCCTAAAATAGTCTATAGACATTTTAAGTGTATCGCCCTCTAAGTTTAAAAAGCCCATTATGTCGCTTCCAAATAAAGCCAGTATCAAGCTTACGCCTAAGCTTAAAACAAATGTAAATATCACGGAAACAAAGGCTACGTCTTTAGCTTCTTTTTCGTTTCCTTCTCCAAGTCTGTGGCTTATTATTACGGATGCTCCGCCGCAGATTACTGCGTAGAAAGTAAATATAAATCCAAGAACCTGGTTTGCGGCTCCGACCGCAGCAACAGCATCATCGCTGAAGCGCCCAAGTATAAGGGTATTTATGGTGCCCATTAAGTTAGCAAGAATCTGCTCTATAAAAAAGGGCACAAAAAGACCGCGAAGGGTAATGTACCCTTCAGCGGTCTTAACTTTTGTAACTTCTTTGTCAATCAAAGATTTCTTCAACTTTTCCATAAACTTCCATCTGAGTAAGTGCCGGGAACGGAGATGGATCATCGGCCTTAATCAACTCTGATATTTTAACCCAAGTAATATTCTTTTCTTCAAAGTCTATTACATGAGGAGCATAACTCTTATTTAATTTCTTTACAAGAGTGCTTCCATCGGAAAATGTAAAGGTTACGCTTTCCCACCAGTTATCATGAGGGAAATCTGCTCTTGTGTAAAGAATTATTTTATCAGCTTTGACTTTTCTTCCAAAATCAATTGTAAGTTCCGCATCATCACGCCTGTTGATTCCCCAGCTTTCATATGGCCAGTTTCCGTGGGACCTGTTTTCGCAAACACCGTCCACAGCGTTTCTTGCGGCAAATACCGATTCACCTCTTGTTTCCACATTGGCAAATGCATGAGGGAAAAGATGTGTGTCTCCATGCTGGTCGTTTACGTTTAGGGCAAGGTTTTTATACTGATTTACTTCAAAATCGTATGCGTATCTTGCGTACAAGTAATGGGCGTTTCCCGAAAATGTCTTTGGTGAATAAGAGTATTTCTTTTCATCAAACGGAATGATGAATGTAAAGTCTCCCGTTAATAAGCTTACGCTTTCTCCCAAAGCATCATCTACGCTTAAAACGATGTCTGCAGGATATTTGTCGCTTGTAAGCAAAATCTTGTCTCCCGGATTGTAGGCTTTGTCATAAAACATATCAACCCTTGATTCTCCGGTTTCTTCTTTTAGTACCTTACCTTCGCTATCGACAATCTTTAATGTGAACATGAATTGTTCCTCGCTTTATGCGTTTCTTTCTTCTAAAGGCTTCTCTTCTCTGATTGCTTTTGTGCGGATTTCCTCACAAATCTGGTCAACGAATGCCTGTAACGGCTTAACGCCTTCGTCGCCTTCAAAACGGCTTCTTACAGATACGTTTCCTGATGCTTCTTCATCTGCACCAACTACAAGCATGTAAGGAATCTTATCAAGTCTTGCTTCACGAATCTTGTAACCGATCTTTTCGGAACGGTTGTCAACAGTTACATCAACGCCGTTTTTCTTAAGCTCTGCGCGAACCTTTTCAGCGTAATCCGCATACTTTTCGGAAATAGGAAGAACGCGTACCTGTTCTGCGCACATCCATGTAGGGAACTTTCCTGCATAGTGCTCGATGAGCCAAGCAAGAGTTCTTTCATAGCATCCCATTGATGTTCTGTGGATAATCCAAGGTGTTGCCTTGTTTCCCTGTTCATCGATGTAGTACATACCAAACTTTGTTGCGGAAGAGCAGTCAAGCTGGATTGTAACCATCGTATCTTCTTTTCCGTAAACGTTCTTTGCCTGAATATCAATCTTAGGTCCGTAGAAAGCAGCTTCTCCGTCAGCCTCTGTAAACTTGATTCCGTTTTTGTTCATTACGTCACGAAGATATTGCTGTGTTGAATTCCAGTATTCTTCGTCGCCTTCATACTTTGACTTGTTTTCGGGATCCCATTTTGAAAGTCTGTATGTTACATCTCCGTCAAGTCCCAATGTCTTCATTACATAGTGAGCAAGGTCAACGCAACGTGTAAGCTCTTCTTCTGCCTGTTCGGGAGTAAGAATGATATGAGCTTCCGTAATCGTGAACTGTCTTACTCTTGTAAGTCCGTGCATTTCGCCTGAATCTTCGTTTCTGAAAAGTGTTGATGTCTCACTCATTCTGTAAGGAAGATCTCTGTATGACTTTTGCTCATTCATGTATACGTAATACTGGAAAGGACATGTCATGGGACGAAGCGCCATAACTTCTTTTCCGTCTTCTGCATCCTTATTAAGCACGAACATTCCGTCCATGTAGTGATCCCAGTGACCTGAAATCTTGTAAAGGTCTGACTTTGCCATCAAAGGAGTACGTGTACGTACATATCCCCATTCATTATCTTCAAGGTCTTCGATCCATCTTTGAAGCTTCATAATCATCTTTGTTCCCTTGGGAGTAAAGAGAGGAAGTCCCTGACCGATTACATCAGCCGTAAGGAAAAGCTTCATATCACGTCCGAGTTTATTGTGGTCTCTGTTCTTTGCATCTTCCAATTTAGCAAGATACTCTTCAAGTTCTTCTTTCTTGTTGAAAGCAGAACCGTAAATTCTTTGAAGTCTGTCTCTGTTTGAGTCGCCTCTCCAGTAAGCCATTGAAGAAGATGTAAGCTTAAATGCCTTAACACCCTTTGTGCTCATTAAGTGAGGGCCTGCGCAAAGGTCCACAAATCCGCCCTGATCGTAGAAAGAAATTTCTTCGCCTTCGGGAAGATCGTTGATAAGTTCGATCTTGAAGGGCTCGTTTCTTTCTTCCATAAGCTTAATAGCTTCAGCCTTGGGAAGTGTAAATCTCTTAATTTCGTGACCTTCTTTGATAATCTTCTTCATTTCAGCTTCCAAAGCATCAAGATCTTCTCTTGAGAATGGATCTGTTAAGAAGTCATAGTAGAAACCGTCTTCTACTGAAGGTCCTATAGTACACTTTGCATCGGGACGAAGTCTCTTAACTGCTTCTGCCAATACATGTGATGCTGTATGTCTGATTACAGGAAGTGCGGCAGGATCGTTTGCTGTGATGATGTTTAAAGAAGCATCTTTGTCAATTTCTGTACGAAGGTCGACTACCTTACCGTCAACTTCGCCTGCTACAGCTACACGAGCAAGTCCTTCCGAAATGTCGAGCGCGATATCGTAAACGCTCATCTTGTTTGCATACTCCTTAGAGGAGCCGTCTTTTAATGTGATCTTCATTTGAAAATCTCCTTTCATGATTAAAAGTCTCGGCCATGAAAAAAGAAAAACCCTTACGTACAATACTGTACATAAGGGTGCTTTAAACACGGTTCCACCTTAACTTTCACTCAAACCCTTAACGCGGGACACGGCTTTTTCTACTAAAAATTCAAAAAAGCAACTCGGGAATGGTACCGGAAATTATCCACATAGGAGCTCACACCATTTGCTCCATTCTCTGAATGCTTCAAAAAGCCGACTTGTTTCCGTCATAGTTTTTTCTTGACGTAATAATATTCTTTTATCCATTAATTGTCAAGTTATGATAATATACACATATGAAACTATCAATAATTGTGCCTGTTTATAACATGGCAAGCGACAACAAATTAAACTTCTGTCTCGATTCGCTCATTAATCAGACCATGTCCGATTATGAGATCATTGCGGTAAACGATGCTTCAACAGACAACTCTCTTGATGTGTTAAGAGAATACGAAGCAAAGTACCCAGGTTTCTTTAAGGTTATTACCTACGAAAAGAACAGACATCAGGGCGGCGCAAGAAACGAAGGCCTTAAAATCGCAAAAGGCGAATGGATCGGCTTTATCGATTCCGATGACTGGGTGTCAAATGACTATTACGAGACTTTGATTAAAAGAGGTGAAGAAACCGGAGCCGACATGGTGGGAAGTAACTTCACTCTGGCTCATGACCACTCTTTTAAAATAGACAAAGTTATCGATTCAAACACCTTGGAACAGACAGGTGTTATGGACGTTGAAAAAAGAAAGAAACTGATTGTAAATTCGGGAAGCTTAGTCATGAAGATTTACAGACGCTCCATGATTTTTGATAATGACCTTTCTTTTCCTGAAAACATGTTTTATGAAGACAACGCCGTAGGTTCTGTATGGATGCTATATTCAAAGCATTTTGAACTTGTAAACGGCCCTTTATATTATTATTACATGCACGATGATTCAACCGTTCACGTGGTTACTCAAAGCAAATGCGAAGATCGCATTAAGGCTATGGAAATCCTGGTTTCAGAGATGAAGAAACGCGGTTTCTTTGAAACATACAAAGAAGAAATTGAATCTATCTTTATTCGACTCTACCTTGTAAACACTTTGTTTGGGTACATGATTGACGGAAAGAACAAAAACTACGCATTTGTAAAAAAGATAAAGAAAGGGATGATTGAAACCTTCCCCGACTTTAGAAACAATAAAGATTACGCTTCTATCCCTGATGCGGAACAGAAGCGCATGATTGATCTTTTTATGAAAAACAGTTTTGCTTTTTACGTTTACTACAATTTGCTTTGGACTTATCGAAGATTAAGAAAGCGCTTCTCTTAGCTTACCTAAGATACTCTCATAGTGCTTCATTGTATCTTCGTGATACTTAATAACCGTATCATAATCTTCGCTCTTAGCACTGATTTCTAAGCGCTTTGCTTCTTCTGAAAGGCTCATGGCCCCGATGGAGAGGGAAGCGCTTTTTAATGCGTGTGCATCAACGATATAATTTTTCCAGTCCCTTTTTTCAAAATAGTCGTTAAGCTCATCTAAGCGAGTGTCATTCATGTAATCGCTTAATATATCTTTATAAAGAGCCAAGTCTTCTGCGCAGCATGATAATCCCATTCTTGTATCAAGGAAATAAAGCTTACTTAAGAAATCACTGGCGCTATCCTTAACCTTTGGTTCAACTACTTCTTCACCGTTTTGTAAAAGCTTATTATTTAAATACTTATAAACAATTTCTTCAAGCACTTTTCCTTTTACAGGCTTAGATACATAGTCAGAAAATCCCCAGTCTTTATACTCTTCCTTTATGTCTCTTCCCACATTTGCGGTTAAAACAATAACGGGAGTCTGATTGTTTGGCGTATCCATACTTCTTAACTTCTTTAAGGT
This sequence comes from Lachnospiraceae bacterium, assembly GCA_016291405.1. GTDB lineage: Bacteria > Bacillota > Clostridia > Lachnospirales > Lachnospiraceae > UBA1258. The sequence continues at coordinate 33,590 of JAEEXG010000017.1, forward strand.
TTCAACACCGTCCATGTTTGGCATTAAATGGTCCATAAAGATTATGTCGTACTTATTTTTCTTAGCTAAAACCAAAGCATCTTCTCCGCTTAAAGCAGAGTCTATATTAATCTGTGTTTTCTTTAAAAGTCCCTTAAAGACATCCACATTCATCTTTACATCGTCAACCACAAGAATATGGGCATCGGGAGCACGGAATTTTTCTTTGTACTCTTCAGCGGTTTTAAGATTAGACGCAAGATTTTTGTAAAAGTCTCCTAAAGCAGACACACCGACTATTGTCTGAGGAAGAGTTACCGTAAAGGTGGAGCCTACGTTTTCTTCACTTTCAACGGAAATCTTACCGTGCATCATATCCGTTAACTGCTTACAGATGCTAAGGCCCAGACCGGTTCCTTCAACGTATTTATTCTTGCCTTCGTCAAGTCTGTCATATGATTTAAAAAGACGAGAAAGACCTTCTTTTGAAATGCCAACACCTGTGTCTTTAACAGAAACAATAAGATTCATATTGTCTCCGTCAAGCTTTTGCCATCTTACTCCCAGTTCCACATAACCTGTCTTTGTGTACTTTACAGCATTGGTTAGGAAGTTGGCGATAATCTGACGTACTCTTATTTCGTCTCCGAAAAGTTTTCTCGGAACGGAAGGGTCGTTTGAAACCTTTATTTCAAGACCTTTTTCTTTTGCCCTTATGCTTACAAGATTATAGCAATCCTCAAGCACCTTCATGACATCGTATTCAATTGGCACGATTTCAAGTTTTCCGGCTTCAAGCTTTGAAGAATCCAATATGTCATTTATCATAGACAAAAGATTCTGACCGGCGCTTCTAATATTTCCCGCATATTCTCTTACTTCAGGACTTATGTTTTCTCTTAGAATCATTTCATCCATACCAAGAACCGCATTAATGGGGGTACGGATTTCATGGCTCATCTTTGCAAAGAAAGAATCCTTTGCCTGCTGCAAAGCTTCAGCCTTTGTAACATCGGAAATTGCCTGTTCAATTCTTGTATGAAGCACAACGGCAAGGCTTCCTACGATTAAAGCCACAATCAAAGCTTCGGCGCTCATCATAAGCCACGGAGGATTTTCGATTCTAAAACCGTTATCCACGTAGTGCGAGTATGCCAAAAGCGCCATGTTTCCAAGAATTGTGACCACTAAAGTGGTAACGATTCTTCGGTAATCTCTGTAAAGAGCAGTAAGCAAAAGTGAGCAGACCGCAAAAATCCAGAACACAAGTATATCCGGATAAAAGAAAACAATCACATCAAAATAAGCCGTATAAATAAGCGCAGTTATAACGGCGTCTCTAACGTGATCGTTTTTCTTTGGTTTCATTTTACTTATTATCTTTTCTATTCCGACTGAAATTAAGACTATTATTTCCTGGCACAAAAAAGGACCCATAACAAACCACAAAAATGACTGCCAAATGCGGTCTGCAAAGATTACTCTTATCCAGACTGCCCAGGCAACAAAATTGCATATGAGTCCTATCACTGCGAGGCCCGCAATAGTGCGATTTATGTTCTTGCTGATTCCTCCCAGTTTATCAAAGCCTTTAAAAAGCCCTTCATTTTTCTTTGTATTAGTATGCGAACTTTTTTCCACTGTTATACTCCAAAGTATATATCTACCCGTTAACAGTATCAAAATCGCATTAAAATACTGTTAATTAGCGAGATATTACAACTTCTTTTAAGTTAAAGTCCTTATCTACTACTAACAAATCAGCATCTTTACCTTTCTCGATGCTTCCAACTTTATCAAATACTCCTATCTGTTTTGCGGGAGTTCTTGTGGCTGATATAATTGCATCTTCCTTGGAAACGCCCATTTTTATTGCTTCTACCATAACATCATACAAAGTTGAAGCGCTTCCTGCAATAGTTTTATCTTTAAGTGTGGCAAGACGTCCTTCCACAAATACGTCCTGACCGCCGAGCGAATACTTTCCGTTTGGCATACCTGTTGCTTCCATGCTGTCGCTTATAAGCATGATTCTGTCAGCTCCGAAATATCTGAAGGTGTTTCTAACTACAGCGGGGTGAACATGCACTCCGTCTGCGATAAGTTCAACTTTTATGTTTTCATCATCCATAGCCGCTCCGATTACTCCGGGATTTCTGTGTGAGTAAACGGGAAGAGCGTTATAAAGGTGAGTTACTTCTTTTGCTCCGTTTTTAATTGCCTTAACGGCTGTGTCATAATCGGATGTGGTGTGAGCGATAGAACAAACAATCTCGCCCGATAATTCTTTTATAAAGTCAAGAGCTCCTTCGGTTTCAGGCGCAATGGCAACTACCTTACAAAGATTTCCGGAAGCTTTGTTAAGTCTTCTTACCATATCAGCGTCTGCCTTCATAATGAATTCAGGATTCTGAGCTCCGCATTTTTCTCTTGAAATAAAGGGCCCTTCAAGATAAATACCCTTTATGGTCTTTGTTTCTTTAGCTACTTCCTTTACTACTTTAACTACCTTTGTAAGCTTGTCTTCATGGAATGTCATGGTAGTCGGGCAATAAGAAGTGATTCCTCGACTTTCTTCAAACTTAATCATTTCTCTTAAGCCATCAGGATCAGCGTCACAAGTGTCATGTCCGAAACATCCGTGAGAATGAACGTCCACAAGCCCTGGAATAATGTACTGTTTTGCTTCTTCAGGTGACAAAGAAACCTCCGGGATTTCCTCCACACTTTTTATTTTCCCGTTCTCAATGTAAATTCTTCCGGGATGAAACTTTGCGTCCTTAAAGAACACATATCCTTCCAATTCTCTCTTCATTTCTCTCTCCAATCTATATATAAAGTTTTGCCTGATTTCCTACATTGTCTAGTTTAATACCATTCCGCATTTATTTAAAGGTATATAGTTGTCCATATTTTAAAAAAAATGCCCTTTGGGGGCCGGAGTAACCGGCCCTTCCAAAAGGCATTGGTTTCTTTTACCAGAATAATCTGGTGATGCTATAGAAGAATCTTGAAAGCGCATTGTAAATGCTGTTAACTGCATTGTTTGCTGCTTCATGACGTCCCCAGAAAGAATTGGGCTTGGGAAGCTTTAAGGTAATGGTTCCTTCTTCGGCTTCTCTAAGTTCCATTGCTTTTCTGTTCTGATAAGCATCTGTTACTTTTGTAGCGATGGTAACCTTTTCTCCGTTATAAGCATTCTTTGCTTTAAAGTTTAAGGTTACAAATCTTTCGCTTGCTTTAAGAGGTGTGTCTGATACGAATGCGTATGATACCACACCGTCTTCTTCAATGTTAATATCATCAAGGCTTAAAGCATCGTTGTATACTGCCCAGTCAAGTTCAAGAACTGAAGGATCATAAGCTACAACAAACTGTCCGCTTGTGATTTCGCTTCTTCTTGTAACATCAACCATGACTTTAACAGTGTCCTGTCTTGAAGATATTGTTGTTACAAAATAATCTGTTGCTACATTACTTTTTGCATAAGCACCGATAGAGCTAAGGGCCATAATCAATGTAAATGCAAGCGCAGCCACTGATGTAAATATTTTCTTCATCTTATTAGCTCCATTTCTTTATTCATTGCCTGAAACCGATTCTTCGCCTTCACCATCAACAGACTCATCGGGAGTTGTTGCTGTAGTTTCTTCGGTTGTTTCTTCGGTTTCTTCAGTTACTTCTTCATTTGCTGCTTCTTCGTTAGCCTGTGCTTCGAGGACAGCCTGTGCTAAAGCAGCTACTTCGGCATTTACTTCCGAAAGCTTCTTGATGGGCTTGTCTGAAAGAGAAGGAACACGTGAAGCGTTTTTTTCAAATCTGATTACTTCATCAATGCTTACGGGTGTTTCCAAAGTGCCTTCGGTTGTTTCGATGGAGTTAGTGCCATCTAAGGTTCTGTCACTTGCATTCCATCTGTAAATACCTGCTACGGGCCATATCTTTGAAGCAAACTCTCCGAGCTTGTAAACATCGAAGTATTCAACCATTTCTTCGTAATCAATTCTATCCTTGATAGCGTAGAGTTTTGACTGTTCGCCACCGTCATACATTGAGTAGAAGATATAGTCGGTTTCTTCATCATAGTAGAAGGAATGGTAATACCACTTGCCTTCTGTTGAGATACCTGTATCAGTCAATTTATTGAATATATATCCAAGACCTGCAAGGTAATCAAGTCTGTAAAGCATACCGCTTCTGTCAATAAGATAGAATCTGTCGTAAGGCGCATTATATCTTGTGTTAAGTCCGCTTCCAACATATGTAATACCGGCGAAGTACTCTCCACCTGTGTATTTTGAAAGGTTCATAGCACCCTGAGGCTGGCCTTCAGTATCATATATCGGAACAAAGTATGCATATGTGCCGTATAATACATCGGTTACGTAACCGTAAGCCATATCTGTACACCAAAGTCTCTCTTCATCACTTCCGTCAATCAAGATTGATTCGAATGTGTTAGGATCGACAAGGTACATGTTTGCTGCACCCTGGTCTTTTGTTTCATCGGATACATACAAGTAATCTCCGACAACGGCAGCTGACCAGAAAGGAGCAGGCTGTGCTTCCGAAAGCTTTGTAAACTCTAATGTCTCTGTATTGATTGTAGAGAAGAATACTTCGCTGTTTTCATCATATACAATTGCATTAAGGTCTGTATTGATTGTAAATACGGTTACCTTACATTCAGCTGTAAGTGATTCGCCGTCTTTGTTCTTTGCTACAGTTGTTGCTGTGATGATTGCTTCACCCTTTTCAACACCCGTTACAATACCGTCTTCATTAACTGTTGCTATTGATTCATCTGATGATGTCCATACAACAGTGTCATCAGCCAATGTGAGAGGTCCTACTGATGCTACCAATATATCGCTTGAGCCCTTCAATACAGAAATTTCTGTATCTGAAAGTTCAATGCTGTCACAGATATCTGTATCATCAATACCGCTCATATTTACACGATACTCAGACATGTTTCCTGCATAGTCGATTACTGTTACGTAGAATACTGTCTTGGGAGGATCGATTTCTATTGTTGTTGAGTCACCAAGCTTTGTCTGGTTTACACTGTATGACTCAAGCACGGTCTGACGATCTCTTGTCACAAGCTTAACTGCTGCAACATATCTGTTGTCTTCTACGGAAATGACAAGCTTTCCGTTGTCAACAGTGTTTCCGCTTACATCGAGTGTAGGCATTACAGCCTCAACAACCTTTGCGGTAGGAGCTGTATTATCGATTGTCATAGGAATTGTTAAGTTAATTCCCTTACCTGTTGCTACTCTTTCTTCATTGTAGTAAGCAGGAACCGCTGTTACAGATACATTAACCTTTGTACCGTCGGGAAGTGCTTTTCCTTCGGCATCTGTACCTGCCCAACCAAGCTTAACGCTGGCTGATGTTGACTGCCATGCACCTAAAGAATCGCTATAGTATGTAGCTGTCTGAGGTCCCTTGACATTTTCAAAGTACAATTCGCCTGTTTCGGCATCTGTTACATTTGCTGTTACGTTGGCAGCATTTCTTATAAGAGTGTAGGTGAATGCATCGAGCTTATCTCCACCCGTAGATGAAAATGCATTTCTGTCTGCAATGTACTCTTCATCATTTTCATATGAGTTAGGCATATAATAATATGTCTTTCCGGATGCTACCTTCATTGTTAAGAAGTTGGTACGTGAAATACCATTGTAAGAGAACTGCTCATCATCACCTGCAAAGTATTCCATTGCATCAAATGGATCAAACATTGAAGAATCTGACCAGTCTCCGTAGAATGCAAGTACAGGAATGGACAAATCAATCTGTCCGTCAAGAATTACAAATCCTTCTACGAACATTCCGTTTTCAAAGTTTGACTCTATGTATTCTTTGTCTTCTTTTGTCAAAGCAACGTTTACAGATACGTTTGCTTTGTTCTTTACAACAAATACTTTTTCTTTTAAGTTGATTGAAGCCTTACGAGGAGAAGCGATTGCTCTCATAAGTGTGTTAACGTCATCCGTATCAACGAGACCGTTTGAGTTAAAGTCGTAAGCATCTTCAAAATTGTTTACTATAGGATAGCTTGCACTGTTGTTAATCATCTTTAAGAGTGCAAGTGAGTCCTTCTGATTAACTTTTCCGTTTCCGTCTACATCGTAGAGGAACTGTTCGCTGTCTGTCTTGATTGTTACATTGGGGCTTAACTTATGTGAGTTATTTGCAATAAATGTTCCATCAACAACAGACTCTGTCAAAAATGCGTTGTCAAATGTATAATAAGCTTTTTCATTTGACATGTTGTTTACAGTAAAGCTGAAACTGTAATTACCCTTTCTTGCAGGGTCATCGCCAAGTTCAATCTTAACTTTACCGTCGTTTCCTGCTTCCGAACCTACTGTAAGGTAAGCCGGTGTATTGATTGCCGCATATGCATTAGCCAAACCTGAACCCTGCTTACGAGGAGAATAGTATCCTCCGTCTGCCTGGGTAAGGGGCATTGCTGTTGACATTAACAAGCTCTGGGCAAGTGTTCTTGCAGAAAGTCCGGTCTTTTCGGTTAATTTGTTTTCCTCAATATACTGAAGAACAAGTGCGGTAATACCGGCAGTGCTGGGTGAAGCCATTGATGTACCGCTCTTTACTCCGTAACCGCCTTTATCGATGGTTGAGTAAATATTTCCGCCCGGTGCTGTGATTTCAGGCTTTAAGCTTAAATCTCCCGGAACACCCCATGAAGAGAAGTCACTCATGAGATATCCTTCAGGAACATTAAAGTCTAATGCTAAACCTGGAATAATAGTAATCTTACCTGTGTAAGTGTTTGTTACTTCATCATACTCAGATGCTTCTGCAACTTCCAAAGCAGTTGATTTTCTGATACCTGCGCAAGGAATTTTGGTTGTTGAATTTGCAAGATTCATTCCCAAAGCACCTTCGGCGTTATTGTATACAAACACACCGATTGCACCCTTCTTGGCCGCGATGTTGTGCTTATCAGAGAAGCTTGAAGATCCTCTGCTTACAAATACGATTTTTCCTTTTACATCAAGGCCTTCATAGTCTTCTTCAGTACCTATTCCCTGAATTAAAACGTAATCGTATTCGGTTTCTTGCTTATTCTTTGCCAAAGTTTCCATTGGTACATTTGTTCCGCTTGTACCGTCCTGGTAGAACACTCTGACACCATTTGCTTTTGCCTGATATCCTGTCAAGCTGGTGTTTACTGCACTTGCTACTGTAAATGCGTTTGTGTAAGATCCGGGAGAACCTACTGTATCAGCATTTACATCGGCAGTGAAGTTAAGGCCGTATGCAGAATTCTCAGAGAAGTTTGCTGCGTTACCGGCTGAAATACAAACTACTGTGCTTGTGCCCTGCAAACGAGCCATGATTTCGTTGATGTATTCTTCAGCTGCAGATTCACCTGCACTTGAAGAACCAAGGCTTAAGTTAATGGTATCCGCGCCAAGCAAGATGGCATCTTCAATAGCTGCCATGTAGTCATCGGGATATGCTCCGCCCTTCTGACCAAATACTTTCATAACGAAAAGCTGTGCATCGGGAGCTGTTCCCACAACGCCAAGGGCCTGAGTTCCAAGGCCTTCTTCAGTAGGAACATATTTGTTTGCAGTTGCTATACCTGCTACGTGTGTTCCGTGGTCGCCTTCGTCATCATTGTCATGAGTTACATCAAAACCTTCATCAACGTAGTTAAATCCGAAAGGAACCTTTGCGTTGTAGTAGGTATTGTCCTGTGTTAAGTCAGGACGCATTGTTTTTGCATTCAATCTGTCTGCAACCGATGCGATTTCGTCTTTATTTAACAGATTATAATCTGCAATTGACTTATTATTCTTTTCTGCAGTTTCGTTTAATCCCTTTAAAAATCCTTCCTCGGTAAATGAGGGATGATCCATATCAAGACCAGTATCGATAACCGCAATTCTCATTCCTGCTCCTGTGTAACCGGAAGCCCAAGTTGAATAACTTCCGACCATTTCGCCTGAAGTCATTGTCTTAGGGTCGATTGCATCATCGGCAAGAGTTTCATATACGGGAACCACATAAACTGCGGATACCCCGTCTACATTTTCAATATCTTCCAAAGCACCGTATTCAACTTCAGCTGATACTGCGTTTGTAAGGAGGGTAAAGCTGTATCTTTTTTCGAGGGAGTCTCCGTCCAAAACTTCTTCCTCGATTTTTCCAATAACTTCATCCTGTGTTTCTGTAAGTTCATCTGAATATGCCATTGCTTTTTTGTCTTCGGCAATATCCTCGGTTGAATATCCGGCTTCAACCACAGCCTCATCTTCGAATACGATGAATACTCTTACTACATCATCGTCTTCGTAAAGCGTTTCTTCTTCCGCTTCCTCTGTTTCAAGTACGATTTCGTTGGCAGAAATTTCTGTCTCATCAACCTTTTCAAAGATTGGTGCAGTAGGCTTTTCTACCGATTCGGTTTCACTCTTTGTTTCCAAATCAGCCGCATATGCTACGTTACCGGGAAAGATTGTGGTAACAGCCATTGCCAATGCAAGCATGAATGCAAAGAAGTGTTTTGATTTGTACCTTCTCAAAGCTTTTTCTCCTTCCTTTTTTGTAAAAAAATAAGTGCTTACAGTGAGAAATCACTGTAGCACTTGTTTATTCATCATTTCTTCTTTTTCAATAGCTTAAAAACCGCAACGCCCCCGACTATAAACGCCATTAAAGCGATTGGTAATAAAACGGATAATCCGCCTTTATCTCCAACCCCTTTGTCGGTAGTATCAGGCACAGTATCCATCACGGCTATTGTCTCCAAGTTCCCCAGTTCATTCTCATTTGTATTAACCGTAATAGATTCGTCTACCGACTCACTGATATTTTCGGTTTCGCTACCCACTAAACCCTCAGCCTCGTTTTTTTTTAAGGCACCAACATCACCGGTAGTTTCGGCTTGTTCTTCAATTGTAACATCAGACACTTTATCACTCTTTTTGATAAAGTCGATATACGTTTCCTCAGTCTCAATCACTGCGGCATATCCCGTATCATCTACCCTTTTAATTTCAAAGTGAGCACCGGTCGGAAGGACTCCCAACAATTCCTCCGCCTGCATTTGTGCCGTCAGGCTGTCTTTGTAACCTTCATTGAATGTTACGTAAAGACGTACCGTTTCACCCGATGGGACCTTTGTAGTCTCGGAATTGATTTCCTCCCTCACTTCGGCATCCTCTCTTTTGAAAAGATCCGCGGCAAGTAGCAAATCCGCCTTGCAAAATTTACCCATTCGTACTTCTCTCCTCTATACGTGAAAATAATTATACAATCACCGCGTTACCATGTCAACGCTTTAATTTAGTAAATCGTTTTTCTATATTACTTTATTTTTAGGCTCTTTAAATACTGCTTGTGTTCATCGTTTACTCTGAAG
>JAEEXG010000073.1 GCA_016291405.1 Lachnospiraceae bacterium
CTAGTGGCTAAATCAATCCAAATAGTATACTTGGATGAAGATTTTAAAGTCAAAGGAATTAAGCCTACTATGATGGCTATTGTCATTAGTCTATCGTAAGCCTGACTTGAAATATCACCGATGCTACCCACTTCTAATACTTCATAAATTCTTCGTTTGAATTCATACATAAGCTTCTCCTAGGAATTACCTTTAATAAAAGCAATCAGTCCTAAAATTATTAATATTATTGAACATAAATCACACAAAAAAACGAAAGTTGCAGCTTGTTTGGTTTTGTTGTTTTCAACAATTCCTGAATCAGTAATTAGTTTGTCATCTTTTTTTATAAATTTCATAAGCTTACCCCACAATACTTATTATGTGGTAATCATAACATCTGTATGTGAAAATATTGCGGACTTAATATGAAATGAATTTATTCCATTACACAGGGGTTTCATGTTATTATATCAAGGTAAAAGGAATGTAATAAAGGGAGGTAGACAATGGTAGAAAATAAGTTTTTCCCAGAGATTCACGGTAACTTTGGATTTGGATGTATGCGACTTCCAATGCAGGACAAGGAAGTTGATCATGAACAGTTCAATAAGATGATCGATGCTTTTATAGCATCGGGTCTTAACTATTTCGATACTGCTCATGGATATATAGATGGTAAATCTGAGACAGCCATTGCAAAATGCCTGTCAGCAAGATATGACAGAAGTCAGTTCTTGCTTACAAACAAGCTTACAGATCCATACTTTAACAAGCAGGAGGACATTCGTCCATTCTTCGAAAATCAGTTAATGTGGTGCGGAGTAGATTATTTTGATTTTTATCTTATGCATGCTCAAAACAGAAACAACTATAAAAAGTATAAAGAGCTTAAGGCCTATGAGACTGCATACGGCTTAAGGGAGGAAGGGCTTATAAAGCACCTTGGCTTATCTTTCCATGATAAGGCTGAAATTCTTGATATGATTTTGACAGAGCATCCGGAAATCGAAGTAGTGCAGATTCAGTTTAACTACTTAGACTACGATGACCCGGATGTTGAAAGCAGAAAGTGCTATGAAGTGTGTGAGAAGCACAATAAGCCTGTGCTTGTAATGGAGCCTGTAAAGGGCGGAAATCTTGTTAACTTGCCTTCAGAAGCCGACAAGGTATTAAAGGGCTTAAACGGCGGAAGCAATGCAAGCTACGCAGTAAGATTTGCGGCAAGCTTCCCTCAGATCGCGGTTGTTTTATCAGGCATGAGCAACATGGAGCAGATGGAAGATAACATCAAGGCCATGAAAGACTTTCAGCCTTTAAACAATGATGAGCTTGATGCGGTAAGAAAGGTTGTGGATATATTTAAGGGTACTGAGAGAATCCCTTGTACTTCCTGCAGATATTGTATCGAAGAAAACCACTGTCCTATGAACATTGTGATTCCTGAGCTTTTCTCAGCCTTAAATGAAAAGAGTGCCTTTAAGATAAATAAGGCAAATGACTTTTACTTAAGTGCAACATCCGGAGACCACAGAAAGGCTTCTGAATGTATTAAGTGCGGAAAATGTGAAAAGGTTTGCCCTCAGCACTTAAAGATAAGAGAATTGTTGCCGAAGGTTGCTGAAGCTTTTGAATAAGAATTAGTAAAAGAGAATCCTAAGGGATTCTCTTTTGTTATAATTAAAGAAAAGTGTATTAAAGGGAGAATTTTATGGGACTTACTTCTTTAGCATTGAAATTTGCCATACCTGTTCCGAAAATCGAAAACTTTGAAAACTATCTTTTCATAGGTCCTCATCCCGATGACATTGAAATCGGCGCGGGAGCTACGGTTTCAAAGCTTATAAAACTTGGGAAAAAGGTTTCTTTTTTAATATGCCTTGACGGAAGGTTCGGATATGAAAATTTAAAAGAGAAGCCTGACTTTGAAGAATTGATTAAAATCAGAAAAGAAGAGAGCATAAAGGCTGCAAAGGTCTTGGGAGTTACGGATGTAAGATTTTTAGGGCTTTCAGACGGCGGGCTTTATTCTTACAACGATTTATTCGATGCTATGGCTAAAGAAATCGGAAATATAGGGCCTGACATTGTCTTTGCTACAGACCCTAATGTAAAAAGCGAGTGCCACGAAGACCATTTAAACGTGGGAGATGTGGCAAAAAAGATTGCTTTCTTTGCGCCCTTTAAAGAGATAATGGAAGCCCATGGAGCTAAGTCTTCTGATGTTAAAGCAATTGCATTTTATATGACGGCTAAGCCAAATAGATATGTTAAGACCTCGGGACACGTGAAAGAGCAGTTTAAGGCAATTGAGTGCCATGAAAGCCAGTATCCTAAGGGCTCTGATGCGCTTAAGTCCCTTAAGCTTTATCTTAATCTAAGAAGCATTGAGTTTGGAATTAAGAGATTAAAGGGAAGAGCCGAAGGCTTTAGAGTGCTTTCAAGAGTCCACATGCACTGTGTGCCGGAGATGGGGAAATGACTAAGTCAAATTTGAAAGAATGGCTATAAAGAAAAAGTGTGTCTTTTTACAAAAAACTCGTTCGGAAAAGTGTATTAATTGCTTTCAAACTCGCTGGGAAAAGTGTATGATGGCCCTAGGGGACGGGGTTAGTGGGTCATTCATAAAGATAAATCGGGATTTGTGGAGGACGATATGAAATTCAAATTCAAAATATATAAACACATTGGAGATATATCGCAGTCAAACAACGGATGGACAAAAGAACTGAACTATGTCAGTTGGGATGATAGAGAACCTGTCTATGACATTCGCACCTGGTCATCTGATCATACTGAATATGGAAAAGGTGTGACGATTACCCCAGGTGAAATGAAAAGGCTCCAGGAATTGATTAAAGATAGGGGAGTATTTTAAGCAAATTCGAGTTTGTGGAGGAAGTACATGAATCTGAAAAACGAATTCAATGGTATATGGCAAAAAAACGCGGAGTATTCCAGAACGGTTTGCTCAGGAATGCGACCTACTTTTGAGATTATTGAGAACTATAGGACTTCGGGAAAGATTGAAGGAAATGATCCCTTGAACGACGGAGATTTGATTTCGGTACAACTTATTAGCCCAGAGTACTATCCAAATTCATTGTGGCCCGGCAAAAGAATAGAAGCTTTTGATGGTTTAAAACAAATGGGAACAATAACAGTGAAAGAAATATTCAATCCCATATTGGATGATAATAAAAGAAAATAGATTTTCAAATTATTTGGCATACAAATTCAAATTTTTAGAGGCAAATTATATTCCAGTTTAATTGAGTAAGAGAAAGGGAAAATTGTGGAATTAAACATTAATTCGCCAAGTTACTATAAAGACCAATATGGTATCGACGATGATATATATCGTTTTTGCCAACAACTCTATTTATTCTTTAAGGACAAAGAGTACAGCGACATACTGAAAACAGTCGGGATTGTCCCTGTTCTTGCCCCAGCGGAATCTTATGAGAGGGGAGAATGGGGAGAAAAGATTAAAATGCTCGGCAATAATAGCGTTGCAAGCATTGATATTAGGATGAATTTAGAAAAATATGTTGTCTCTGATGTGACTGAGAAAAAGCAAATGTACAAGGAAATGATTGCTAAAGCCCTTAAGAAGGTAAAAAGCAAAGGCAAATTTGACTACGAAGCTTTTTGCAGAGATTTGGAAGCATTTACTGCTTCAAGTTTATAGGAGGCTAATACAGATAGTTATCTCCGAAGAGAATTGCACAAATTCAAGTTTGTAGGCATGAACGTTGGAACATAAAATCGGAATCATAGTTAATTATCAGGGTAAGTTATATTAAAGTTTTGCTAAATAGATTGAATTAAGGGGCATCATATGAGATTAAAAAGCATTAACGTATATTCGGATTTTATAGGGGACTCGGAAAAGACAAAGGAGCGAACCAGAGAATTAAGAGCTGATTCTGATTTTCTTGATTATATCTTCTGGTATAAGATTAAATACGCTGATAACGCATATTTAAGACAGCTTAATCTATGCTGCAGTCCGACTGTGAAAGAGATCTGCATAAGTTCTGAACTTTCCGATGGATATCCACAGATTTCCGTTCCGTTTGATTATTCTATATACATTAAGATGAACGAAGAGGGAAAAGAAAATTACTGGATCAATACAATCGAGGCGGTATTCAATTTTCTTGAACAGAAGATGAAATGCGGAGATGACAAGATAAATAATTATATAGCATACCTTCGTACCAGTGATATTAAGATGTACAAAGAACAAGTCAGAAAATCGTATAAATCCTGGGCGAAAACCTATTAGTATAGTATATTGGAATATAAAATAATAAAGCAATACCTAGGAGTTTGGCTTCGGCCAGACTCCTTTTTTTGTTAGGCGACGAGCCAAGCGGCTGATGTGCTTGCACAATCAGACATTTGGCGACCACATACAATCTCGGATTTCATCATTAAGAAATCCGATGATTATTTGAAAGCAACATAATATCGGATAGTTCTGGCCCCACACCCCTAAGGCTACTACTATAAATCATAGCTCTAAGTCCGTGGACGGCTCGAGCTACTCCGAATACGATATTTCCTGCAATTTCGGAGTAATTTTGGCTGATTTAAGGGGGCAAAAAGATGATTTGCTCCGTATAGCGAGAGAATTCTTAATTCGGAGTAGATTTTTTGAAAATCTACTCCGAATTTGCTTAAAATTTCATATACGGACAAAATGGGGGATTAGACGTATTTTTCTAGCGAAAAATACTCCGAATTGGTAAGGAATGATGTATACGGAGTAGGCATGGAATAATTAATATCCTTTTTTGAATTTTTGTAACATACGTTGTATAATATAAGCGGCAAAGGCGTCGACAAGGAGCTTTTGCCATTTTCTTTTTGGGAGGATTAATTATGAAACCAATTATAGGAATTGTGCCGCTTGTGGATGAGACTAAAGAAAGCCTGTGGATGCTTCCGGGGTACATGGATGGAATTACAGAGGCCGGCGGCATTCCGATTATGCTGCCACTTACAAGTGATAAGAGAGACATTGAGGAACTCCTTAGCCATGTTCATGGCATTCTTTTGACGGGCGGACATGATGTTGATCCGACTTTGTATGGTGAGGAACCGCTAAAAGAATGCGGCGTACCTTGCGAGGAGCGCGATTCTATGGAGAAAGAACTCCTGGCTCAGGCGTTGGAGCGAGACCTCCCGGTTTTGGGAATTTGTAGGGGAATTCAGTTTATGAATGTGTTCTTTGGCGGAACGCTTTATCAGGATCTACCGACGCAACATCCTTCCGCGGCGGAACATCACCAGAAACCACCTTACGATAAGCCGGTCCATAGAATTACTATTGCAAAAGAAAGCAGCCTTTACTGCCTTCTTAACGAGACAACTCTTTTCGTTAACAGCTACCACCATCAGGCAGTAAAGCAGAAGGCTGATTGTCTTAGAACTATGGCCACGTCTGAGGATGGCATAGTCGAGGCAATTGAGTTGCCGGGAAAGAAGTACGTTCGCGCCGTCCAGTGGCACCCGGAATTCTCTCATAAGAACGATGAAAGCAGTAAAAAGATATTTGAGGAATTTGTAAGAATTGCCCGGGGTTAGTCGGTGTTTTCTTTTGCGACCGTTTGTAGTATAATAGATTCAGGCAAAGGCGCCACTTTAGGTGTCTTTGCCTTTTTTTGTGCATGCGAAAGAAGGAGGCGGGTATGGCTGCATTTGACAGAGTATTGTCGGGAATACCGCAGATGGATGAACATTTTGATAACATACGTCTTGGCGACAATGTTGTCTGGCGGGTTGATAATCTGGAGCAGTTTAAACTGTTCATGAAGCCTTATGTGAATCAGGCGATTCGCGATGGACGAAACCTAATATATTTTCGCTTTGCTACCCACGAGCCTCTTCTTGAGCCTCAGGAAGGCTTAAAGATTATTGAGGTGGAACTAAATCACAGATTTGAGAATTTCACCGTAAATATTCATGAACACATTACCCGTGAAGGAAGGGATGCGTTTTACGTTTTTGACTGCCTGTCGGAGCTTCAGACGGCCTGGGCCACGGACCTTATGATGGGCAATTTCTTTCGCGTTACCTGTCCGTATCTGTTTATTCTTGATACGGTAGCTTTCTTCCCGCTTATCAGGGGCAAGCATTCTTTTCAGGCAATAGCGAAAATCAGGGATACAACCCAGCTCTTTATTGATGTATACGCAGACAAAGAAAATGTCTACGTGCGTCCCGACAAAGTCTGGAACCGCTATTCCGAGACCATGTTCCTTCCACATATTTATAATCCTGAGAACGGCGATTTTAAGCCTATACTGGACGGTGTGCGGGCGAGTCACTTTTACCAGGTCTTGGGAGATAATGCTGCGTCACTCGACAGGGGCAACATGGATAGCTGGGACCGTTTTTTTAACATGGCTGAGACCATGTATGAAAATGGGATGGATGTAACCGAAGCCTGCCATCGTATGTGTAACATCATGATGTCGAGAGATGAAAGGCTTCGTGAGATTATTAAGGAAAATTTTAAGCCGCAGGATTATTTTGCGGTTCGTAAAAGAATGATCGGCACCGGCATGATAGGCGGTAAAGCCTGTGGAATGCTGCTTGCCAGAAAAATCATTGAAAACAAATGCCCGGATATTGCGGTAAAGCTTGAGCCTCATGATTCTTTTTACATAGGCTCTGATGTTTTTTACTCCTTTATAGTTGAGAATAATTTCTGGGATTTAAGAATAAGGCAAAGAAGCGCGGAAGAATATTTTTCCGTGGCGGAAGAATTCGCGGAAAGACTATTTGCCGGCAAGTTTTCAAGAGATATGGAAGAGCAGTTCGTTAAACTTCTTGAATATTACGGGCAGGACCCTATTATCGTAAGATCCAGTTCGATTCTGGAAGATGGCTTTGGAAATGCTTTTGCAGGCAAGTATGAATCGGTTTTTTGCTCCAATTCAGGCGATATGGACCAACGCCTTGAAGAACTTGAGAATGCCATAAGAACAGTGTATGCCAGCACCATGAGCAAGTCGGCTCTTGACTATCGTAGCCGTCGTGGACTTCGGGACAGAGACGAGCAGATGGCTCTGTTAGTACAGAGGGTTTCGGGCTCATATTACGGCGAATACTATATGCCTTGCGTGGCCGGGGTGGGTTACTCTTTCAGCCCTTACCGCTTTATGGAAGACCTTGACCCCTCGGCGGGGATGTTAAGGCTTGTTATGGGGTTGGGAACTTCGGCTGTCGACAGAACGGAGGGTTCATATCCGAGACTAGTGAGTCTTGATAAGCCCAAAGCCACCACCGCCCGTAACTGTGCCGAGAAGCATCGGTATTCACAGCGCAAACTGGAACTTATGAACCGCGCTTCCCGCAAGCTTGAGCAGTGCGACCCTGCGGACGTTAAGCCATATTTGCCGAGCTTTATGAAGCGTCTTCTTTTTGAGCACGACTATGATGCCGAGAGAATGTTTAGAGAGCGTGGCCAATCGCGGGATATTGAGTTTGTTTCCTGTCAGGGAATAGTGGACAAAGAAACCCTCATGACCGAAATGCGCCGTATCCTCGCTGCCATTCAAAAAGAGTACGACTATCCCGTAGACACTGAATTTACGATCAACCTCTCTGAGAGCGGCGATTACGTAATAAACCTTTTGCAGTGCCGTCCTCTTCAGGTATATCAGGACGCAGAAGAAGCGGATATGCCTGAAAACGTGGCGCCGGAGTCGGTTTTATTTGAGTGCAAAGGCTCCTCCATGGGACTGTCGAGGATTGAAAAACTGGACATCGTAGTAGCGATAGATCCCGTAAATTACTACAACATGCCCTACAAAGACAAATACAAAGTCGGGCAGGCTCTGGGCCAGGTCAACTGGGCTATGCGCGGACAGCAAAAGAAACTGCTCTTACTAAGCCCGGGCCGAATCGGTACCTCATCTCCCGAACTTGGAGTTCCCGCTCTGTTTTCGGACATAAGTGAGTTTGAAGCAATCTGTGAAATCGCTGACTCAAGAGCAGGCTATAACCCGGAACTTTCCTACGGAAGCCACTTCTTCCAGGACCTTGTGGAGGCGGGCATTTTATATAATGCGATATTTGAAAACGAAAAGACTCTGGCTTATAACCCTGAACTTTTGGCAGAGTTTGACAATAAGTTATGCGATTATGCGCCCGAAGCGGAAGACTTAATGGATATTATAAGGGTTTTAGACGTGTCAGACACGGACCTGTATCTGTGCAATGACATGAAAAAAGAAAGAATTCTTTGTTATAAAGGCTGATATTTACACTTCTTTGGCCTTTTGGAGGAGCGATTTATGAAAAACCGAATTATCAAAGTGGCTACGGCAGGACCGAAACTTAAGGTCGGCGAAGTAGCTTTCAATTCGGAGCAGATTATTGCAATGATTAAGGAACAGTCTGACTGTGGAATTATTGTTTTCCCGGAGCTTTCGCTTACGGGATATACGTGTGCGGATTTGTTCTTAAGCGACCTTTTGCTTAAAAGCGCAGAGGAACAACTTGTAAGAATAGCGAAAGAAACCGCCAATATCGGAAGCCTTATTTTGGTAGGCGCGCCGATACGCTTTGATAACAGCCTTTATAACTGCGCGGCGGTGATATCGGGCGGAAGTGTTAAAGCTATTGTTCCTAAATCCTTTATTCCCAACTATTCGGAGTTTTATGAGTGCCGCTGGTTTGCTTCGGGGAAGGCTATTAAGGGAAAAACTGTCAGAATAAATGGTACAGAGGTGCCCTTTGGCACGGATATTTTAGCAGAAGACCCACTTACGGAAGCGGTACTTGGTATAGAGATATGCGAGGACTTGTGGATTCCCGATAAACCCAGTACCCATGCTGTTTTGGCGGGAGCCAACATTATTGCGAACCTTTCTGCATCGGATGAACTCATAGGCAAAAAAGAATACCGCACGCAACTTGTTACCCAGCAAAGCGGTGCTTGTTACTGTGCGTATATATATGCTTCCTCGGGTGTGTATGAAAGCAGTACGGACCTTGTTTTTTCGGGCCACTCAATTATCGCTCAAAACGGAAGCCTTCTTTCGGAGTCGGTGTTCCCGAAATACCCGCATGTTGAAACGGCTTTTGTGGATACAGGAATCATCATGCATGACAGACGCCGCCAGAATACGTTTGAAACAGTAACCGAGGGCGAATATCGCAGGGTGCCGGTTCGAATTCATACCATCGGCAAAGAAGAAGCTGACATTGCGGAGATGGCGGACATATTAAAGCGAAACGATTACTTTATACCTAAGAATCCTTTTGTGCCTGCCGAAAAAAGCACGAGACATGAACGCTGTAGGAGGATACTTCAGATTCAGGCAAACGGTCTTGCCACAAGGGTTCGCTCCGCAGGTATCAAAAACCTCGTCATAGGCATTTCCGGCGGCCTCGATTCGACTCTTGCATTAATCGTATGTTCAGAGGCCAAAAGAATAATACCGGATATCAGAATAATAGCCTATACCATGCCCAACAGGGGGAATACTTCAGACCTGACGTACGGTAACGCCACGAGATTGATGGAACTTTTGGCGGATGAGATACATGAGGTTCCCATCGAGGAAGGCGTTAAGCTTCACCTTAAGCAGCTCGGTCATGAAGAAAGTTATCAGGGAGAGGGCGACATCACTTACGAAAACGCCCAGGCCAGAATGCGCACATATATCCTGATGGATGCCGCAAACATGAATAACGGCTTGGTAGTCGGAACGGGAGACTTATCCGAACTGGCTCTTGGTTGGTGCACCTACAACGGCGACCATATGTCCATGTATGCCGTCAATTCGTCGGTTCCAAAGACCCTTGTTAAGTTTATCTGCAGTTCGTATGCAAGCATGTGTGAGAGCATGGAACTGAGAGACGTTCTTCTTTCTATATGCGACACACCCATTACGCCTGAACTTACTCCGGGCAATAACGGCCAAATCGCCCAGATGACGGAAGAGAAAATCGGTAAGTATGATTTGAATGATTTCTTTTTATTTTACACGCTCAGATATGGCTTTGAGCCGGCCCGCTCGGCTGCATATGCCATGAAGGCTTATTCCGAGCTTGAGTATGACGACGTCATCACGGCCGCAAGAAACTTCTTTAAACGTTTCTTTACGCAACAGTTCAAAAGAAGCTGCCTTCCTGACGGACCGAAGGTCGGCTCCGTTACTCTTTCGCCCAGAGGCGACTGGCGCATGCCAAGCGATGCTTCGGTGGCACTATGGCTTGAAGATTTGAAATAAGAGTAAATAGTCAGAAAATTGCATAACATGTAGAAAAATTTTCTTCATTTTTTAAACCTGTTGGGAGTTTTTTACAAAAATGAATTATTGGGATTGACATATTTGACGATAATAGTTTATCATCACCACATACAAAACAAAGGCGTTTGGCTCTTTAGAGCTGAGCGCCTTTCTTTGTTTCTTTCGAAAGAACAGTGGAGATTAATTATGATCAAGTTAAAGAGCGTTTACAAAAGTTTTGGCGACTTGGAAGTCTTAAGAGATGTGAATCTTGATGTCAGGGAGGGCGAAAAGCTTGTTATTATCGGACCTTCAGGTTCAGGTAAATCAACAACGGTTCGTTGCATGAACTTTTTGGAGGAACCGACCAAAGGCGAGGTATTTATAAACGGTGTCAAAATGACATCCAAAAATAAAACAAAGCTTGTCAGAGACAACATCTCGATGGTTTTCCAGCAATTCAACCTATATCCGCACATGAGCGTTTTAAAGAACCTTACAATCGCTCCTATGAAACTTCATCACAAGAGCAAGAAAGAAGCGGAGAAACTTGCATATCACTATCTTGATGTCGTAGGGCTGAGAGATAAGGCAGATGCGTATCCCACCACTCTTTCAGGCGGACAGCAGCAAAGAATCGCCATAGCAAGAGCGCTCTGTTCCCAGTCAAAGATAATTCTTTTTGACGA